>NZ_WQAG01000032.1:0-1731 GCF_013031565.1 Ruegeria sp. HKCCD7255 | reverse complement strand
AAGATCTGCTTGGAGACGGCGTGAACATTGCTGCGCGGATCGAAGCAGAGGCTGAGCCGGGCGGGGTTTTGGTCTCGCACGCCGTTTTCGAACAGGCTAAACGCGGCGCGCAAGTTCGGTTCAAGCCAATTGGTCACCGGCGTTTCAAAAACATCGACGAAGCAGTCGAGCTTTATTCAGTCGAGGGCGATCTCGGATTGCATAGTTGTATGCTTACAAAGGGGTTGCCTCAAACACAGGCTACTAAACCCCAGCAACGCGACAATGGTGTAATCGTTCTTCCGTTCCAAAACCGCAGTACAGATCCAGAGCAACAATATTTTGCAGAAGGTTTCACAGAAGATGTGATCACAGAACTCTCGCGATTCACCGAGTTATTCGTGATTTCACGAAACGCTAGCTTCTCTTTGGAAGAGCGCGATTGTTCGCCCGATACGATTTGCGGAGAAACGGGAGTTCGTTACGCCGTCGAGGGTGGCGTACGTGTTTTGGGCGAACGCGTCAGGGTCTCAGCGCGTCTTTTTGACGGGTCTAGCGGTGCTCAAGTTTGGTCTGAGAATTATGACTGCGAAGTGGACGAACTGTTTGATGTTCAGGACGATATGGTTGCCAAAATCTCAGCCGCCGTCGCAGGACGTGTCGAACAACAAGCAGAAAAATCGGCCAGGGAAAAACCGACCAGTGACATGGCCGCTTACGATTGCTTGAAACGTGGGCTTCACCATCACCGCATTGGTGGTGTCACGCGCGAGAATGCTGAAACCGCAATGAAGTGGTTGAAAAAGGCTTTGGAAAAAGACCCGACGTTCGGCAGAGCTCAAGCATGGTTGGCTTGCGCCGTCGCAACGCGGGACGAATGGCTTGGGATAAAAGATGACGATCTTTACTGGGAAATGGGGCGTCGGGCGTTAGAGTTAGATAGCAATGATGCTGAAGTCCACAGGATCATGGGGTCACTGTCTTTGTACAAGGAAGACTTTGACAATGCACTTTATCATTACTCGCGCGCGCTCGAAATAACGCCAAACCACGCATATATTGTCGCCCACGCGGGAAATGTTCACAATTACTTAGGCGATGGGGAAAAGGGGCTTGTTTTTCAAAGGCGTGCCGAAGCACTTGATCCGTACCTTCCGGAGTACTGCCGAGAAGTTGGAGTAATTGCACATTACACACTAAGAGATTGGGAAGCTTGTTTCCAGGCGGCAACGGCATTCCCGCGACTTACCCGTCGCGCCGCCGCGTACAGAGCCGCCGCCGCTTTGCATTTGGATGATACAGAGCGGTTGAAACGGGCTATTCGAAGACTATCCACGATAGATCCAGAGTTCGATTTAGAAGGGTTCCTTTCTATTGAGCGCTTTCAGGACAGTCAGCGCAATGAACAACTCCGCGAAGAGATGTCTCAGGTACTAGGGTTTATGAACGAAGGTCTATTGCGCGCAGTCGTGTGACAAACTTTTGATACTGAGATGAATATAGCAGCTAGCAACCTAACTCTATAGCATTCTTCAGCTTTGCAGGTGGCTGTTGACCTGCTCCCTTTGGAGTCCGCGTTTCTTAGTTAGCTCTGCTCAGTGTTTGGTCCTCTCTTGACCGTTGGTGGTACTCCCACGGTGTGAGCCCGTCGAGGCTCGAGTGTGGGCGGTGGTGATTGTAGTCGGCGCGCCATGCCGCAATTGTGCGGCAGGCATGGCGCGATGACGGGAACAGGTGTTCGTTGAGGCATTC
>NZ_WQAG01000004.1:0-290347 GCF_013031565.1 Ruegeria sp. HKCCD7255 | reverse complement strand
ACCCGTATACCTGTCTTACCAATTTCGCGTAGCTCTGCCATGCCAACCTCCCAATAGGTTCCGGACATTCACGGATGTTGCGCGAGTAATTTACTGAAAACAAGTCAGGCTTGTCGCTGGAGTTACTCTCTGGGCTCAACGCAATTGATCAAACCGCAAATTCACCAATCTTTTTCGCGAATGGTAGAAGTGTCCGCGAAACTGCCTTTGGTAGTATGGGGGCAGGCTGCCGCATGTTAGCAACAACTAAACAAACGAGGTTCAATTTCCTATTCGTTCGCAATGTGGCGCCGACGTCTCTCAGTCCTCGACAGTGACATCTTTTAGGATCACCCGTGAGCGCATCTCTCGTGTCGGGTGCTGGCCGACAGCGTGGTATTCGCGCCCGGATACCTTCTCATCGCTCACCACAAAGTGCGCCAGCCCGCCCGAAGGGTGGAGCACCTCAGATCTTTGCCAATCGATCATCTGCTGCGGGTCTCGTGCTACAAGGGCCTCTATCTTCTCGGGTATTGTGTAGGCGGACAAATACTAACAGGGCACTAGAACCTTTTGGCCATGCGATATCCGGTCGACAATTTCTGAATTCTTCATTTCTGCCTCCACCTGGTTCGGGAGGAAGTCTCAAATCAGACTGTCGATTAACCGATGCACAGCACAGACGCGATATGGGATTGCACCCAACGCTTATCTGGTAGTTTGAGATCAAGCGCGCGATTAACAATCTAAATAATAATTTTTTTAGAGGCGCGCGAGTGTGGGAGTGGACACTGCATCTGATCGCGCGAATTTTTGCCCCACCCCCAAAAAAAACGACCCCCCTGGATACACCATGTGGGGGCAGTTTCTGGTGACTAAGCTCACTCAAATACTTGAATTGCAGATCTAACCGTTTACGAGCCTTGGGCCGTCCTTTGCGGCATTGGACCAATCGACTGACATGTCGAGAGCTTCGATTTGGTCAACAAGCGTATCCGTTGTTCTACGGAGCGACTTTGCTATTCCATCGAAAGCTCTTCGTGTTTCCCGATGCAGCCCTGTCAAACCAACGTTGTCGAAGAAGAGAGCGTTATCCATGGCTACAGCCAAGCCCGCTGCTTCCATGGCCAAGCCCAGTATTTCGTCACAGATGTCTTTGGGGGTTTCGTTCTTCATCTCGTTCCCTTTCCAAATTGGTGTTTGAGAAACCAAGTGGTGGGAAAAACGGCGGGACAATCAGAAGACTACCAAAGGTTTGATCTAAAAAACAATAACCTAGCTTTTGTGATTTGGTAGCGGAGGAGGGACTTGAACCCCCGACACGCGGATTATGATTCCGCTGCTCTAACCAACTGAGCTACTCCGCCACGAGTGAAAGGCGATTTACGGGAGGGGGGCGGAGGGGTCAAGAGGGAAAACACGCGCATTCCGCTATTCTTTACTTGCTCAGATGTTTGACACGGCTCAGGCAGAAGAGTGTGCTAGCTCGATTGCTCTGCAACCTCGCGTATAAAGCGGGCGCAGTCGTCGGGTGCGGTGATCAGGATCATATGTCCGCGCCCCTCAAGCGCTTCAAACCTCAGTCCGAATTGGGTCATTGGCGGCCCGTGCATCTCGGATGGCAACACGGGATCATCGGTACCAAACAGGATGCCCCCAGGCACGCTGAGGTCGACATAGCGTCGATTCAGTGCCGCGATGCTGCGCTCAACCCCAAGCACGTCTTGTGACGCAGTTATGAACGCCGAAGGGCGCAGGCCAAGTGCACCCCCGGCGCGTTCCAGAAAGTCAGCAGGCGCAGGTTCTGGGGCGAAGACGTCCTTCAAAACTAAAGGGGCTGTTTTGCGCGCCAGCGGCACGGCGAGTGTATTGCCGATAAAGGTGCGTAGCCAGCCAGTGCGGATCTCAAGAGGTTTGAACACTGCTGGGGTCTCGGGCATTTGTTGCGTCAATGGCGCCAACAGGGCCAGTGCTGTAGTGTTTTCCGGGTAATCCAATGCCATAGCCAAAGATACGGCCCCGCCCAGTGAATGACCCACAAGAATCACCTGATCGACACCCTTTGCCTGAAGAAAGGCCTGTATCATCCGCGCCTGTTCGGGCAGATCAGCCAAGTCAGCGCTCTGGCGCGTGGAATAGCCACAGCCGGGGCGATCCACAGCCAATATGTGAAAATCGTCCGAAAGTTCATCGACCAGCGCATAGGTGAAATGCTGCAGCTGACCGGACAGGCCATGGATCATCACAAGGGTCGATTTTGACGGGTCACCGCGTTCAACATAGTGGATCGTACCGCCCGGTACTTCAACGATCTGGCCCAGTTGCGGAACAGTCGCACGGCCCTGGCGGGTCAACACCCTTGTCCAAATGTGCATCGCGACAAAGAAGGCCGCGATCAGGGCAAATGTGGTCAGAAGAATCGTCATCGTGGTCAAGCTCGCAATCTTGAAACTATTCAGTGGAATTCAGCAGGTCGGGCGACGGGTGGTCCAATGTGTCAAGCAGATCGAAGACCGCCGCGCGGCATTCGGGGCCGAGCCAGTCGGGCGGAAAGAACCCGTCGGGCAGATCGGGCTGACGCAGAACGATGCGCCGCCATCGATGCACCAGCAGGGTTCTGAGCGTTGCCGTTTGCGACGGGCTCAAAGCGTGTTTAGAGGGCCGTGATTTCGATGCGGTTTGCACGGCCTCCAGCAGGGCTTGGCAAGCGAGACACAGATCCTTCGGGCAAAGGCGATCCTGCAGCCATTTGGGGGCGTGTTGTGCCGTGATGGTCACTGACAGTAGCGCGTCGTCCAAATCGGGCGCAGGGCCAGAGCCCAAAGCAATATTCCGCCCGATCGACGCGTATTCCCGGCTGAGAAGGACATCGTCCAGCAATTGCGTTCCAACACCATCTTCGGCGATCAGCAGATGCCAGTTTTGGCTGACATTGCCGGTGCGCGCGTAGATGCGCGGGGTGACAGCAGCAGATTGCGCGCGTCCGAATTCGGTCAGGTAATGGTGCGAGACACGTCCGACCCGGTCGCTTTCGATCCAGCCATCTTTGCGCAACCGGTGAAGGGCCACTCGAACGGCTTCGGGTTTGATCCCCATGGGTTCGATCACCCGGGTGAGCGCACCGCCCGAGATCTGTGCACCCGGATCCTGGGCCAGATCTCCAAAAAGCGAAACAATAATGGACCACACCCGCTGATCACGCGTGTCCGTCAGCGCGGCGACGGCTTTCTCGAACCACGAACTCTGGCTGGTCATGAAGGCACAGTAACCTGCGCGCACTCATAAGAAAATCGGTTTCCTTGCGTGCTGCATTTAGCGGGCGCACATGGTCAGCAATTCGTATTCTGCCACCGGTTCGTCATCCTGATTGGTCAGGGTGACATGCCACCGCACCTCGCCATATTCCTCGTTGCGCTGGGTCTTTTGTTTGACCGTCAGGCGCACTTTGATCGCATCGCCGGGCACGACGGGCTTCATGAAACGTAACCCGTCCAGACCGGTGTTTGCCAGCACCGGGCCCTCATTGGGTTCCACAAACAAACCGGCAGCAAAGCTCAGCAACAGATAGCCGTGGGCTACGCGACCGGGGAAGAACGGATTTCGCGCGGCCGCGGCCTCATCCATATGGGCATAAAAAGTGTCACCGGTGAATCTGGCGAAATGTTCGATGTCATCCAATGTGACGACGCGCGGCGCTGTGTGCAAAGTCTCACCAATTTCCAGCGCATCAAAGCTGCGGGTGAAGGGATGCGCTGGGGTGGTGATCTCGGGCGCGCCGGGCACCCATTTGCCGCCAATCGTGGCCAGCATCCGGGGGGAGCCCTGCACAGCCGTGCGCTGCATGTAATGCATGACGCCGCGCACACCTCCCATCTCTTCGCCACCGCCTGCGCGCCCTGGGCCACCATGAACCATATGAGGCAGAGGTGACCCGTGACCGGTGGATTCGGCCATCGAGTCGCGGTCGTTGATATAAATCCGCCCGTTATACGCTCCGGCCTTCAGCACCACATCACGGGCGACCTGCGGGTCATGGGTGATGAGCGAAGTCACCAGCGAGCCTTGCCCGCGATTGGCAATCTCGACCGCGTGGTTCAGATCGCGATAGCCCATAAGGGTTGAGACGGGACCAAAAGCCTCGGTGTCGTGGACGCGCTGGGCAGTGTCAGGGTCGGTACAATGAAACAGCATCGGCGGCACAAAGGCACCGTTTGGGTCGCCGTTCAACTCGAACGCGTCGGGGTCGCCGAACACGCGATTGGCCTCTTGCCCGATCAACGCTGCTTTGGCCAACACGTCTGCTTTCTGGGCGTTGGATACCAAAGCGCCCATGCGGGTGTCATCAGCACGGGGATCGCCGATGGTGACTTTGGTCAGGCGGGCTGAGACCGCGTCGATCACGTTTTGAACCTGCGTTTCCGGCACGATGATCCGGCGGATTGCGGTGCATTTCTGCCCGGCCTTCGTGGTCATCTCGCGCGCGACTTCTTTGACAAACAGGTCAAACTCGGGTGCGTCCGGTGTCACATCCGACCCCAGGATGGACGCGTTCAGGCTGTCTTGTTCAGCCACGAACCGAACCGAGTTCTGCAGTATGGCAGGCGTCTGCCGCAGTTTCAGCGCGGTATCGGCTGAGCCTGTAAAGCTGACCACATCCTGACATCCCAGCCGATCCAGCATGTCGCCTATGCCGCCGGATACCAGTTGCAGGCTGCCATCGGGCAGCAGGCCGCTCTCCAGCATGATCCGTACCGCCAGCTCGGTTACATAACAGCTGTTGGTGGCAGGTTTCACGATGGCCGGAACACCGGCCAGTAGGGTAGGGGCGAGTTTTTCCAGCATGCCCCAGACGGGGAAGTTGAAGGCGTTGATATGGATCGCCACGCCTTGCAGCGGTGTGCATACGTGCTGGCCCAGAAATGTGCCATTGCGCGACAATTGCTCAACATCGCCGTCCAGGTACACATGCGCATCCGGCATCTCTCGCCGCCCTTTCGAGGCGAAAACGAACATCGTGCCAATGCCGCCATCGATATCGATCAGGTGGTCTTTTTGCGTCGCACCGGTTTCGAAACTCAGATCATAGAGCGCCTGTTTCTGCTCAGAAAGCACCTGGGCCAGCGCCTTGAGCATCTTGGCGCGCTGGTGGAAGGTCAGGGCGCGCAAAGCCGGGCCGCCGATGTCTCGGGCGTGGTCCAACATCGCCTGCGCATCAAGATCGGTGTTGCCAGCGCTGGCAAACGGCGCACCGGTGATAGCCGATGCAATCGTGCGCGCGCCGGGACCAGGCGGAACCCACGCGCCATTTGCGAAACTGGATATTTGGTGCAGGGACATGAGGGCTCTCCTGTTCGTTTCGTCAAGCCGCGGCGTTCAAGGCGCGTGCTTGTCAAAGGTTTGGAATTTATTGACCAACCGTTCGGTTTATGCAAGAAATTTGTGAAACCAGCGCAAAGTGAGCCGGGCATGTCAGATACGATTGTAACGCAAGATCACGGCCAATGGGTCGAAATCACCTTGAACCGCCCGGACCGGCTGAACAGTTTCACTGATGAGATGCATTATGCCTTGCGCGCGGCTTTGGAAGACGCCCGAGATCAGCGAAAGCGGGCCATATTGCTGACAGGGGCCGGGCGCGGCTTTTGTGCCGGACAGGATCTTGGGGACAGGAATCCCGCCAAAATGGATGGCCCGCCGGATCTGGGCGAAACGGTACGCACTTTCTATGCGCCGTTGGTACGCTTGATCCGGTCGCTTAACGTTCCCGTCATCTGTGCTGTCAACGGGGTTGCTGCCGGGGCAGGGGCCAACCTGGCGCTGGCCTGCGATGTGGTTCTGGCCGCCGAGTCCGCCAAGTTCATTCAGTCGTTTTCCAAGGTCGGTTTGATCCCCGACACAGGCGGCAGCTGGCACTTGCCGCGTTTGCTGGGCGAGGCGCGGGCCAAGGGGCTGGCGCTGACGGGTCAGCCCTTGCCAGCACAACAAGCTGCAGACTGGGGGTTGATCTGGAAGGCTCTGCCGGATGCAGAACTGATGCCAGAGGCGCGCGCCATGGCCCAGCAGTTTGCCAATGGGCCCACGCTTGGGCTGGGTCTGACCAAGCAGACCATTCAGGCGGCGGCTACCAATACGCTGACGGACCATCTTGAGCTTGAGGCCGACGCTATGCGGACCTGCGGTCGCAGCGCTGATTATGCCGAGGGAGTCACCGCCTTTCTGGAAAAACGCCCGCCGGTCTTCAAGGGAGAATAGGATGACGCCACAGGACCGTGCAGTAAAAGCAGCCGCCACGATGTGGGGGCGGGATCAAGCTTCGCAATGGGCGGGGATGGGCCTGAAACATGTGGATGAAGGCACTGCGACGCTGACGCTTGAGGTGCAGGCGCATCATTGCAATGGCCACGGGATTTGCCATGGCGGCGTGACCTTCATGCTGGCCGACAGCGCCTTTGCCTTTGCGTGTAACAGCCGAAACGCGGCGACCGTGGCACAGCACAACGTTATCAGTTTCATAGCCCCCGCCCGTCGCGGCGATCTGCTGACGGCGCGCGCCACCGAGCAGAACCTGGCAGGGCGCAGCGGTATCTATGACGTGACGGTGACCAATCAGGACAACGTCAAAATCGCCGAGTTTCGCGGGTTTTCCCGGGCCATTGGAGGAGTGGTTTTTGATGAAAGCTAGAACAGGGGGGATGGCATGAAAGATCTTACACCAAACCGCGCGGATCTTGACCCGATCGAGATCGCCTCGATCGACGAAATCCGCGCCTTGCAATTGGAACGGTTGAAATGGTCCCTGCACCACGCCTATGACAACGTACCGATGTATCGTCAGCGGTTTGATGAGGTGGGCGTGCATCCCGATGATCTGCGCAACCTTAGCGATCTGGCGAAGTTTCCGTTTACCTACAAGAACGACCTGCGTGACAACTACCCGTTTGGTCTGTTCGCTGTTCCACGTGAGCAGATTATCCGACTGCATGCGTCCTCGGGCACAACCGGCAAGCCAACGGTCGTGGGATATACTCAGCGCGATATCGACAATTGGGCTGATCTCGTCGCCCGCTCGCTGCGCGCCAGCGGGTTGCGCAAGGGCGATACCGTCCACAATGCCTACGGCTATGGGCTGTTCACCGGTGGCCTGGGCGCCCATTACGGCATCGAGAAACTGGGCGCGACGGTGGTGCCGATGGGGGGTGGGCAGACGACCAGACAGGTTGATCTGATCACCGATTTCAAACCCGATGGGATCATGGTCACGCCGTCTTATATGCTCAACATTCTGGAGCAATTCCACAAGGTCGGCTTGGACCCGCGCGCATGCTCGCTCTCTGTCGGTATCTTTGGGGCCGAACCCTGGACGGATTCGATGCGGGCTGAGGTCGAGCAGGCTTTCGATATGCATGCGGTCGATATTTACGGTCTGTCCGAGATCATGGGGCCTGGGGTCGCCAATGAATGCGTGGAAACCAAAGACGGTCCGGTGATCTGGGAAGATCATTTCCTGCCCGAGATCATAGATCCCGAAACCGGCGACGTGCTGCCGGATGGTGAAATGGGTGAGCTGGTCTTTACCACCTTGACCAAAGAGGGCTTGCCGATGATCCGCTATCGCACGCGGGATCTGACGCGGCTGCTGCCGGGGACAGCGCGGTCGATGCGGCGGATGGAAAAGATCACCGGACGCTCGGACGACATGATCATCCTGCGGGGCGTCAACGTCTTTCCCAGCCAGATCGAAGAGCAGGTTCTGGCCACCGGAGGGCTGGCCCCTTATTACCAGATCGAGCTTTACCGCGCGGGCCATATGGACGCGATGCGGGTGCATGTCGAGGCGCTGCCGGATGCTGCGGACGAACTCAGCAAAACCGCTGCCGCCCGTATGCTGAGCAAACGCATCAAGGACGTCGTTGGCATTTCGACCGAGATCGATGTCGGCGACCCCGGCGCGGTGGAACGCAGCCAGGGCAAAGCACGCCGTGTGATCGACAATCGCAACAGCTGACCCAAAACCGGAGAACAACACTTGGCCCGAACGATTGCCAAAGATCACGACGACAAGCGCAGCCACATCCTGAAATCCGCCGCACGTGTCTTTGCGCGCGAGGGGTTTGACCGGGCCTCGATGTCGCAACTCGCCCGTGAATGCGGGATCTCGAAGGCCAATATCTACCACTATTACGACAGCAAAGACGCGATTCTATTCGACATGCTGGAAACCTATCTGCATCAGCTGCGCGATGCGATCTGTGGGCTTGATCTGAAAGGGCTGGACGCACAGGCGCGATTGCGGCGTGTAGTGCAAGAGATCCTGGTGGCCTATCAGGGTGCCGACGACGAACACAGGGTGCAGTCGGCGGGGCTGTCTGCCCTACCGGACGAGCAACAGGTTTTGCTGCGTGGCTATCAGCGTGAACTGGTTGTTTTCCTCAGTGATATTCTGGCAGAAAACGCGCCGGCATTGCGCGAAGACAAACGCAGGTTGCGGGCTGCGACGATGTCCGTCTTTGGCATGTTGAACTGGTTTTATATGTGGAACACCGACGCGGATGAGGCCGCCCGCAAAGACTATGCCGCCCTGGTCAGCGATCTGACGCTGAACGGGCTGAAGGGTCTTTAGCGGTGACGTGATTTGGCAAATCCCGCGCGGTCTGTTTCAATACCCGCCACGGAGGACGATCATGCACAAGCCGGAACGGTTCGAAAAGTTCTACTTTGCCAAGGTTGGCCTGGGCGAAGCGTGTGGCTGTGCGGAAAAGGTGATCGACGTCTACGAGTTCAATCGAAAAGGCGGATCACAGGCTACAGGCGCTGTGCAAAAAGCCAAGCCTCGACGCCGCTCCCTACGGTCTTTCGCGTTGAAATACGGGTTGATCAGCCGGGCCCGGCGCTAAGGCCCAGTTGGTTCAGAACCCGCGTCGTTTCGGCCTGCCATCTGGCTTTTAATTCGGACCCCGTCATGCGGCGCAATCCCATTGCCTGCAAGGTCTTGAACTTTTCTGAGTCACTGGCCCCAAAGCTGACGGCGACCCGAGGCCACCAATAGTCCACCGAGGCCTGAAGCTGCGCGTCATTCCCTTGTTCGACCAGTTTCACAACCCCTTCAAGCGCCAGTTCGCCATGATGGGCCTCGATCGGTGCGATCGAACGAAACGCCTCGGCCAGAGGTTGATACGAGACGGTCGAAAATTCGGCCAATTGTTCCGCCACCGCGCGGCTCATCAGCAGGTTCATCACAACCGCATCAACCCAACCGGTCAGCGGGTAGTTGAAGACGGCCAGCCGCATGTCATGTTCGCTGCGGCTGGCGCCGATATCGGCATCCCGGTCCAGACGCGCGGTCCAGGGGTGATGCGTGGCATAGCGCTGTGTATCCGCTCCAAACTCTCCCATGATCTTGAGAACACGATCTGCGTTATCGGTCTTTTCCAGCACGATTTTGGCTGCGGCAATGCGTTCCTTGATCCCCGGACCCTGATTTATGATGTCCGCAAAACCTGCGGCCCCGGCCAGTTCGCTGTCGACAAAAGTTGCCATCAACTTCATCAGCTCGGCCCGGTAGCGCGGAGGCACGTTGGTCGGGTTGGTCAGAACCCCGCCTGCGGCCAGATAGCTGTCGAGGGTCATGCTGTCTGTCATTGGGCCGTCTCCCTATTGGTCGTAATCCACAACAACGCGGTCTGTGACTGGATAGGCCTGGCAGCTTAGGACATATCCTTTTTCGACCTCGTAATCCTCAAGCGCATGATTGGCGAGCATCTCGACCTCGCCCTCGATGACCCGGCAGCGACAGGTCGAACAGACCCCGGCCTTGCACGCAAAGGGCGCGTCCATCGCGTTGTCCAAAGCTGCCTCGAGTATAGATTGATCCTTGGGCATCGTGATCGTTTGCGTTGACCCGTCCAGCGTGACCGAGGCGCTGGTCTGGTTGGCTTGTGATGCCTCATCGCCATTGGTGACTCTGCGTTTGGCCCGCCCGGGTTGCGCACTGGCAAACAGTTCGAACTTGATCTGCCCGTCCTCTAGCCCATGGTCTTTCAGCGCGGCCGCAATGCCAAGCATCATTGGTTCGGGCCCGCAGATGAAGGCCGTATCGACAGTCTTGATGTCGATCCAATGCTCAAAAAGCTGGGCGCATTTCTCTTGGGTAACCAACCCGGTGAACAGGTCGATATCCTGCGCATCGGTTTCCAGAATATGGATGACGTTCAAACGCCCCATATGAAGGTTCTTGAGATCCTCAAGCTCTTCCCGGAACATGATCGTGTTCACGCCTTTATTGGCATAGACCAACGTGAACCGCGACTGGGGCTCTTGCGCCAGCGTGGTCTTCAGGATCGACAGGACCGGCGTGATCCCGGACCCACCAGCAAAACCCAGGTAGTGCTTTTCAGCAGTGGGATCGATCGCGGTGAAAAAGCTGCCCATGGGCGGCATCGCCTGAACCCTGTCACCTGCCTGCAAATCGGTGTTGGCCCAGGTCGAAAACGCACCGCCCTCTACCCGTTTGATCCCCACCTGCAATACGCCCTCATCTTTACCCGCACAGATCGAGTAGGACCGACGCAGCTCCTCGCCGTCAAAATCGCGCCGAAAGGTCAGGTATTGCCCCTGCGTGAAGTCAAAAGCATCTGCCGCATCATTCACGGGCTTTAACGTCACCACCACAGCATCGCGGATAGTCTTGTGTATGTCGGTGACTTCCAGATCATGAAAGCGTGCCATCCGGTGCTCCTCCGTCAGATGCACTTGAAATAGTCAAAAGGTTCCAGGCAGTCGGTGCAGCGCCAATGGGCCTTGCATGGGGTCGATCCGAACTGACTGACCTTCTCAACGGCAGTGCTGCCGCAATGGGGACAGCGCTCGGGCCCACCTGCGGGTTGGGGTGGAGCGATGCCAAATGCTTCAAGCTTGGCGCGGCCCTTGTCGCTTAGCCAGTCGGTGGTCCAGGCTGGGGCAATGCTTGTCTTGATCCGCAGATTGTCGATCCCGTGGTCGCGCAGCGCTGTTTCGATGTCCATGCTGATCACCGATGTGGCCGGGCAGCCGGAATAGGTTGGCGTCACCGTCACCTGCAACATATCGCCTTGCCACCGCACATCGCGCACAATGCCCAGATCAACGACCGAGATTACCGGGATCTCGGGGTCGGGAACCGCGTCCAGCCAGTCCCAGACCTGATCGGTTGAGGCCCGCATGTGCCTACCACTTTGCGCCGGGATAGGCGCGTTGCAGCCATTGCATCTGTGTCAGCAGCTGGCCCAGATGTTCGGTATGCATCCGCCCGTCGCGCCCACCTTTATGGGCAAACCGGCTTTCGGGGATCGTCAGAGTCGCGGTGCTCAAAACGCGTTCGACTAGAGTGTCATACTCAGCGCGCAGATCGGCAGGGTCAGGGGCAATCCCTGCGGCAACCGTCTGCGCATCAACGTCATCGCTTGCAAACATCTCGCCCACGTAAGGCCAGAGATAGTCCAGCGCCTCTTGCATCCGGGCGTGGCTTTCCTCGGTGCCGTCACCCAGCCCGACCACCGTGTCGCCAGAGCGTTCGAGGTGATAGGCGACCTCTTTACTGGCCTTTGCGGCAATCGCTGCGACCCGTTCGTCCGAGGATTTGATCAAGCGCCCCAACATGATCGAGTGCCACGCGTCGAACAGAAACTGGCGCATCAGGGTGCGGCAAAATTCCGCGTTCGGAACTTCGACCAGCAGCACGTTTCTGAAATCCCAGGCATCGCGCAGAAAGGCCAGATCATCGGCGCTTTTGCCACCGTCAATCTCTCCGGCAAGACCCAGCCACATCTGCGTCTGCCCGATCAGATCCAGCGCCGTATTGGCCAGCGCGATATCTTCCTCCAACACCGGTGCGACACCACACCATTCGCTGACGCGATGCCCCAGGATCAGGGTGTTGTCGCCCATGCGCAGCAGAAATTGCAGGAACGCCTCGTCACGGGTCATCACATCGCCCCCACTTCATCGGGAATGTCGAAGAAAGTTGGGTGGCGATATACCTTGCTTTCGCTGGGCTCATACATCGGCCCTTTGTCGCTGGGCGATGAGGCGGTGATCGCGTTGGCCTCGACGACCCAGATCGAGACCCCTTCATTACGTCGCGTATAGACATCGCGCGCGTTCTTGATCGCCATTTCCGCATCCGGCGCATGCAGCGAGCCGACATGGCGATGGCTCATCCCATGCTGCCCGCGAATGAAGATTTCCCACAGGGGCCATTCGTTGTTCATGTGGTGCCCTCCCTAAGCTTTACTCTGCCGCCAGATCGCGTGCGCGTTTCTTGCGCGCGTGGGCCAGCAACCCGTCGCGCACCCATTGGCCGTCATCCCAGGCTTTGTTGCGGGCGGCCAGACGGTCCACGTTGCAGGGGCCGTTGCCTTTGATCACGTCAAAGAATTCGGACCAGTCCGGTTCCGAGAAATCATAGTGCCCCCGGTCCTCGTTCCACTTCAGATCAGGGTCGGGGATCGTCAGGCCCAGATACTCAGCCTGCGGCACCGTCTGGTCGACGAATTTCTGGCGCAGCTCGTCATTGGTATTGATCTTGATCTTCCAGGCCATGGATTGCGCGGAATGGACCGAGTCCTTGTCCGATGGTCCAAACATCATCAGCGACGGGAACCAGAACCGATTCAGCGCGTCCTGCGCCATCCTCTTCTGTTCCGGCGTGCCCTCGGCCATCTTGCGGATTGCGTCATAGCCCTGACGCTGGTGAAAGCTTTCTTCCTTGCAGATGCGGACCATGGCGCGGGCATACGGTCCGTAGGACGTCCGCTGCAGCGGAACCTGGTTCATGATCGCGGCCCCGTCGACCAGCCAACCAACCGCGCCGATATCGGCCCAGTTCAGGGTCGGGTAATTGAAGATCGACGAATACTTCATGCGCCCGTCCAACAACATTTGTGTCAACTCGTCCCGGCTGACACCCAGTGTTTCGGCGGCACAATACAGATAGAGCCCATGCCCGGCCTCATCCTGTACCTTGGCCAGTAAGATCGCCTTGCGTTCCAGCGTGGGCGCTCGGGTGATCCAGTTTCCCTCGGGCAGTTGGCCGACAATCTCGGAATGGGCATGTTGACCGATCTGGCGGATCAGGGTCTTGCGGTAATCATCAGGCATCCAGTCTTTGGGTTCAATTTTGATATCCGCGTCGATCTTGTCTTGAAAGTCGCGTTCCTGCTCGGTCATCTCTTCACGGGATTTCAGGCCCGTACCTGCGGTCTTAACCATCTGAGCGTACATGTCGGGTCTCCTCCCTTACACGCGTTCAAGAATAAGTGCGGCACCCTGTCCGACGCCCACACACATAGTACACAGCCCATAGCGCCCGCCCGTCCGGCGCAGGTGATAGGCGGCGGTCATCACCAGCCGCGCGCCGGACATACCCAGCGGGTGTCCAATCGCGATGGCCCCACCATTGGGGTTCACATGCGGTGCGTCATCCGCGAGGCCAAGCGCGCGCAATGTCGCCAGTCCCTGCGAGGCAAAGGCCTCGTTCAACTCTATCACATCCATCTGTTCGATGCTCAGCCCCGCTCGGGCCAACACTTTGCGCGTTGCCGGAACCGGGCCGATGCCCATCACGCGGGGCTCAACCCCGGCGACCGACATGCCCACCACACGGGCGATGGGTTTTAGGCCGTTCTTAGCGGCTGCGGTCTCGTTCGCCAGCAAAATGGCTGCCGCACCGTCATTGACGCCCGAGGCATTGCCAGCGGTTACCGTCTTGTCCAGCCCGTTGATCCCTTTCAGACCGGCCAGCTTATCCGCAGTTGTTCCGGGGCGCGGGTGCTCGTCGCTGTCGACTACGATTGGATCGCCTTTGCGCTGAGCGATTGTGACCGGGGTGATCTCCTCCTGAAACACCCCGGCCTGGTGCGCCTTCGCCCATCGGGCTTGGCTGCGTTCCGCAAACGCGTCTTGATCGACGCGGTTGATACCGTAATCTTCCGCTACGTTATCCGCTGTTTCGGGCATCGAGTCGATACCAAACTCACTTTGCATCTTCGGGTTCACAAAACGCCAGCCTATCGTGGTGTCATAGATCACAGCATTTCTGCTGAAGGCCGCGCCGGCTTTGGGCATCACAAACGGCGCCCGCGACATGCTTTCCACGCCACCGGCGATGGCCATGTCATAATCTCCGGCCCGGATCGCCCGGGCGGCCATGCCAACAGCATCCATGCCGCTGGCGCAAAGACGGTTGATTGTCGTGCCGGGCACATCCACAGGCAACCCGGCCAAAAGCGCCGCCATACGCGCCACGTTGCGGTTGCTTTCACCGGCCTGGTTGGCGTCCCCGAAGATCACATCATCCAGCGCAGCCCAATCCGCTTGCGGATTGCGCGCCATAAGCGCCGTGATCGGAACCGCTGCCAAATCATCCGGACGCACCCGGCTTAGGCTGCCACCATAGCGCCCGATCGGGGTGCGCTGTGCGTCGCAGATAAAAGCGTCCATTGGATGATCTCTCCGTATTTCAACGTCGCCAATAAGCGACCGATGGGTCGATTAATAAGTGCGTGCGCGATTCGAGGCAAGAGATATGTAACGTGATTTCGCGAAAGACAATAATCTTGTAACGTTATTGTGCGGCCGGTATACGAGGTGAAAAGATGCACGTGATCGGTGCCATCGACGTGCCAGTACCAACAACAGGTGCGGCGATGCAGGCTTGTGTGCGGTCAGACCGCAGGTCAGTCTTGGACAGACCACACAGCCGGCGCGCGGACGTACCAAGGAGGAGCGCAATGACTCAAGCCATCCGATACGAAAAGCACGGGGATATAGCGGTACTCGCCGCACAAAACCCGCCAGTGAATGCATTGGGCGTAGATGTTCGACGTGGCTTGCTGGACGGGCTGGAACGCGCGGAAGCCGAAGGTGCAAAGGCTGTGCTGATCTATGGCGAGGGGCGCACCTATTTCGCTGGGGCTGACATTCGTGAGTTTGGCAAGCCGCTGCAAGAACCTGGGTTGCCCGCGCTGTGTGACCGAATCGAAGCGTCGCCCTTGCTGATCGTATCCGCCCTGCATGGTACCGCGCTGGGCGGCGGGCTCGAGGTGGCTTTGGCCAGCCAATATCGCATCGCCGTCCCAAACGCCAAGATCGGGTTGCCAGAGGTCAATCTGGGAATCCTCCCGGGGGCGGGTGGGACCCAACGCCTGCCGCGTGTTGCGGGGGTCGAGGCCGCGCTCGGCATGATCACCACGGGCCGCCACGTGCGAGCTGCCGAAGCATTGGATCTTGGCATCCTCGACCGCGTGCAAGACGGCGCGCCACGCGAAATTGGCCTGTCCTACGCGCAGGAACTGCTCGAAGAAGGGGCGCAACGTCGTCCGGTTTGCGACATGCCTGCACCCGACCCTATCGACTTTGATGCCGCTTATGACGCGGTGTTGAAGAAGGGCAGGGGTCAGCTTTCTCCTGCAGTTGCAGTACGCGCGGTTCAGGCCGCTTGTGAGGCCGAGAGTTTTGCAGCCGGGCAAGCCCGCGAGCGTGAACTGTTTCTGGACCTGATGGAAACAGACCAGCGAAAAGGTCTGATCCATGCGTTTTTCGCCGAACGCGCGGTGGCCAAGCTGCCAGAGCTTGAGGACATAGAGCCGCGCGAATTGCACCATATCGGCCTAGTGGGCGGCGGTACAATGGGGGCAGGCATTGCAACGGCGATGCTTTTGGCCGGATTACAGGTCACGCTGCTTGAGATGTCCGCCGAAGCGGCACATGCAGCGAAAGAGCGTATCGCAACAAACCTGGCCGGAGCGGTCAAACGCGGCAAGCTTAGCCAGAGCGCGCATGATGACCTGCTGCGTAACCAACTTGCGCTGGCCACGGAATACGACGCATTGGCCACCGTGGACCTGGTGGTTGAGGCAGTGTTTGAAGATATGGAGGTCAAAAAACAGGTTTTTGCCCAATTGAACTCGGTCTGCAAGCCGGGCGCCGTGTTGGCGACCAATACATCCTATCTCGATATCAACCAGATTGCGGCGTCCACCAGCCGTGCTTCAGATGTCATCGGGTTGCACTTCTTTTCCCCCGCGCATGTGATGAAACTGCTCGAGGTCGTGGTGGCCGACAAAACCGCGCCAGATGTCGTCGCGACAGGCTTTGCGCTTGGGCGGCGGTTGAAGAAGATCTCGGTTCGCGGCGGGGTTTGTGACGGCTTTATCGGCAATCGAATTTTGTCCCAATACCGGGCTTGCGCCGATCACATGGTGCTGGATGGGGCCAGCCCGTTTCAGATCGACAAGGCGCTGACTGGTTTTGGTTTTGCCATGGGGCCATTCGCAGTGTCTGATCTGGCGGGGCTCGATATCGGCTGGGCGACGCGGAAACGCAAACGGGCGCTGGGAATGGACCCGCGGGCGCGGGACAGTACCTTTGCTGATGCGCTGTGCGAAGCAGGGCATTTCGGTCAGAAAACAGGACGAGGCTTCTATGTCTATGAATCGGGTCAGCGCAGCGGCACGCCGAACCCTGATGTCATGCCTCTGATCGAGGCGGATCGCGCGGCACAGGGCATCACATCGCGAGAATTTTCCGACGAAGAAATTGTTCAGCGCTATATGACGGCCATGGTCAACGAAGCGGCTAAGGTTGTGGGCGAAGGTATCGCGCGCCGCCCGTTGGATGTGGATGTCACTTTGCTTTATGGCTACGGGTTTCCAAGGTATTGGGGCGGGCCGATGAAATGGGCAGATCTGACGGGCTTGCCAGAGGTTCTGGGCAACATTCAAAACTGGGCCAAGGAAGATGCTTATTTTTGGCACCATGCGCCCTTGCTTGAGCAGTTGGTCGCTGAGGGCCGATCTTTTGACGACCTGAACGCATAGGTCGGACCGCAGGACGACAAAAGGAAATGTTCCCGCGCCCGCGCAAAACTGGCTGTGCCAGTTCCGCGAACGGGCTTGGGCCGGGCATCGCGCGCAGCGCGATGCCCGGCCCAACAAGAGGAGATGTTCCGTTAGGAACGTCGACGATTGGCGGGAGCCGTTCGGCTTAGATGCTAGCCGTTGGTGGACTGGGCCGCGGCCCGAACGGCGCGGATATTTGCACCATAGACCTCCGGTGTGTCCACGGATCCGCCTTTGAACACTGCCGATCCCGCAACCAGCACATCGGCCCCGGCTGCGGCCACCAGAGGAGCGGTTTGCGGATCGACGCCACCGTCGATTTCGATATGGATCGGGCGGTCTCCGATCATCTGGCGCAGCTTGCGGACCTTGCTGGTCATGTCGATGAATTTCTGGCCACCAAAGCCCGGGTTAACCGTCATGACACAAACCAGATCAGCCAGATCCAGCAGGTGTTCCACCGCCTCGGCCGGAGTTCCGGGGTTCAAGGCGACACCGGCTTTCATGCCAGCTGCCCGGATGGCTTGCAGCGTGCGATGGGTGTGCGCACCGGCCTCGACATGAGCGGTCAGGATGTCGGCGCCCGCGTCCGCATAGGCCTGGATGTAAGGATCAACTGGCGCGATCATCAGGTGCACATCCATCACTGTTTTCACATGCGGGCGAAAGGCTTTCACGGCAGGCGGGCCAAATGTTAGGTTGGGAACAAAATGCCCGTCCATGACATCGACATGCACCCAATCGGCGCCTTGTGCCTCGATAGCCTGAATCTCGGCGCCGAAATTGGCGAAATCGGCAGACAGGATCGACGGGGCGATCTTGATGGTGCGGTCAAAGCTCATGGAGGCCTCGTGTCAGCAAAGGAGTCGCGGACGCATATACCCGGGCCGTGGGGCAAAGGACAGCCCCAGCGCAATACGCGCCGTTACAAAACTTTCACCTCATTGACACACAGGTTTTGAACAACCCCGATAGCAGACCGCCCAACAAGAACAGGGGGCATCGCGTGCTGCGTATCACGAAACTGACCAAACGCTTCGGCGATACCAAAGCCGTCGACGCGGCTTCGCTGGATGTCGACAAGCCCTGCATGATCGGGATCATCGGACGCTCGGGCGCTGGTAAATCGACCCTTCTGCGCATGGTTAACCGGCTGACGGATGCCACTGAAGGTCAGATCCTGTTCGAAGATCGCGACATCACGCAGCTGAAGGGCCGAGATAAACGCGCCTGGCAGGCTGACTGCGCGATGATCTTTCAGCAGTTCAATCTGGTTCCCCGCATGGATGTGGTCTCGAACGTTTTGCATGGCACGCTGAACCGCCATTCGACGCTTGCGACGATGTTCAATCTGTTCCCGATGGCCGAGATCCACCGGGCCATTGATATCCTTGATCGTCTGGGCATTGCCGAACACGCTCCGAAACGCGCCGAGGCGCTTTCCGGTGGCCAGCAGCAGCGCGTCGCCATCGCGCGTGCCTTGATGCAGGATCCCAAGATCATTCTGGCCGATGAACCGATTGCCTCGCTTGACCCGATGAACGCTCAGGTCGTGATGCAAGCGCTGCGCCGCATCCACGAAGAGGATGGCCGTACAGTTATCGCCAACCTGCACACTCTGGACACGGCGCGCAGCTATTGTGACCGCGTGGTCGGCATGCGCGACGGGCGGATCGTGTTTGACGGGTTGCCCGAACAACTAACCACCGGCGTCGCCCGCGAGATCTATGGCGCGGATGCCAGCTTCTCGG
The DNA here is from genome assembly GCF_013031565.1 of Ruegeria sp. HKCCD7255. Classification (NCBI taxonomy): domain Bacteria; kingdom Pseudomonadati; phylum Pseudomonadota; class Alphaproteobacteria; order Rhodobacterales; family Roseobacteraceae; genus Ruegeria; species Ruegeria sp. HKCCD7255. The sequence continues at coordinate 271,743 of NZ_WQAG01000004.1, read as the reverse complement.
AAGAGGCGACCTCGACCGAGATCGAAACGCTCGACGCCAACCGCGCGGCCCTGATGGAAGCTGAGGCCACCATCTGAGCCACCCCACCCCTTTCATCGCCCGGCCCGATGAGAGGTCGGGGACATCAACCTGGAGAGAGACAGATGAAAAAACTATTGGCTGCACTTGTTGCGACCACTGCCATGGCCGCGCCGGTTCTGGCTGACGATATCAGCGAGTTCCGCATCGGAATCCTGGGTGGTGAAAACGCCCAAGACCGTCTGAACAACAACGAATGCCTGCGTCAGTACACCGAAGAGACGCTGGGCGTAGAAACCAAGCTATTTGCGCCTGCGGATTACAACGGTGTGATCCAGGGCCTTCTGGGCGGCACCATCGATATGGCCTGGCTGGGGGCCTCTGGCTATGCGAAAACCTATCTGTCTGATTCCGAAGCGGTTGAGCCGGTTCTGGTCAAGGTGAACCTGGATGGCGGTTTCGGCTATTATTCGATCGGTTTTGCTCGCAAAGACAGCGGCATCACCTCGCTGGAAGACATGCAAGGTAAAACCTTTGGCTTCGGTGATCCGAACTCGACCTCGGGCTATCTGATCCCGTCGATCGAAATCCCGCAGGCCACTGGCGCGACCATGGACTCGGGCGACTATTTCGGTGAAGTGAAATTCACCGGCGGCCACGAGCAGACCATTGTGGCGGTTAACAACGGTGACGTTGACGGTGGTGTGACCTGGGCTGATGGCCTCGGCAACTGGGAAGATGGCTTCAACTCGGGCGCCCTGCGTCGTGCCGTGGATGCCGGTCTGGTCGACATGAATGACATGGTCATGATTTGGCAGTCCAAGCCGATCCCGGAAGGCCCGGTTGTTCTGCGCACGGCGCTGCCTGCAGACGTCAAAGAAAAGATGACCGCCCTGATGGCAGGTCTTCACGAAAAAGACCGCGATTGTTTCTATGGTGTTGCGGCTGGTGAGGCCAAAGCGTTCGAGCCGATCACCCATGACGCCTACGAAGTCATCATCGAAGCCCGCAAGCTGAAGTCCAACTAAGCTTGCAGATCAAGTACTCGGGGTCTGGTGGTGCACCAGGCCCCGTTTTTCTCGCAGGAGCACTCCATGGCAGACCTGACCGCAACGGCCGAAAGCGTCGATCAGATACGCGACGAATATACGGCAATGACACGGCGCAAGCGGGTCTATGGTGGTATCCTTCTGATCCTGTTTGTGGCGCTGATGGTGGCGGGATTCCGCACCGCTGACAACCGCAATGCAGGCAGTTTTGTCGATGGTTGGCACCGTATTCTGGATTACCCGGCCGAGGTTCTGTCGGAAGCCTGGGAGAAGATCGCGGAACTGCCAGCCAATCTGGTGACCTTCTTTCCGGCCCTGATCGAGACCATCAACATCGCGGCGGCCTCGACCCTGATCGGCACATTGGCGGGAACCTTTCTGGCGCTGATGTCCACGCGTGGTATGGCGCTGTGGCCCAGACTGATCCCTTTGTTCCGCCGCATCTCGGACGTGTTTCGTGCGATCCCCGAGATCGTGATCGCGCTGGTGCTGATCTTTATTCTGGGCGGTGGCCCGGTTCCGGCGATGATTGCCATTGCCATCCACACCGCTGGAGCGCTGGGCAAGTTGTTCTCGGAAGTGAACGAAAACGCCTCGCTCAAACCGGTGGAAGGCTTGCAATCGGTCGGAGCGAACTGGTCGCAGCGCATGTATCTGGGCGTGATCCCGCAGGTGGGGCCGAACTATGTGAGCTATGCGCTCTTGCGGTTCGAAATCAACATCCGCGCCTCGGCCATCCTGGGTTTTGTCGGCGCGGGCGGGCTGGGATACGAGCTGCGCAACGCGATGTCCTGGGGGCAGGGGCGCTATGATGAGGCTGCAGCGATCTTCCTGCTGCTCTTTGTCACCATCGTGATTGTCGATCAGCTATCGGGTGCCCTGCGGGATCGTCTGACCCATGGTGCCGAAAAAGGAGCCACAGCATGAGCAGCCTGTCGACGGATCTGACAACACAAGCGCTCAAGGTCGATGCCGAGCGTCTGTTCAACAGAAAACGGATCGTGAATTTCGGATTGCCGGGGCTGGTGCTGGTCTATCTGATCTATGTTTTCTTCGCCTTTGACGTCCCGGGCCTGGCAGAGCGTGCCAATTGGGAAAACGGCAAAACGCTGGTGTCCGACAGCTATAGTTACAAAACCCATGTGGAGCGGGACAATCGCAATGGCGAGATCTCGGTGGCCATAGAAGGTGAGCGCAAGGGAGCCTATCCCGATGGCAGCGCGCCTGATTGGGTGGCGCTGGGCGACACGACGGTGATCGATCTGGAAGACGGTCACGTGGTGCGATTTGGCCCCGAGACCGTGGAATATGACATCCCCGGTTATGGCACTGTGCGTGCAACCCCCAGCCGGTCGGCAGGCGTGCAGGCCGAATTACCCGCCGGTGAGGTGCCAGATTGGATCAACCTCTCGAAAAACCGTCTGGCGGTGAAGACCGATGCGGGGCGTCTGACCGTCACGCGCAACCGGTCCGAAGTGTTTCGCTATTTCACCGGGTGGGAGCTGTTCTGGTTCACGCTCGACAGCCCGTATTATGGCAAGGCATTCCCAGAGCTCGCATCGCGGGCCGTTTCGGGTGAGGCCGGAGCAATTTTCAACGATTTCTGGACCAACAAGATGTGGCGGCATCAGGATGTGGCCTGGGCCATTTTCGAAACCATCCTGATGGCGTTTCTGGGCACATTGGGTGCTGGGATGATTGCGCTTCCGCTGGCCTTTTTGGCAACCCGGAACTTCAACCCGCTGCAGTCACTGCGCTTTGCGACACGCCGGGTTTTCGATTTCGTGCGCGGCGTCGACGCTTTGATCTGGACCGTGGTTTTGGCCCGCGCCTTTGGGCCGGGTCCTTTGACCGGAGCGCTGGCGATCTTGGTCACGGACACGGGTACGTTTGGTAAGATTTTCTCGGAAGCGCTTGAGAATGTGGATGAAAAGCAGATCGAGGGCGTACAATCGACCGGTGCCAACGCGCCCCAGCGCTATCGGTTTGGCGTAATCCCGCAGATCACCCCGATCCTGCTGAGCCAGCTTTTGTATTTCCTAGAATCAAACACCCGCAGCGCGACCGTGATTGGCGCGATTACCGGCGGGGGGATCGGGCTGTTGCTGACCCAGGCCATCATCACCCAGAAAGACTGGGAAGAAGTCGCCTATTACATCGTTCTGATCATTCTCATGGTCATGCTCATGGATTGGTTCTCGGGCTGGCTGCGCAGGCGTCTGATCCAGGGCGAGACCGGCAAGTCGCGAAAACCTCGCGCCGTGAAGGTCTGAACGGAAAGGTACGACAGCCATGCCCCGATTGCATCGCGATAAGCCCTTCATCCACCCCGATTGCCAGATCACCGACAGCCAGTTCGGCGAATATGTGGAAATCGGTGCCGGGTCGCGGGTCGCGAACAGCATCTTCGGAGATTACTCCTATTGCGACCGCACCTGCGATATCGCCAATGCGCAGATCGGCAAATTCTCGAACATCGCCAGTTTCACCCGCATCGGCGCGACGGATCACCCGATGGAGAAAGCCTCGTTGCATCACTTCCATTACCGGTCGGCGGATTATTGGGACGATGCCGAGCATGACGCTGACTGGTTTGCCCATCGTGCCAGTCGAATGGCTTTTGTCGGGCATGACACCTGGATCGGACACGGGGCGATAATCAAGCCAGAGGTGACAATAGGACATGGCGCGGTCGTGGCGTCCGGCGCAATCGTCACCAAGCACGTGGCGCCTTATACGATTGTGGCGGGCGTGACGGCACAGCCGATCCGGCGCAGGTTTTCGGAGCCGGTTGCGGAACGGATGATGGCGCTTGCCTGGTGGGACTGGGACAATGGTAAACTGCGCGCGGCCTTACCGGATTTCCGGGCGCTGTCTGCGGAAGCCTTTCTTGAGAAATATTCCGGTTGAGCATTTGCGCGACCCGAAAAGCTGCCGCACCCGCAGGTGCATCGGCTGCGCCGATCCCGCTTGGCGGCTTTGGGCCCGGCGCCGCGCTGCGCGCGGCGCTGCCCCCAACGGGATGAGGCCTCCGACAGGAGGTCGAAGACGGGCGGGAGCCTTTGCGGGTCAGGTCTCGTTCAAGTTCAGTGTCAGGCGCTCACCAACGAAAAAGGTCTTGCCATATTCAACAGGGCGGCCATCAGGATCGGCGTTGATCCCTAAGGAATGCAAGACCGGCGCGCCTTCGGTCACTTGCAGATGCAGCGCTTGGGTTGCGCTTGCGGCACGGGCGGTCAGGCGGGTTGAGATACGCGTGTAATCGGCGACCCCACAGGATTGTAGCGCGTGGGTGACGGATGCGTTCTGCGACAAGCTTTCCAACAGGTCGGGAAAACGCTCTGCCGGGAAAACGCTTTGAAACAGCCCGATGGGTTGGCCATTGGCCAGTGACAGCCCGTCATAGACATGAACCGGATCGCCGGGATTGAGGCCGAGCGCCGCGGCCTCGGCCTCATCTGCCGCTCGGGTGTTCAAAGCCAACACACGTTTCCCGGGGATTTTGCCGCTGGCTGATATGCTCTGATGATAACGCACGCGTTTGCCGATGGGGTAATCCGTGGCATGGGCCGATACAAACACGCCCGCGCCGCGTCTGGCATGAACCAGCCCGCGTTCGGCCAGATCCGACAGCGCGCGCCGCACGGTGTGGCGGTTTACTCCGTGGGTCGCCGAAAGTTGCGCCTCGGTCGGCAGGCGATCACCGGCACGGTATCTGCCTTCGGCGATATCCGCAGTCAGGCTCAACGCGATGGATTTCCAGATCGGTGTCTTGCTCATGTCATCAAAGTTTCACAGGAAGCGGGATTGCGATGGGTTCCGAGTAGGGGTATTATTTGTCTAGTTGTATAGTTGTTGTAGACAACCAAGACAAGAGGCCGCGATGACGGATCAACAGCATTCTGACACAGCCGCACGGCAGGAATGGATGGGCCTTATGGCACGTGCGCCCGAGCCGGCCATCATGGAACTCTGGGATGCGGTCGCTGAGCGTCCAGTCTTTGACTGGTTGCGCAAGCCCGAGATCGGCGGTGTCATGGTGCGCGGGCGGACGGGTGCCACGGGTGCGCCGTTTAATCTGGGCGAAGTTACGGTCACTCGGTGTTCGGTTGTCTTGCAGGATGGGGCGGTTGGTCATGGTTATGTTCAGGGCCGTTCCAAGGCCAAGGCCGAGGTCGCGGCTGTGATTGATGCGATGATGCAGACCCCAGCGGCCGAGGTGATCCGGGCAACCATCATTGATCCGCTCAAGCGCCGGGAGCAAACGGCTCGCACTGCCCGCGCAGCCAAGGCGGCCGCCACGAAGGTCGAGTTCTTCACCATGGCACGGGGAGAGGATTGATGCAGGACCATCACCAATTTGCAGGCGGGTTCAACGATGCCCCACGCGACGCGGCCTATGCCTTTCGTGCGGCGATGACCGCTATGGCGCGTCCGGGTGATATACGAGAAATCGCGGGTGCCGAGCCGCCAGCACCTTTGTCTGTAGCAGCGGGTACTCTGCTGTTGACCCTTTGTGACCCGGACACAGGGATCTATCTGGCGGGCGACACTGACAACCCGGCGGTGCGTCAATGGCTGACCTTTCACACCGGCGCGCCGTTCGTGCGTGCAGCCGATGCCGATTTCGCCATTGGCCGGTGGGAGGATCTTATGCCACTGAATGCCTACCGCATCGGAACACCGGAATACCCGGACCGGTCTGCAACCTTGATCGTCGAATGTGACCAGCTGGAGCCGCGCGGCGCGGTGCTCAGCGGCCCCGGCATCCGGTCCACGGCGCATATGTCCCTGCCGGGCATCGGAGCACTGCAGGGCAATGCGATGCTCTACCCGCTGGGATGCGATTTCTTCTTCACTGCCGGGGACAAAGTCGCAGCCCTGCCGCGCAGTACCCAGATCAAGGCGGAGGCATAGGCGATGTATGTTGCAGTTAAGGGCGGTGAACAGGCCATCGACAACGCCCATGCCTGGCTGGCCGAAGAGCGGCGCGGCGATACAGATGTGGCCGAGCTGAGCAACGCACAGATCCGCGAACAGCTGAGCCTGGCGGTGAACCGGGTCATGGCCGAGGGGTCTTTGTACGATCCTGATCTGGCGGCGCTGGCGATCAAGCAGGCACGCGGGGATCTGATCGAGGCAATCTTTCTGATCCGGGCCTATCGCACCACCTTGCCGCGCTTTGGCTATTCCAACCCGGTCGATACCGGCGCCATGCGGTGTGACCGCCGGATCTCGGCAACGTTCAAAGACGCACCGGGCGGGCAGGTTCTGGGGCCGACCTTCGACTATACGCACCGTCTTTTGGATTTCAAACTGGCCGCTGACGGCGACGCGCCCCACGCGCCGGTCGCAGCACCTCGACAGGAAGACACGCCGCATATCACCGAGTTCCTCAAAGGCGAAGACATCATCCAGGATGAGGTTTTCAGCGACGACGCCCCGGGTGATCTGACGCGCGAGCCGATAGCCTTCCCTTCGAACCGTCCGCTGCGCCTGCAATCGCTGACCCGGGGTGATGAAGGCTTTGTTCTGGGCATGGCCTACTCGACCCAGCGCGGTTATGCGCGCAACCACGCTTTTGTGGGCGAACTGCGCATTGGCAAGGTTTCGGTGGAAATGGACATCCCCGAACTGGGCTTTGCCATTGATATCGGTGAGGTTGAGCTGACCGAATGTGAGACCGTGAACCAGTTTCAGGGATCAAAGACCGAACCGCCACAATTTACGCGCGGTTACGGCCTGGTCTTTGGTCAGTCCGAGCGCAAATCCATCGCCATGGCTCTGGTGGATCGCGCCTTGCGTTGGGAGGAACTGGGCGAGGATAATCTGGGGGCTCCGGCGCAGGATGAGGAATTTGTGCTGAGCCATGCCGACAACATTCAGGCCACAGGCTTTCTCGAACATATCAAACTGCCGCATTACGTGGATTTCCAGTCCGAGTTGGAACTGGTTCGCAAACTGCGCCGCGAGGCCGAAGCGCGTATGGCACCCAAGGAGGCCGCAGAATGAAGGCTGTTGTATTCGATATTGGTGGCGTTCTGGTCGATTGGAAACCGCATCTGGCCTGGGTCGAGGCGCTGGGCTCGGAAGAGGCGGCGCATGCGTTTATCGAACGTACAGGTTTCTTGGAAAAGAACGCGCGCGGAGACAATGGGGCCCTGTTTGCGGACATGGCGCTAGAACTGGAAGACCCTGAAGACCAACGCCTGTTTGCAGATTATGTACCGCTGTATTCCCGCACGGTCGAAGAGCCGATCCACGGCACCTGGGCCATTCTGGACCGGCTGAAGGCGCAGGGCACACCTGTGCACGCGATCACCAATTGGTCGGCTGAGACTTGGCCGGAGGGGCTGAAGGTGCAACCGCGTTTGGGCGAAGTGTTCGAAACACTCGTCGTGTCCGGACAAGAGGGCATCATGAAACCTGACGCGCGCATATTCCACCTGCTCTGCGAGCGGGCAGATATCGCGCCTGAACACTGCGTGTTCATCGATGACGGGCTGCACAATGTTAAAGGCGCACAGGCCGTTGGCATGGATGGCATCCACTTTACCTCTCCGCAGGCTTTGGAAGTTGCTTTGGCAGAACGGGGGTTCTTATGAGCGCGTATAATTTCGCCTATCTGGATGAACAAACCAAACGGATGATCCGCCGCGCCATTCTGAAAGGGCTGGCGGTGCCGGGCTATCAGGTGCCCTTTGCCAGCCGCGAGATGCCGATGCCCTATGGCTGGGGCACGGGCGGGGTGCAGGTTTCAGCCGCGACGCTCACGCCCGAGGATCGATTGAAGGTGATAGATCAGGGCGCGGATGACACCACCAATGCGGTTTCGATCCGTAAGTTCTTTGAAAACACCGCCGGGGTGGAAACCACCGAGGACACCTCGCAGGCGACGATCATCCAGACCCGCCACCGCATCCCTGAGGCCAAGCTGACCGAGGATCAAATCCTGGTCTATCAGGTGCCGATCCCCGAACCGCTGCGGTTCTTAGAGCCGCGCGAGACGGAAACGCGCAAGATGCACAGTCTGGAAGAATACGGGCTGATGCATGTGAAGCTTTACGAAGACATCAGCCAGCATGGGGCGATTTCGACCTCATATGCCTATCCGGTCCGCGTATCGGGGCGCTATGTGATGGACCCGTCTCCGATCCCAAAGTTTGACAACCCAAAGCTTGAGATGGACGCGATCCAGCTGTTTGGGGCCGGGCGCGAACAGCGGATCTATGCAGTGCCGCCGCATACCAAAGTGGTCAGCCTCGATTTCGAAGACTACCCGTTCGAAGCCACAAAGGCGGATCATTGCTGCGATCTGTGTGGGGCCGAAGACAGTTATCTGGACGAGGTGATCATGGATGACGCGGGCAACCGGATGTTTGTCTGCTCTGACACTGATTACTGCCGGTCGCGTCGTGAAGCAGGGCATATGGGGCCGATGGGTGCGGAGGACGCAGCATGACACCGTTGTTGCGAGTCAAAGGGATCAAGAAGCATTACGGCATGCGCATCGGTTGCGCCGATGTGAGCTTTGACCTTTACCCCGGCGAAGTGATGGGGATCGTCGGCGAAAGCGGGTCGGGCAAATCGACCCTGTTGAACTGTCTGGCTGGTCATCTGCCACCAGATGCCGGGCAGGTCATCTTTGACACGCGGGTCGACGGTCCGGTGGATACGGTCACCATGTCCGAACCTGAACGCCGCATGCTGGGGCGCACCGATTGGGCCTTTGTGCATCAGCATGCGCGCGACGGGTTGCGCATGTCGGTCAGCGCAGGCGGCAATATCGGGGAACGTCTGATGGCCGTGGGTGACCGCCATTATGGCCAGATCCGCGATCGGGCCATTGACTGGCTGGGCCGGGTCGAAATTGATGAAAGCCGCGTCGATGACCGCCCGACCGCTTTTTCCGGCGGCATGCAGCAGCGGTTGCAGATTGCCCGCAATTTGGTCACTGGTCCTCGGCTGGTCTTTATGGATGAACCCACGGGCGGGCTGGATGTTTCGGTTCAGGCGCGGCTGCTGGACCTGCTGCGCGGGCTGGTCCGCGAAATGGGGCTGAGCGCCATCATCGTCACCCATGATCTGGCTGTGGTGCGCCTGCTGGCAGACCGTTTGATGGTGATGAAAGATGGCCATGTGGTCGAGGGTGGGTTGACCGATCAGGTGCTGGACGATCCGCAGCATGCCTATACGCAACTGCTTGTGTCCAGCGTGTTACAGGTTTGAGTATTTGAAAAAAGATGAAGCCATGATTGAACTGAGCGATGTCAGCAAGAGCTTTACCCTGCACAATCAGGGGGGTGCGGTGCTTCCGGTGATGGAGGGCGCGGCACTGAAAGTTGCGCCCGGTGAATGCGTTGCCCTGACCGGCGCGTCGGGGGCTGGTAAATCCACGCTGATGCGGGTGATCTATGGCAACTATCTGGCGGCTTCGGGCCGGGTTCTGGTCGGCGGGTTGGATGTGGCGCAGGCCGAGCCCCGCCAAATCCTGGCTTTGCGGCGCGAGACCTTGGGATATGTCAGCCAGTTCCTGCGCGTGGTGCCCCGGGTGCCGACCTTGGATGTGGTGGCAGAGCCTTTGCTGGCCTTGGGCCGGGACAGGGCCGCATCGCTGGACAAAGCGGGCGCCTTGTTGCGGCGGCTGAACATCCCCGAACGTCTTTGGGGGCTCAGCCCTACGACCTTTTCTGGCGGTGAACAGCAACGGGTCAATATCGCGCGCGGCTTTGCGCATGATTACCCGGCGCTGTTGCTGGATGAACCGACCGCCTCGCTGGATGTGCAAAACCGCGAGACGGTATTGGCGCTGATCGAAGAGGCCAAGGCGCGCGGTGCGGCGATCATTGGCATTTTCCACGATACGGGCGCACGCAATCAGGTCTGTGATCGTGAGATCGACGTTTCGGGCTTCACTCCGGGTCAGGCGGCGTGACACTGGCGCCTGTCATAGCGGTGGTAGGCCCCTCGGGTGTGGGCAAAGACACAGTGATGGACGGGATGGTTGCACAATCTCCCGGGATCCACCGCCTGCGCCGGGTTATCACCCGCCCCGAAGGCGAAGACGGTGAAGATTTTGATCGGGTTTCGGACGCGCAGTTTCAGCGCATGGTCGATGACGGTGCCTTTGCCTTGCATTGGTCCGCCCACGGGCTGCGCTATGCCGTCCCCGCTACAATCGATGACAACCGTCGCAAGGCGGATGCCGTGCTGGTGAACCTGTCCCGTTCGGTTCTGTTGCAGGCGCAAGAGGCATTCACCGAGCTGATCGTGATTTCCCTGACGGCCAAGCCCGAGGTTCTGGCCCAGCGCCTGTCCGCCCGCGGGCGCGAGACGGTAGTGGAACAGACCAGGCGTTTGGGACGTGCGAAACTACCGCTGCCCGAGGGGCTGAACCGGGTGATCGAGATCGACAATTCCGGGCCCTTGCGAAACACTCTGGCCACGATCCAGATGCGGCTTCAGGCTGAAAGGGCATAGCGTTGGATCAGGTGAAATCGCCCATCTTCAGCCTCACCCATCAGCGCCAGATCCTGGATCGTGAATGGCGTGGGCAGCAAAGGTACAAGCTGCTGCTCCAGCGCCGTTTCAACGCCTGTCAGAGTGGATTTGTCCAGCCTGCCGGTCAGCGTGATGTGAAATCGGAACTGGTCCAGCACATAAGGATAACCCCATTGGAGCAGGTTGCTCTCTTGCGCCGGGGACAGGCCCGCAGCACGGCGGCGGGCCAGTTCGGCCTCGGCAGCTGGGGCGCGAAACGCGTCCAGATCCTGTACGCAGGCCGCCGCCAGATTGTTCAGCGCTTGGGTGTCGCCCAAAGGGCGCAGAGCCAGAAACCGACCCAGACGCGCAATTTCCAACCCATCCAGCACCACCGTCTTTTGGTGCGCGGCCAATTGCGCGCAGGCGGCTTGCAGCGCATCGAAACTCTGCCCCTCAGCCAGGCGAAACGGGGGCTTCATCGTCCCGTGCAGCCCGTATTTGCGCGGTGTGTCCGTCACCGAGCGTACATCCACATCCGGGACAGCCGGATGCGGCTTTACGGCCCCGGTTTCCATGTCCCAACCCAGCCAACGGATTGCGAAAGCCGTCCACTCTGCCCCTGCTGGCGGAGCGTAATAAAGCGCGTATCGCGTGAATGTCACATTGGCCTCCTACTGCTTGGCCGTTCCTATAGCTCAAACCCTATGAAGTTCAGATGACAGAAGAATTGATCCTTGCCAATGCAACGCTCATCCTGCCCGATGAGATGGTGACCGGCAGCCTTCGTATTTCGGGCGAGACCATTGCAGAAGTGAACACAGGCGCTGCGGTGCCGTCCGGTGCGGTGGATTGCGAGGGCGATTTCCTATGCCCCGGTCTGGTTGAGCTACACACGGACAATCTGGAGCGTCATATTCAACCGCGCCCGGGCGTCGATTGGCCTCATGCTTCGGCCATCATTGCTCATGACGCTGAACTGGCCAGCACCGGTATCACCACCGTGTTTGATGCAATGCGCGTAGGTTCCATTCCCTCTGGTGCGAGAAAATACCTGAAATACGCGCGCGGCCTGTCGCAAGAGCTTTGGCAACTGCGCGAGCAGGATGCGCTGAAGATCAGCCATTTCCTGCATCTGCGGGCCGAGGTGTGTTCGGAAACACTGATCGCAGAGCTGGAAGAGTTCGACCAGGACGACCGGGTCGGGCTTGTCTCGATCATGGATCACACGCCGGGACAGCGGCAATTCCGGGATCTGAGCAAGCTCGAGGCCTATATGAAGGGCAAATATGCGATGGATGACGACACCTTCATGCAGCATGTCGCCCAGTTGAAAACACTGCGCGACCGGCATGGTGATGCGCATGAGGTCGAAACTGTCAAAGCTGCCCGGCGTTTCGGGGCTGTGTTGGCCAGCCATGATGACACGACCGAAGATCAGGTGCGGGTGTCGGCGGGCCACGGCATTCGTCTGGCCGAATTTCCCACCACGGTCGAGGCCGCTAAGGCCTGCCATACCCATGGGATCAAGGTAATGATGGGTGCGCCAAATGTCATCCGCGGCGGCTCACATTCCGGCAATGTCTCGGCCCGCGAATTGGCCGAGCGGGATCATCTGGATATCATGTCTTCTGACTACGTGCCCTCTGCGCTGCTGCTCTCGGCTGTTATGCTCGGACAGCTCTGGGGGGATATGCCACGCGGGATCCGAACTGTGACCCAAACGCCAGCGCAAGCTGTGGGGCTCGAGGATCGCGGAGCTTTGCAGGCCGGAGCACGCGCCGATCTGTTGCGCTTCCGTCTGCGGTCGGATGTGCCAGCGCTCAGCGCGGTTTGGGCACGCGGCCAGCGCGTCGCCTGATCAGGTGCGATAGAACAGATAGCGGTCCGGCGCGATTGTGTCCGGCCCTTTGATCTGCTCGAACCCCACCAGCGGCTGACCCGAAATCAGCAATCCGCCGGGTTTCATGATCGCCGCGATCATAGGGCTGAGCCGGGCTGCTTCGGCCACATCTTCCGATTTGATGCCGCGCCCAAAATCATAATGGGCCATGACAAAGCTCTGGCCGGTCTCGGCCAGTTTTTGCAGCACAGGTTCTGCTTCACCTTGCAGGAAATCCTCGGCGGGTGGGGTGCTGTCGGGGTGACATTGCAACACACGGTCCATCACCAAGATACGCCGCTCGGGCAGGATCTCGCGCAGGTGATGATAGGTGCGGCCATTGCCCAGCCCCATATCCAGCACATCTCCGTCCAGGTCGCGGATCTGTTCAGCAGCCCAGTTCAGACCGTCGCGCTGGGCGGTCAGTCGGCGCAGCATGGAATCGAGTCGGCTCATGCGGGGTCTCCTTGAAATTCGGATGTGTCATGTGCGGTCCAGAGATGGCAGGGCGCCTCCAGAAGCTGCGCAATCAGGTCATGGGTAAAGGCCCAGATATCGGGGTCATGGACCAGATGATGGGTCAGGACACCAAAGGGTTCGTCGTTGTCACTGCGCCCCTCGCGGCGGTCTTTAAGCAGGCCAACGGTTTGCTCAATCAACGCATCGGGATCCTTCAGGCTGCGCGTGCCACGCCAGTCAATCGGGTCCAGATGGGTGTTGACCTGGGCAAGCCCGTCGGCCGGATAGGCACTCTTGCGCGGGGTCGCGGTGGACAGAAACCGGTAACCCAGCTTGGGCAGTTCGGCGATCATCTCACCGGCAATTCGGTTCCAGGGCGGCACAAACATCGGCGCGAGGCTCTGGCCGAACAGGTCCTGCAACCGGTTTAACCCGGCCTCGGCCTCGGTTCGAAGTGTCTCAAGCGGGCGGTGCAGGCGAAACTCGGCCTTTTTCTCGTCGGCTGGCGCGTGATTGGTATGGGCCCAGCCATGGACCACTGGGATCAGCCAGGGGGTGCTGGTCAGTGCATCCGCCAGGTCAGTTTGGGCAGTCTGGGGGATAACCGCCAGATACACCGGCAGGCCAAGCGTGTGTGACAGCTCAGACAGCTGTTCCAGTTGAGGGGTAACAGTGACAGCATCATCATCGCGCCACCAAAGCGGCAATGTCAGCCCAGCTTGCCGCCACAGCGCCAGTTCCGCGCGCAGAGGGGTCCAGTCAGGTTTCATCGTCGTGCCTCCACCAGGGTGGTCGCAATCTCGACCGTGCGCCGGGCCCCGTCAAACCCCTGCGCGGTGACGGGTCTTGAACCTTGCGTGATCACCCGGTCCAAAGCTGCGGCCAGCGTGTCACCGTTCAGCTGGGTGCTGGGAATGACCTCGAAGGCGTCAAGTTGGGAAAGGTTCTGCGCGCGCAAGCTTTGTTCAGCCTCGTTGCCCGCATCAAAGGGCACGACAACAGCCGGACAACCGCTTTGGAGCAGATCCATCGCAGTGTTATAGCCGCACATGCTGACCGAAGCGGCTGCGTGGTTCAGCATGTGCCGGAAATCCGGGCGCAGCGGCTCGACGATTACGGGTGCGCCCTGTGCCAGCCCCGACAGTTCGGTGCGCCGTTCCGCGCCGTCCGTGCCACCAACCAACAGGCGCCAGCGCCTGATGGTCATCTTCCGGGCAGCCTCGATGGCTGCGCGGAAGATCGGCTGCCCCACCGCGCCGCCGCCTGCGCTGACTACGATTTCGCCTGCGCCGACCCGGTCGGGGTGCAGCTCAGCAGGGACCGGGGCAACAAAGCCGGTATAGTGCAGCTTGCATGCCAATTCCGGTGACACTGGCCAGCTGCTTTGCAAACGGATGACCTCAGGATCCGAATGCACCAACACACCGTCATAGAACCGGGTGAGTACTGTATTGGTCTGTTCAACCTTCGCAGGTTTTGAAGGCGGGGCCAGTATATCCCGGATCGAACTCAGGACGACCGGGCGTCGCGTCAACCCTTCCGCGGTAGACAACAGCGCCAAAAACTCATCCGCAAGAACGCGGCGACCAAAAGGATAAAGCTCGGTGATCAGCAGATCGGGGGCAAAGCTGTGCAAGGCCTGAACAAGAGCAGTTTGGCGTGCGGTCAAATAGGTCTTGTCAACCTCACTGCCGCTTTGATCCAGTAGACGCGTGAAATTCACGCCGTCCGATTGCAACGGTGGCAGGTTGAGTATGCTCAACCCGTTGGTATCGAACTGAGGCGCCGGCATCCCACCTGAAATCACAAAAACCTCGTGTCCTGCTTCAGAAAAGGAACGACCCAAGGTCAAGGCACGGCTCAGATGTCCGGTGCCAAGCAAATGGGTCACCACGATCATCACCTTCATGACGTGGTCTCTTTTGGTAGCAGGCGAACCGGCTCGGACTCAGGTTCCATAGTGGCCAGATCGACGATGAACAGCCGGTTGCGTTTGATTTTGAACGGGGCAGGGCGGTCAAAGTTCCAACCCCAAGCCTTGGCCAGAATGACCCGCATGATCCCGATATGGCATACTGCCACGGCATCCTCCTCAAGTCCGCTCAGCCAGGGCTGAAGTCGCGCCCAGAGCTCGGCGGGGCTTTCCCCGTTCTCCGGGCGATAATCCCAGCCCCATTCTTCAATGTGGCGATAGCCGCTTTCGGGATCGGCGATCAGGTCCGCGCCGCGCTGGCCCTCCCAATCGCCCCAATTCATCTCGGTCAGCGCGTCATCCTGCCGAGGATCCCGTCCCGAGATCAGCTTTGCCGTCTCGACTGCCCGTGCCAAGGGGCTGGACCAAAGCTGTGCGCTGTCCCAAGGCGGCGGCAGAGCATAGCCAGACAGTTCCGCCCGTGCGTCCACATCCAGCGGGATGTCGCTTCGGCCCTGAATACGACCGGCCCGATTCCAGGCAGTGTGCCCGTGGCGTATCAGGGCCAGCCGCGTCATGCGCGTGCCTCAAGCATCGGGCGCAGAACCGACCAGATCGCTTGCGATGCGGCGGGCATCAGATGGCGGGTTCCGACATAGACGCGCACCCGCGCACCTTCGCTACGGCGCAAGTCGGGCGCGTCCAACAGGGCCTGCATTCGGTGCGCCAGACCTTCGGGCCCGTCCTCAGGCCGTGGATAATTGGCTGGGGCCAGTACGTCACGCACTCCGGGCCGATCCTGTGCGACGATGGGCAAACCTGCGGCCTGCGCTTCCAGATAGACCATGCCATAGGCTTCGTTCACGCCGGGCCACACAAATAGTGACGCAGACCCGTAAGCGCTTTGCAGCGCATCACGCTCCAACTGGCCTAGGAACCGGACCCTTGCGCCATGGGGTGCCATCAACTGCTCGACCTCGGCGCGCGTGGCGCCATCGCCTGCAATCTCAAGCGACCAGTCGCCGCGCAGATGGCGTAACGCATCCGCAAGGATCCGGTATGAGGCCAGTTTGTCCCCGTGGCGCATCATGCCGACACTCAGCATCGGCCCGCTAAGGTCAGAGGCCCGGGGCAAGTGTCGGCTGGGTAGAAAAGGTGGAAGTTCGGCCAGTCTCTGTTCCGCGCGCTTGTCGCGAGAGAGCGCAATTAGATCATTGGCCGTGTGATAAAAGATCACATCCGCTGCGTCGCAGGCGTCGTGGGCGGCGCGGGCAAAACGATCCCAACCCCCGTTCAGTCGCGACTGCGCCCTTGTGCTTTCCATCTGCACATAAGGAATGCCGCGCGCCGCGCACACCTTCGGCCCCAGCAGGTCAGGGGCTTTGTAATAGTTGTGATAGGTGACCCAGAGATCGGTTTCCGGGTTTAAATCGTGGATCAGCCTGGCTGCCTCAAGTTCGGCCTTTCCTAACAAATCCTCCTGCAGACCGGCATCACCGGATTTGTCGAAAACCCGCAGATCCGAGACAAGATCAACTTTATCGCCATACGCCCCGATGGCCGACATAAGGTTGCGTGCCATTTCCCGGTCACCCGACGGGTTTGCGCTGTGGGGTGGCTTCATCGGAGCATAGAACGCCACGCGTGCCATCATACGCCACCGCAGTAAAGCGCATGTAGCCGCGTTGACAAACGCGCGATGCCCGGGCCCATGCGAAACTCGGCTAGCAAACGTTCGTGGGCAGCCTGGGCCATGGCGGTGGTCATTTCCGGTGTCGCGGCCAGGTCGGTAATGGCCTTGGCCAGAGCCTTGGGCTGATCCTCCGACAACATGCCATGGGTGCCGTTTTCGATGAATTCGGGGATGGCCGAAACCGGGGTCGACAGGATCGGCAGCAATTGCGAGGCTGCCTCCATTAGCACATTGGGCAGCCCGTCGCGGTCGCCGTCCGCTGCAATCCTGCTGGGCAGCACAAACAGATCCGACTGGCGCATATCCGCAATCACCTCGGGCTGATCACAGGCGCCTTTCCAGGTGATCCTCTCTGAGAGCCCCAAAACATCTGCTTGCTGTTGCAACGCATCGGCCAGCGTACCACCACCAATATGTGTCCAGCGCCAGTTCAGGTCCTCGGGCAACAAAGCGAAAGCCTCAAGCAGACGGTCAAACCCCTTTTTCTCAACCAATCGACCAACGGACAGCATGTGAAACGGGTCAGTGGATCGGCGTATGGCTTTCCGAGGGGCGTCTGGAAAGCGGGACAGATCAAGCCCGTGATAGATTAGATCAATGCGTGCCGGATCATCCGCCAATGCGCGCAGATGTTGGGCCCCAATGGCGGTGCAGGTCGCGCCGAAGGTCGCGCCATAGGTACTGGAGTGCAGCTTTTCGCGCTTTTCCCAATCAGGCGAGGTCCAGATGTCCTTGGCGTGGGCAGAAAAGCTCCAGGGGATATCGCGCATGATGGCAGCATATCGCGCGACCGAAGAGGGCGTGTGCATGAAATGCGCATACAATGCCCTCGTGTCGTCGGGCAACTCAGTGGCCAGAACACAGGCCTGGCCAAAGCGACGGATGCGGTTGTGTGACAGATCGCGGCGCAGGTCTTTGCGCCAGATGTCATAGGCGCGCGCATAGCCCGGCAAGCGGCGCGCGTAGGCGCGCGCGTGGATCAGACGTTCAGGTTCATCATGTAGATATTCCGGCAGGTAATGCACCTTGCCCTGAAACCGATCATGCAAAGGATGACGTTTGGTATCCGTCGGGTGGCGCAGCGACCAGATATCGAAGTGGTGACCGGCCTCTTGCAGCGCCACCAGCTCTTGCGCGATGAACGTCTCGGACAGGCGCGGCCAGCCTTTGACCAGCACCGCCAGCTTAGGGTTTGGTGATGTCATCCTGCAGCGCGCTCTTTTTCCTGACCCAGTAATGCGCCCACACGCCGCGAGACATATTCCAACCCTTCCAGCAACCCGGCGCCGATGGCCTGAGACGGGACAGGCTGATTGGGCAGGTTTCGGATCGCGCGGATCATCGCGTCAGGCGTCAGCCCGTCGCGAGTTTCGTCCAGCATCCGCACCAGCCCCAACTCTTCTGCGCGCGACGCCCGGATCCACTGTTCCAGCCGCGGTGTGGTTCTGGGCACGATCACGGCGGGTTTGTCGAAGGATAGAACTTCGCAGAATGTGTTGTACCCCCCCATGCAGACCACCCCCGAGGCACCCGCGAAAAGCGTTTCGATCTCGGATTCGAAGCCAACTGCGGTCACCCGCCCGTTCAGAGCTGCGACGCGGGTTTCGAACTCTTCGCGCAATTCGCCTGACAGGAATGGACCATAGACCAGCACAGCGCGCGGCGACAGGTCGGGGTCTTGCTCATAGGCCGAAAGCACAAGGTTGACCATTGCCTTACCGTCGCCACCACCGCCGGGCGTGATCAGAATATAGGGCTGTTCAGGGGGCTCTCCGACCGGGCCCAGATCACGGCGCAGATACCCCGTCCAGTGGATCCGGTTTTGCGTGGCGGGGGACAACGGCAGGCCGATCGTCGGGTCATAAACCGAACGCAATCCATAGACCCAGATTTCGTGATAGAACCGCTCGGTGGCTGCTACCGCCTCTTTCCGGGCCCATTCGGCAGCCAGAACGTCCGGTTCGTCCAGAACATCGCGCAGCCCCAGAACCAGCTTGGTATCACAGGATCCTTCAAGGTATTCCAGAGTTTGTATCAGTTCGCCCCGAAATCCGGTGGGCTCTTTGTCGACGATCAGCACGTCTGGTTCGAACTGTTTGACCGAAGTCTTGATCAGGCTGGCGCGAAGCTCTGTGACCTCGTCAATGCTCATCCCCATGGTTTGGGCCGCGTAAGATCCGTCCGAACGCTTGGTTACGCCGGGTAAGCGAACATGGTCCACGCGCCGTGGAAAGGTAAAGCGTCCGGCAACGGGTGACCCGGTCAGGATCAATGCCGATGATTTTGGGTTGGCCTTGGTGATCGAAGCCGCCAAGGCACGAGACCTGCGCAGATGGCCCAGACCGAACGTATCGTGGCTGTAGAACAGAATGCGCGGTGCGCGGCAGGGGTTTTCGTATTTCTTTTTTAGGCTCATGTTTTCGCCTGCTTCACTTCAACATGCAAAGTCCGCGCGTTTGCACCTGCTACCCTATATGGTTTGGCGCCGCTTGCCAAAAGGCCATTTTCGATCCGCAAAAGAGTGTTTGTTTGCTGAATGATCACAAAGTTGTTGCGCATCGAACCGTTATTGCCCGAGTTGCGGACCAGCCAGCCAGGCCAAAGCACCGCAAGCCGACCCTTTCCTGCGCGGTCATATTCAATTTCCCTTGGTTTGAAAACACTTTATCCGGTCGATCAGCATTGGCGCGCCTGAGCAACAGGTTCAGGCCGCCCAGACCGGGCAGATTTGAACAGATGCCGTGGCTTATGTAGTCTTGCCGCTATCTGCGAACTGGGTGATATTGGACAATGATCAAAGACGTTTTTTCAGGGCTTTTCTTGACCCTTTGGCTGGCCTGTTTTGCGGCTTTGTCCGGTGCAAATGCTCAGGTTCCGCTGATACCGGGCTATTCGACGGGCGTGTCCGAAACTGAGGAACCTGAAAGCGATCTTGAAGGCGCAATCCGATCCGCAACCGAGGCAGGGGCCAGCGTCATCGTCATCGACAGCGCGGGACAGATCGTCAGCACGTCAGGCACAGCGACCGCTGCAGCCAGCGAGACCGAGACCAATCCGATAGAGGAGGGGTCTCAGCTGATGCGGGCGCAGAAGCGCTTTTCGACATTCCGGGATTCGCTCAACTCTCGATTGGAGGCGTTGCCCTATTCGAAATTTGAGGTCGAATACGTTTTGCGACAGACCAGCCCGGATGGCCGCATTCTAACCTATGTCGAGGTTCTGGGCTGGAACATTCTGTTCCTCTTGGTCGGGCGCTGGCTGTCTATTGAAATCTACGGGAAGCGGATCGCACGCCGGTGGGTTGTCGGAAAAATAAAAGAAAACCCGCAAGGTTATCGTGAGAAGATGCCCTTCCTGGTGTTCCGGTTCGTGATGGGTGTTGGCGGTACAATCTTTGCCATGGTGATGGCATTGATCGTAGGCTTTTTGTTTTTTGGTGAAGCAGAAGACATTTCGATCCAGTTCACAGTGACCGCCATATTCACGGCTTTCTTTTTATCACGAACGGTCTCTGACCTGTGGCGCATGGTTCTTTCGCCTTATCTTAGCCAGTACCGTTTGCCCCCATTCTCTGACCGCGACGCAAAGCGATTGTATATTTGGGCATCCGCCCTGGCGACCTATGATATCTCGGCAGTGATGTTCTCGACTTGGGTCGCGGATTTCGGGTTGAACTACAACATCTATGCACTGGTTTACGGCGGACTGACCTTGATCGGAATGGTCGGTAACGTGCTGATGATCTTGTTCAACGCCAGAGCCATTTCGAACGCGATCCGCGGTGGCCGCGCGGCGGCTCAAGTATCTTGGATTTTACGTTTTATCTCATATGCCTGGGCACCTGTATTGATGCTTTACATGATCTTCAGCTGGTTCAAACTGGCTGTTGATTTGGTGCTGGAAGTCGAAGACTCGCTGCCGATTGTGGCCAGCAGCTATGCCATCTTCATGTCGGTTGTCGTGGCCTATGGAGCAATGAACTACCTGTTGGAGCGCTATTTCGACCGCAATAGAAAAATGGCCGAACTGAGCGCGTCCGACTTTCAGGTTCAGGCTGACCCTGAGGACAACGAACAAGCAACGCCTCAGGCGGAAATGCGACGCCATGCGATTGTGACCTACGAAGACCTGGCGCGTCGCGTCGCAGGCATTTTGGCCTTTGTCGTTGGTCTCTACGCACTGGTGGTCATCTGGTACCCGCAGGCAAGTTGGAGCGAGGATCTGCCGATTGAGCGGGCGCTGGATGTGATGGTGATCCTGTTCATCGGTTATATCCTCTTTCATTTCTTCCGGATCTGGATCGACAGCAAGATCGCCGAAGAGGCCGAGGATAATGCCGCCGAGACCGAATTGGGCGATGAGGGTGGCGAAGGTGGACAGA
Source organism: Ruegeria sp. HKCCD7255 (assembly GCF_013031565.1). Taxonomy (NCBI): domain Bacteria; kingdom Pseudomonadati; phylum Pseudomonadota; class Alphaproteobacteria; order Rhodobacterales; family Roseobacteraceae; genus Ruegeria; species Ruegeria sp. HKCCD7255. The sequence goes on along the minus strand of NZ_WQAG01000004.1, from coordinate 250,869 downwards.
GCCGTCTGGCAACGTTGCTGCCGCTGTTTCGGGGCGCGATCCTGGCGGTGGTAGTCGTCACCATTGCGCTGATTGCTCTGATGGAGCTGGGCATCAATGTCAGCCCGCTTTTTGCGGGTGCCGGTGTCGTGGGTCTGGCGGTTGGCTTTGGCTCGCAAACACTGGTGCGCGATATCTTTTCGGGTGCGTTTTTCCTGATGGATGATGCGTTCCGCAAAGGGGAATATATCGACATCGGGGATGTGAAAGGGACGGTCGAAAAAATCTCGGTCCGTTCGTTCCAACTGCGCCACCATCTGGGTGCGCTGAACACCATTCCCTTTGGTGAGATCAAGGTGCTGACCAACTATTCCCGCGACTGGGTGATCATGAAGCTGCCCTTGCGGGTGACGTATGACACCGATGTCGAGAAAGTGCGTAAGCTGATCAAGAAGCTGGGGCAGGAGTTGTTGAGCGATCCGGTGATCGGCGAAAACTTTATCCAACCGCTGAAATCACAGGGCGTGATCGAGATGCAGGATTCGGCGATGATTATTCGGGTGAAGTTCATGACCAAACCGGGGGATCAGTGGCTGGTGCGCAAGAAGGTCTATCAGGAAATCCGCGAGTTATTTGCCCGTGAAGGCATTCGCTTTGCCCACCGTGAGGTCACCGTGCGGTTGGCGGATGACAAAGAGGCAGAGGATCTGACCCCAAAACAGCGCGAGGCTGTGACGGGCGCTGTGCAGGCGGCCATTGATGAAGATTATCTGGACGATATCGGCCCCGGCGGGGATGACCGGTAACGGGTGCTCCCGCCCCTTTGACCTGCATCTCTGATGAGATGCCGTCCAAAGCGTTGGGCCGGGCCGCGCGTACCTCGCGGCGGGCGGGTTACGCGGCCAACATGGGCCAGTTGGCGGGCGCGGTGCCGAGCTTTGGCGCTGGCAGGTCCCAGACCATCTTTGCGGTGCCAACTGTCAGGGCCGAAGCCAGCCTGTGTCCGGGACCCCAGCCCGAGGCCTCGGTTTCAGGCGCGTAGTCTGACGCAGTGGCCGAAATTTTCGGACCTTCCACCCCTTTGGACAAGGTGGCCAACAATTCTGCCGTGCGCGCCAGCGACAGCTGGGCGTCCATAACCGACTGATCCGAGGTCGCCGCAGACAGTGCTGATAGCACAGCGGCGGCCAAGAGATAGCCTGTGGCATGGTCCAGCGCCTGAACCGGCAGGGGAGTGGGTTTGTCGGCATTGGCCCAAACGCGCCCGGCATCGGCGATACCGGCGCTCATCTGCACAAGGCTGTCAAAGCCGCGACGCCCGGCCCAGGGCCCTTGCCACCCATAAGCATCCAGCGTGACTTCGATCCGGTCGGGCGCCAACTCATCACGTTTGGCCTTGGTTAGGCCCAGAGCGTCCAGCGCGCCGGGGCGATACCCATGCACAAACACATCCGCCTCGCGCAGCAAATCGTGCAGCTTTTGCAAACCTGCTTCGGTTTTGAGATCCAGATAGGCGCAGGTTTTGCCCAGCGAAATGTCCGGGATCACTCCGGGCTCGTCCCAACCCGGGGGGTCTATCCGTAGAACGTCGGCTCCGAACCCCGCAAGCGTACGGGTCGAGACCGGACCGGCCAGAATGCGCGTCATGTCCAACACGCGCAACCCGGCAAGCGGACGCGACTGTGTGGCCTGAGGGCGGTCGCGCAGATGGACCTTGCGTGGGCTGTTCCATCCGATCAGCGGTTCGCGCGCCACGGCTCGGCCCTGCGGATGGTCTTGCCAGTCTGACCGGCTGCGCATAGCGGCAGCCGCTCCACCCTGAGCAACGATGGCAGCCTCCAACGCGCTGGCGTTCCAGGTTTTGAGCGCCTCGGCCACACGATCACGTTCCGGCGCGACCTCAAGGACTTTCAACGCGGCAGCGCGGTGGTGATCCAGATTGGTATGCAGCCGAATCCAACCATCGGCGGTTCTGTAATCCCCGGCAATCGCATCCCACAGGCTGGGCATTTCCCATCCCTCGGGCTTGAACGAAAAACCAAACCACAAAGAGGCAAGCCGGTGGTCCACTGTGATCTCTGGCGACTGCGCCGTAAGATTTAGCGCTGTGGTCAACCGGGCAAGCTCTTGCCCTACGGCTGCAAAGCTGGCGGTGGCCAGTTCCGACACCGCAAAGGCGCTGGGCAAATATCCCTCACCGGTGACAGTATAGGTGTCAGGCGCGGGTAGGGAGGACAGCAGTGTCATTGCTGATAGGGGTCCAGACTGTCGCGCAGCCCGTCGCCCAGAAAGTTGAAGGCCAGAACAATCACAATGATCGGAAGCATCGGGATCGCCGTCCAGGGATAGATTTCGATCGAGGCGAGGTTCTGGGCGTCGTTCAGCATCACGCCCCAACTGACCGCCGGTGCGCGCAGTCCCAGCCCAAGGAAGCTGAGCGCGGTCTCGCCGAGGATCATGGCAGGGATCGATAGCGTGGCCGAGGCAATGAGGTGCGACATGAAGTTTGGCAACAAGTGCTTGCGGATCACACGGCCGGAACTGGCCCCCATCATCTCAGCGGCGCGTACGTATTCTTCTTCGCGCAAAGACAGGAATTTGGCGCGGACGGATCGCGCCAGACCGGGCCAATCGAGGATGCCCAGAATGATCGAGATGATGAAGAACACCGCCACTGGGCTCCAATTTGAAGGGACAGCAGCAGACAGGGCCAGCCAGAGGGGCAGTTCGGGCAAGGACCGCAGGATTTCGATCACTCGGTTGATCACCCAGTCAATCCTGCCCCCAAAATACCCGGCAATCGAGCCGAAGAGGATGCCGAGGAAGAACGAGACCGAAATGCCGATCAAGCCCACTGTCAATGAAAGCTGTGCCCCGTAGAGGATACGGCTGAACACGTCGCGTCCCAGCCTGTCAGAGCCCCACAGGAACAGTGTCGCGCCTTCGGGCGGGCAGAACAGATGTGTGTCTGAGGTGATCAAACCTGCCAGCTTGTATTCGGTGCCTTCACAGAAAAACTTGATCTTACGCGGGTCCTCAAGATCGGGCGTGAAGGTCCATTGAAAGGTCTCAAGATCTGCTTCGGCCACAATCGGATAGACATGCGGGCCGATGAATTCTCCGTCATGGAACCAGTGGATCGATTGCGGCGGTGCATAAAGATGCTCGCCATTGCGTTCGTTTGGTCCATAGGGTGCGATGAAGCCGGCAAAGGGCAGCATCAGATAGCACAGCAGCAGGAAAACACCCGAAATCAAACCCAGTTTGTGGGTTTTGAACTTGCGCCAGACCAGCACCCAATTGGGCGCGTCCAGGTCTGCGCGCTCGACCTGTTGCAGCGCGGCATCGGGATCAAAAGGCGCATCGTCGACATAGCGACCGTCGGGGCGTTTGGTCATGCTTCACGCCCCTCATAGCGAATGCGCGGGTCAAGCATGACCAGCAGAATGTCAGAAATCATGGTGCCGATCAGGGTCAGCAGCGCGACAAACATCAGAATGAAAGCCGACAGGAACTGATCTTGCGTCTTGAGCGCGGTCAGCAGTGTCGGGCCGATGGTTTGAAGCCCCAGCACAACCGAGACCAGAACCGAGCCGGAGACCATCGATGGCAACAGGTTGCCGATGTCGGCCACAAAAGGGTTAAAGGCGATGCGCAGGGGGTATTTCGTCAACATGCGCGACGGCGCCATGCCTTTGGCCACAGCGGTTTCCACGTAAGGTTTACCCAGCTCGTCCAGCATGTTGGCCCGAAGGCGTTGCATCATCGCCGACGCGCCCGAGGTGCCGATCACAAAGGTGGGCACGATCAGGTGCAGTAGGATGGATTTCATCTTGTCCCAGCTCATCGGCTGGCCTTCGTAGATCGGGTCCATGAGGCCACCGATTGGCAGGTTGAAATATTGATGGCCATAGTAAAACAGGATCAACGCCAGCAAGAAGTTCGGCGTGGCCAGGCCCAGATAACCGACAAAGGCCGAGGTGTAGTCGATCCATGTGCGCGACTTGGCGGCTGCCAGCACCCCTAAGGGAAGGGCCACCGCGTAAACAAACAGGATCGCAGCCAGATTGACCACCGCGGTCAGCCACAGCGAGTCACCCACGATCTCGGCCACCGGGCGGTCAAATTCGAAGGACCATCCGTAATTGCCCTGGATCAGCCCGTCAAACCCGTTTGGCCCGGACCAGAACCCCATCCAGATCAGGTATTGTTCCCACAAGGGACGGTCCAGCGCATATTCCTGACGCAGAAATTCAGCTTTCGCCACACCTGCGGACTGGCCCGAGGCCTGAAGCTCGGTGATCTGGTTGCTGAGGTAATCGCCGGGCGGCAGGTTGATGATGATGAAGATCAGCACCGACACCACCAGCAGTGTCAGCAGCATCGTGAAAAAGCGATACACCGCATAGCGCAGCATGACCATATTGTGGCTCCTGCTCAGTCGGCGAAGAAGAATTCGTCCGGCCGGTGGATGCCGAAATGCGCGCCGGGCTCCCAGGCCCACATGGCTTGTTCGGGTACATTGCGCAGGCGGTTCGAAACCACAATCGGCTGCGGTGCGCCGTTCAGAATGCCGATGCCATAAAGCTGGTCGGCATGAATTTTCAACATCTCGGTCCAGACGGCCTTACGCTCTTCATCCGAGGTCGCGACTTCCCAATCATGCGCAAGCGCCATCAGACGTTCTGCCTCGGGCATGTCGGGTGCTTCGCCTGCGCTGCCGCCGGTTTGATAGAACTGCCCCCATTTTGGCCAGGCGAGAAACACCTGGTCGGTCGGCGCCAGATAGGCCGGTGATGTGTGCATTTGCGGGATGCCGTCATCCCAGCCGAACCAGACAGAGGCCATTGTGGTGCCCGCAAAGACTCGATTGCGCAGGATGTCCCGATCCAGCGGGCGCATGACCAACTTGACGCCAATGTCGCGCCAATTGTCGGTGACGATCTGCAAAGCGTTTTCAACCTCTTGCCGTTCACCGGCGGTTTCGACGATCAATTCCATCGGGCGGCCATCTGGCAGCAGCCGAATGCCGCTGCCATCACGCTCGGTCAGCCCCGCCTCGTCCAGAAGGGCATTGGCCTGATCCATATCGTACTGTGCCCAGGCCTGCGCATTGGCTTCGTCATAGAAGGGCGAAGCAGGCAAAACAGACATCGCACCCGGTTTTGCCAGCTTGAAATACAGCGCCTGATTGATCGTCTTGCGATCGATTGCAAGCGACAGGGCGCGGCGCACACGCACGTCACGCAGCACGTCGCGCCAGACCTCATCTTCATAGTTCAGGTTCGGATAGATCGCGACCTGAGACGCCACACCGGTTTTCCAGAGCAGCGTCTTATAATCCCCCTGTGCTTCGCCTTTTTTCAGGATCGAGGCATCCCGGAATGACAAGCCACGGCCCTGAAGATCGCTTTCACCAGCGTTGGTCTTGGCGGCCACCAGACCGGGGGCCACAATCTCCATCTCGACCACGTCGATATAGGGCAGTTGGACACCGTTGGTATCGACTCGGTGGTAGAAGGGATTGCGTACGAAATTATGCCGGATCTTCTTGCCCGAGCTGGCATTCAGCCAAGGCTGCAACGTTGGCAATTCGTGATTGTCGAACTTATAGAGGTTATCCAGCTTGTTGTGCAGAGCGGCCCAACTGGTCACACGCGCGTCTTCGACCTCGAACTCCAGATCCTCGGTATTGGCATAGTTTTCGTGGTACTTCTTCAGAAACGCCGATGGCCGGTAGATGAAAGGTGGCCGGGCCTGCGCCAGAGATTGCAGGAAGTTCGGGTTTGGATCGTCCCACTCGAACACAACGGTTGTTTCATCGGGGAAGGTGACAGTGGGCGGTTTGCCCTCAACCAGCAGAAAGTCTGGCGGGCCCGAGGGGCTGAGTGCCTCGTGATTGGCGACATCTTCCCACCAATAGCGGAAATCTTCAGAGGTAAACGGCGACCCGTCCGACCATTTGTGGCCTTCGCGCAGGTTCAGAGTGAACTTACGATTGTTCTCGTTCTCAAACGACTCAAGAATATCTGGCGCCAGTTCATAGTTCTGGTCAAAACCTACAAGCCGCGCATAGCCATAAACGACCATCTGCCGGACGTCCTTGTTGCGCGTCACCATCGTGCGCAGCGTTCCACCCGGTTTGCCAATCTCGCGCCCTTTTGCCGCCAAGTCTACGATCAGCGGCTCTGCTGGGATACGTTCGGCCACGGGCGGTAGATTGCCAGCGGCGACTTCGCTTTGCCAGAACTGGCTTTCCTGCAGGTCAGGCGGGGTCGCGGCCCAGCCAGGCAATACTCCGACCAGGGCCAGGGTCAGGCCCAAAAGTGATGTGCGAGTGGTCTTAAACATGGCAGCGTACCTTATGACCGGGCTCCAATTCTACCAATGAAGGTACCACGGAGTCCGTGAAACGGAAGGCTTCTTCCCAACTGTCCGGCGAACCCGCCCCCAATGCAACCATTTCCAGGTTGATTGGGCGGTTGATATCGGGTTCTGGCTGGGCAGCGATCAATGCCTTGGTGTACGGATGACGGGGGTTGTAGAAAAGAGTTTCGGGAGGCGCCTGTTCGACAACCATCCCCCGCCGCATGACCGCCACTTCGTCTGCGATCCGGGCGACAACCGCAAGATCGTGAGAAATGAACAGGTAGGACAGGTTCAACTCGGTCTGTAGTTTCTCTAGCAGCGTCAGGATCTGTTCCTGCACCGAGACGTCCAGCGCCGATGTGGGTTCATCACAAACGATCAGGGTCGGGTCCAGCATCAGCGCGCGGGCGATCGACAAACGCTGTCTTTGCCCTCCGGAAAACGCATGTGGATAGCGTTTCAACATATCGGGGTTCATACCGACCCAGCGCAACATCTCGGCCGCTTTTTCACGGTGTTCGGCGGCTGAGCCCAGTCTGTGGATTTCCAGCGGTTCTGTCAGCGCGTCCTGAATGCGCATACGGGGGCTGAGCGAGCTGTAGGGGTCTTGAAATACCATTTGCGCTTTGCGCTGAAATGCGGTGCGCTCGGCTTTGGTCATTTGGTGAACTGTGATCGGCTCGGCTTCGGCGGTTGTTCGGAAAAGAACTTGACCACCGGGATCGGGCAGCTCTGCCCCAAGTGCGATCCGGGCAGCCGTGGTCTTGCCCGAGCCACTTTCCCCGACGATTGCCAGAGTTTTCCCACGCCCCAACTTAAGATCCACACCACGACAGGCATGTATCAACCGGTCTGCTTTCCAGCCCTTCGTTGCACGCATCTGATAGGTTTTGCTGACATCTTTCATTTCGAGGATAAGATCCTCGTGTGGCATTGGCGTTGCGCCTTCATTGTGTTCCGGAATCTCCGGTGCCGCATCGAAAAGCTGCTTTGTGTAGGGATGCGCGGGATCCGACAGGATCAACTCGGCGGGACCGGATTCCATGATCCGGCCCTTGTGCATCACCACGACCTTTTCGGCCATGTTGGCGACGACACCCAGATCGTGGGTCACAAGGATCAAGGCCATGCCGGTCTCACGCTGCAATTCCTTGATGAGGCCCAGAACCTGAGCTTGCGTCGTGACGTCCAATGCCGTTGTCGGTTCATCCGCAATCAACAGATCAGGCTTGGCCACCATCGCCATCGCGATCATAGCACGCTGTCGCATGCCGCCGGACAGCTCAAACGGGTACGAGTCATAGGCCCGCTCGGGATCGGGAAACCCAACCCGTTCAAACTGAGTCAGAACCTTTTTGCGGGCTTCGGCTTCGGATATTTTTCCGTGCAGCCAAAGCACTTCGCTTACCTGATTGCCGATCTTGTGCAGGGGCGAAAGCGAGCGCATAGGCTCCTGAAAGATCATTGAAACGCGATTGCCTCGAATATCGCGCATCTCGCGTTCACTGATCTTTGTCAAATCCGCTTGCCCATAAGAGTCATTCAGCGTAATCGACCCGGACCGGATCTGGGCAGTACGTGGCAGAATACGCAACGCCGCGCGGCACGAGATGGTCTTCCCCGAGCCGGATTCACCAACCAAAGCAAGCGTTTGGCCGGGGTCCACTTCAAAACTGACATCTTGGACAACATCAGCGCCCGCGCCGAACCCGATGCTCAGGTTCTTTACGGACAGCAATGCCGTCATGCGGGCGTCCCACCCGTTTGGCCGTGTTTTCCCATCGGCTGATTGTTCTCCCTGACTTTTTTCACCAGTTTCGCGCGGTTAGGGCAGACTAGTCAAACACCTTCTTTAGCAGAATTGTCGCGGTTTCGTGAAATCAAGGCAGATTGCCTACACAAGTTGTTTATTTTTTGCCATCTAGGCGCAGTCTGACACCAAATTGGTGTCGGTTACTCAAGCAAGAGGGTTATTCGTGTCCGATCATCAAAGCCGCCTTGATCTTTTTATCGACCGTATGGTGTCGCAACGCGCGTGTCTTGATTTTGCGATTGCTCAGACTGCGCACATGACGGGCCCGGTCTTTGAGCTGGGATTGGGGAACGGGCGCACCTATCATCACATGGTTCGCCACATTCAAGGACGGCCGATCTATGTGTTCGAGCGTGCTGTAGCTTCTCATCCTGATTCGACACCACCCGAGGATCTGGTGATCCTTGGTGACGTGCGCAATACGCTGCCAGCGTCTGTTGCGCGCTTCGGCGCGTCGGCAAGTTTGATCCATGCGGATCTGGGCGGGCACAACCGGGAAAAGAACGACAAGTTCGCGCGATTTGTCTCACCCCTGATCGAGCCGTTGCTTGCGCCTGGTGGGATGATGGTGTCCAGCGACCGGATGTATTTCGATGGCATGTCCGAGCTGCCTCTGCCGCAAGGTGCGGTCGAAGGACGTTGCTTTGTCTATCAGCGTTGATCGTAAAAAGGGCTCGCCGTAGCACGCTGATGCGGTCTAACCTTTGAGCGATTCAAAGGACAAGAGATCGCGCAGATGCTATTTTATGACTGTTCCACCGCCCCCAATCCGCGTCGAGCACGCATGTTTATCGCCGAGAAAGGGCTGCAAATCGAAACCCATGAGGTCTCGATCGCCAAGGGGGAGCAGCTGCAAGCGGATTTCCGCGCTGTGAACCCGCGCGCAACTCTGCCGGTACTTGTCACGGATGAAGGGACGGTTCTCACCGAAAACCTTGGCATCGCAGCCTATCTTGAAGCTCGCTTCCCCGAGCCGCCCTTGATGGGGCGCAGCGCGGATGAGCAGGGTTTGGTATTGATGTGGAACGCGATCGCCGAGCAGCAAGGCGGCGCACCGATCGCAGATGTTTTGCGCAACACGCATCCGGCCTTCGAGAACCGTGCCATTCCCGGGCCCATCGACTATGCGCAGGTTCCCGAAATCGCCGAGCGCGGGCGCGCACGCGTTGCGGCTTTTTTTGATCTGCTGGAAACGCGTTTGCAGGATAGCCCGTATCTGGCCGGTGATCGCTTTACGCTGGCCGATATCACGACATTTGTCTTTGTCGACTTTGCGCGGGTCATCAAGATGCGCCCGGAGGCGCGGCATGGGGCTGCGTTGACGTGGCTCGATAAGATCAAGGCACGTCCAAGCGCCCAGCTCTAGGCCGAATTCGCTTGAGTTGGGCTTGCGAAGCCGACTGTACAGAAATGTCTAGACAGAAGTGATTAGTGCTTTTAGCGTCCCTGCGAGTCATTCAGCGGAGGTCGGAATGAAATCGCAGTATCGCGTTGTTGTCATTGGTGGCGGCGTTGTGGGCGCCTCGGTTCTGTATCACCTGGCCAAGTTCGGCTGGTCGGATGTGGTTATGCTGGAACGTCGGCGTCTGGCCTCGGGGTCGTCCTGGCACGCGGCGGGCGGCATCCACGCACTGAACGCGGATCCCAACATGGCATCGCTTCAGGCCTACACGATCGACTTGCTGAGCGAGATCGAAAAGGAATCGGGTCAGAATATTGGCCTGCACATGACCGGTGGTCTGACACTGGCCGGCACGCCCGAACGGTGGGAATGGTTGCAGGCCAACTACCGTATCTTCCAATCCATCGGCATTGATGATTGCGAGCTACTGACCCCCGAAGAGGCGCAGAAACGTTGCCCGATCATGTCGACCGACGGCGTGTTAGGCGCGATGTGGGCGGATCGCGAAGGCTATATCGACACGACCGGAACGGTTCAGGCCTATGCCACCGCTGCCAAAAAGCGCGGCGCAGAGTATTACGAGGAAACCAAGGTCGAAAGCCTGACCCAGACAGCAGAGGGCTGGCAAGTGGTGACCGACAAGGGCACCATCAGTTGCGAGCATGTGGTCAACGCAGCGGGTCTTTGGGCCAAGCAAGTGGGCCGAATGGCGGGCGTTGAGCTGCCGGTCTCGCCGCTCAAGCACCATTATCTGATCACTGACACTGTGCCCGAGGTTGCAGCTGCGGATTTTGAGATGCCGATGACCGTGGACCTCGAAGGTTTCACCTATATGCGGCAGGACCAAAAGGGCGTTTTGGTTGGCATCTATGAGGTCGATCACGAACACTGGGCGATGGACGGCGCACCGTGGAATTATGGCGAAGAGCTGTTTCAAGAGCAGCTGGATCGCATCGAGAATGAACTGACGCTTGGGTTCGAGCGTTATCCTTCGATTCAGAACGTAGGCATCAAGACCTGGGTGAACGGTGCGTTCACCTTCTCGCCCGATGGCAATCCGTTGGTCGGGCCGGTTCCGGGCAAGCGCGGCTATTGGTCGGCCTGTGCCGTGATGGCCGGATTCCTGCAAGGCGGCGGCGTTGGCAAAACACTGGCCGAATGGATGATCCACGGCGAGCCCGAGGCTGACGCCTGGCCGATGGACGTGGCGCGTTACGGCGATTTCGCGCAGAACAAACGTTACATCCGCGAAACCACTGGCCAGTTCTATTCGCGCCGCTTCGTGATGACCTATCCGAACGAGCAATTGCCGGCGGGTCGCCCGCTGAAAATGGCTCCGGCCCATGACGCAATGACCGAAGCGGGGTGCAAATGGGGCGTGAGCTGGGATTTGGAAGTACCGCTGTATTTTGCCCCGAAAGGGTTTGAGGAAACGCCCACGCTAAAACGGTCGAACGCTCATGATATCGTGGCCGAGGAATGCAAGGTGATCCGTGAAGGCGCGGGCCTGCTGGATATCACCGGCTTTTCCCGGTTCGAGGTCTGCGGTCCGAATGCCGAGGCTTGGCTGGACAAGGTGATGGCCTCAAAGCTGCCCGCGCCGGGCCGCGCCAAGCTGGCCCCGATGCTGGGCGCGAACGGGCGGCTCAAGGGTGATCTGACCGTTCTGAACTGGGGCGACGGTACCTGGTGGATCATGGGGAGCTATTACCTGCGCGCCTGGCATATGCGCTGGTTCGATGACCATATGATCGAAGGCGTGTCGGTCCGCGATCTGGGGGAGGAATATTGCGGCTTTGCTGTGGTTGGCCCGAAATCGCAGGCTGTGGTCGAAAAGCTGGCGGAACAGGACATTTCAGCCCTGAAATTCATGGGCTGCGGCGAATTCGATATCGGACTGGTCCGCGCGCGTGTGGCGCGCATGTCGGTGACCGGTGAGAAAGGTTATGAGATCAATTGTCGTTATGGCGACCATATTACCCTGCGCCGTATGTTGCTGGAGGCCGGTGCGGCCGAGGGCATCCGGGAGTGCGGGTTCAATGCGATGCTGTCGACCCGGCTAGAGAAAAGCTTTGGCATCTGGTCGGCTGAGTTCACGCAGCTTTACACGCCCGGTATGACCGGCATGGATCGCTGGATCGACTGGAGCAAAGACTTTGTCGGTAAGGACGCTGCTCTTGCCGAACGGGATGGCAACGGTCCGGCGCAAGTGCAGGTGACGCTTGAGGTGGATGCTCTGGACGCAGATGCCAGCGGCTATGAGCCCATCTGGGCTGGGGAGGAGCGCGTGGGCTTCGTCACCTCCGGGGGCTATGGCCACTATACTGGTAAATCGCTTGCCATGGCGTTGGTCAACCGCGACATGGCCGAGCCCGGGACCGAATTGTCGGTGCATGTGGTGGGTGTTGAACGCCCGGCACGAGTTATTGCCCCATCGCCCTATGATCCACAAGGCAAGGCGATGAGGGGCTGATGGCTGAGGCTCAGACCGGGGGGCGCGGGCGACGGCGTCGGGGCAGGGGAGCAGACAGTGCGCCCGCGCCCAGCCGCGATGTCAATTACCGCCAATTGCGCAACCCCTTCCCGCTGATGGAGGTGTTTCCGGCCGACCAGATCGCCGACATGCACGAAACAGCGCTGCGTCTGTTGCAGGAGCTCGGCATCAAGGTTTTGCTGCCCGAGGCCCGCAAGATCTATGCCAAAGGCGGGGCCCGTGTGGATGAAGATAGCGAAATGGTCTTTATCGGGCGCGATATGGTCGAGGCTGCGGTGGCTTCGGCTCCGAAATCCATTGACTGTCGTGCAGGCGCACGGCGGCGGGATTTCACGCTTGAGCTGGGGTCATTGGTCTTTCAGCCCGGCGCAGGGGCACCCAACGCCACCGATCTGGAACGCGGCCGACGACCTGCAACAGGGCAGGATTATCTGGAGTTTCTAAAGCTTACACATCACTTTGATGTCTTCCAGATGATATCACCCCAGGTCGAGCCGCAGGATGTGCCAACCAATGTCCGGCACTACTTCACCACTCAGGCGCAGATGGAACTGACGGACAAGTTCCCCTTCTTCTTCTCGCGCGGAACGCCGCAGGTGATGGACTGTTTCGAGATGTTGTCCATTGCACGCGGACTGGATGACGACGCATTCAATGCAGCGCCCCACTGCTATACGATCATCAACACCAACAGCCCGCGAACCTTGGATATCCCCATGGCCCAAGGGTTGATCGATTTCGCGCGCCATGGGCAGATGTCGATAATTACGCCCTTTACGCTGATGGGGGCGATGGCGCCGATCACCGTGGCCGGGGCGATTACACTGTCCCATGCCGAAGCACTGGCAGCACTGACCCTGACTCAGCTGACCAAGCCGGGTGCGCCTGTCTGCTATGGAACCTTCACAAGCAATGTCGACATGAAATCGGGCGCGCCCGCGTTTGGGACGCCCTCGCACTTTCAGGCCTCACTGGCTGCGGGCCAGCTGGCGCGTCATGTCGGATTGCCCTGGCGTTCGGCGGCGGGCTCGGCGGCGAATATCAATGATGTTCAGGCGGCCAATGAAAACCAGTTTGGCCTTTGGGGGTGCCTCATGGCCGGGGCGACGGTGATCATTCACTCGGCTGGCTGGCTTGAAGGCGGCTTGACCGTGTCTTTCGAGAAGATGATTTGTGACGCCGAGGTGCTGAACATGGTGGCCGAGCTGTGTGCCGGTACGCAGGCCGGACCTGCCGAGATCGGATTTGACACCGCGCTGAAGGAAGTTGACCCCAGCGGGCATTTCTTTGCCACCAGCCAGACGATGGAGCGGTATAACACTGCATTCTACGAGCCGCATCTGCATGACTATGCCAATTTCGGAACCTGGGCCGAGCGGGGTGCAGTCGATGCCAATGCACGTGCCACCGGTGTCTGGAAGGATATCCTGACCAATTTCAAAGCCCCGCCATCCGATCTGGACCGTATTGGCGCGCTGAAAGATTTTATCGCGCGTCGCAAAGAACAGGGCGGCGCACCGCCGGAGAGTTAAATGAACACCAAACCCATCCTCCACCGCGACGACCCAAAGGCGGAACCCTTGATCGGCAACATCAAGGTCACGCGCGACGATTGGCTGAACGTGGCCATGGATGTGCTGATCTCGGACGGGGTTGATCAGATCAAGGTAATGAATCTGGCCGAGCGGATGGCGGTCTCGCGCTCGTCTTTCTATTGGTATTTCAAATCCAAGCAGGAGCTTTTTGATGCGCTTTTGGCCAAATGGCAGGCGCTCAATACCGCTGGGCTGATTGCGCAGGCCGAGCTTGCGGCCCCGACGATCACGGCGGCGGTGTGCAATGTGCACCGCTGTGTGGTGAACGCCGAGCTTTTTGATACCGCATTGGATTTTGCCGTGCGCGACTGGGCGCGCAAATCGGGCAAGGTGCGGCGTATGCTGGATCAATCCGACGCGCGTCGCCTTGCGGCCCTACGTGCGATGTTTGCCCGCTATGGCTATGACGAAACCGAGGCCGAGACCCGCGCGCGCGTGCTCTACTACATGCAGATCGGATACGATTTGGCACAGCTGAACGAGCCGCTGGCCGCACGTCTGTCGATGGTGCCGCATTATCTTTTTGTCTTCACCGGTGTTGAGCCCCGCAAGGAAGAGATTGAGGAATTCAGCGCCTATGCAATACACTATTGGGAAGGAGCAGGGTCATGAGCCAGCCTGACGCAATCATTATCGGCACCGGCGTGATCGGCGCGGCCATCGCGTTCGAGATGTCAAAGGCCGGATGGAAGACCCTGTCGCTGGATCGCAACGCTCAGGTGGGGCATGGATCGACCGCCGGGTCCTGCGCGATCATTCGGATGCATTATTCAACGCTCGATGGCACGGCCTTCGCCTGGGAGGGCTATCACTATTGGCGCGATTGGGCCGGGTATCTTGGCTTGCCCGACAGCGCAGATCTGGCTCAGTTCAAAGAGACCGGGTGTCTGGTGATGAAGACCGAGGCGAATGGTCATTTGGACAAGCACATGACCTATAGCGCCGAACTGGATTGCCCGTTCGAGGAATGGACACCCCAGCAGATCATGGATCGTTTACCGATCTACAATCTGGACAGTTTCGCCCCGGCGCGCCGGATGGATGATCCGGAGTTCGGGCAGCCCAACGGTGCGCAGTTGCAGGGCGCTGTGTTCTGGCCCAAGGCGGGATATGTCACGGATCCGGCCTTGTCGGCTCAAAACCTGATGGCAGCGGCCAAGCAGCGCGGGGCCGAGGTGAGAACCGGTGCCGAGGTGGTCGAGATCCTGCAAAGTGGTGGCCGTGTCGCGGGGGTCAAACTGGCTTCGGGCGAAGAAATTCATGCCAGTGTGGTGGTGAACGTTGCGGGCCCGGGCTCGGCCCATATCAACGGGATGGCCGGTGTGCTGGAGGATATGACGATCGAAACCCGGCCCTTACGGCAAGAGGTGGTGCATGTTCCTGCACCCGAGGGCTTTGATTTCGAGACGCAGGGCACAATCGTGTCGGACAGTGACATTGCGCTCTATTGTAGGCCCGAACATGGCAACCATATTCTGATCGGGTCAGAAGATCCGGATTGCGATCCGCATCAATGGTGCGCCGATGACACCTCGTACAATCACGACTTCACCGATCAATGGACCACGCAAGCCATGCGTTATGCGCAACGGGTGCCCAGCCTTGGCATTCCGTCAAAAACGCGCGGGGTGGTGGATTTGTACGACGCGTCGACCGATTGGATCCCGATCTATGACAAATCCAGCCTACCGGGGTTCTACATGGCCTGTGGCACCAGCGGGAACCAATACAAGAACGCGCCCATTGCCGGAAAGATGATGGCCGCTTTGATCGACTATGTTGAAGGTGGGGCCGATCACGATGCACAGCCCTTGCATTTCAAGCTGCCCTATATCGGGCGCAGCATCGATGTGGGCTTCTATTCCCGCAAGCGACCGATCAATACAGACAGCAGTTTTTCCGTTCTGGGCTAGACGCAACGGGGTTTCGGCCTAACTTGGGGTCTGAGAACCTGAGGGGTGCGCCATGGCTGATAATCGACCAAACGTTCTGATCCTTGGCAGTGCACCATCCGCGATTGCGGCGCACGACTGGTCTCGGCAGGGCTTTAGCCATATCGTTGCGATCAACAACGCTTGGCGTATTCGGTCGGATTGGGACTATCTGATCCATCCTGAGGATTTTCCGGTTGAGAGCCGTCCCACAGATTTGCGACCCGGCCAGCGTATCATCACCGCTGAGGATTATGTGCCGTTACAAAACCAATTTGGCGGCTTTGTCTATGCGGGTGGCACCATGGCCTTTACGGCAGGTTATTGGGCGCTGGCCGCCTTGCAACCCGCAGTCATCGCCTTCTTCGGATGCGATATGGTCTATGCCAGTAAAGGCCAAACGCATTTCTACGGAAGAGGCACGGCAGACCCTTTGCGCCGCGATGTCACGCTGCGTTCGCTCGAGGCCAAGTCAGCCCGGCTAGCGCTGTTTGGGGCCGAGCAGAACTGCCGCGTTGTGCGGCTGTCTGCCGGGGAAAGCCGATTGGTTTTGCCCAGCGTTCCAGTGGAAGATCTTTCCAGCGCCGCCATGCCCTGCACGAATGCGATGCATCTACCGTTGGCGCGTGAGGCTGAGTGCGGGTATTTCGAACCATCAGGTCGGTATTGGGAGGTTGAACACAAATTTGACCCCGCCCGGATAGATGCCATCGACAGGTTGTGGCTGGACGCTTACGACCGCTCGGGCATGGCCCGCGTGGCCTTATCCGGGGTTCGGATCTTTGCAACCGACAACTTGGCGGCGTCAAACGCATCCGCGCGTACCGGGCCGTAGCCTCGAATCTCGTCCGCGCAAGAGAGTGCCTTGAACCACGCTTCCGCATTTGCATCGCTGTAGTCTTGGACCAATTGGTCCAGTAGAACGCGGTACCAGTCGAGGATGCTGTGGTGCAGCCGCGCCTCGCTGTGATAGCCGAACGGATTCAATTTGCTTCCGCGCAGGCTTTTCATACGCGATAGCGCGCCTAAAACAGGTTGCATCCAGGGTCCAAACGACTGTTTGCGCGGACGGCCTTTGTCGTCGTTGCTCCAGCTGAAAACAGGCGGTGCCATATGGTAGGATATGGTTGGGTTCCCTTCGAATTGATCTTCCAATTCACGCGCGAAATCTGCGTGCGTCATAAGACGGGCCACTTCAAATTCGTCCTTGTAGGCCATGAAACGAAACAGATTTCGGGCGACAGATCCTAGCAGAGCATCGCTTGCATTCGGGAGCGCGCGCCGTATTTGCTCCAGCCGACCCGTATAAACCTGCGCATAATCCGAGTTCTGGTAGTCGGTCAGAAACGCTGTGCGGCGATCGATCATCTGTTGCAACGTTTCTTCTGAAGGCTCCGGCGCGGTGAATTGCGTCACCCGGTCTGGCGCTGCGGCCATCGCGCGACCGATCGCAAAGGCCAGACGGTTCTTTTCGATGGCAACACCGTTCAGCTCAATCGCTTGTGCCAGGGCCACGTCCGAGACTGGAACCAACCCTTTTTGCCAGGCCGTGCCCAACAGGATGACATTGGCAAAAACCGTATCGCCAAGCACCTGTTCGGCCACTGCGTTGGCGTCATAGCCCCAAAGGTTTTCTGTGCCCACAACGGAACGGATCGCCTGTTCCCGGTCATCGCAGTGCAGTTGCGCGTCGCGTCGCAAAACCAGATCCCCGGTCGGCATTTCTGCGCGGTTCAGAACAACTTGTGTCCCCGCGCGGTAATGCGCGGATGCTTTCGGGGCCGAGCTGACCACGATATCGCACCCGATCACCGCGTCAGCGGCGCTTTGATCAATGCGCACTTGATTCAGCGCCTCGGGTGATGCGCCCAGCCGGATATAGCTGAGAACCGTGCCGAATTTTTGCGCGAAACCGGTGAAATCTAGAACGGATGCGCCTTTGCCTTCCAGATGCGCGGCCATGGTAATCAGCGCGCCAACGGTGACAACACCCGTACCTCCAACACCTGTGACCAGCAGGTCAAAGGGCGTCTCAAGAGTAGCCAGAACAGGGTGCGGCAGGTCAGCCTCAAGCTGTGCCACGTCAAGATCAATACCGCGCTTTTTTCGGGTTGCACCCTCTACGGTGACAAAGCTGGGGCAAAAGCCGTTCAGGCAGGAAAAATCCTTGTTGCAAGAACTCAGATTGATCTTGCGCTTGCGACCCAACGGGGTGTCCTTGGGCTCGACGCTCAGGCAGTTCGACGCGATGGAACAATCACCACAGCCTTCGCACACCAGATCGTTGATCCAGACAAAACGATCCGGGTCCTCCATAGTGCCGCGCTTGCGACGACGACGCTTTTCCGTGGCGCAGGTCTGTTCATAGATCAGGACAGTCACTCCGGGGATTTCCCGAAGCTCGCGTTGCAGACGGTCCAGATCCGCGCGGTCGTGAAAGCTGGTTCGGGCCGGAAAGTCCGAGCGGTGGAATTTCGAGATGTCGTCAGACACCAACGCGATGCGTTCGACCCCTTCTGCCCGGCAGGTTTGCGCAATCCCGGCGACGCTGACCGGGCCATCGACCGGCTGGCCACCGGTCATGGCGACCGCATCGTTGTAGAGGATCTTGTAGGTGATATTTGTCCCCGCAGCGACAGCTTGCCGGATCGCAAGTGACCCGGAATGGTACCATGTGCCTTCGCCCAGGTTCTGGAAAATATGTTTGCCACCGTTGAATTGCGAGGCGACCACATGCGGAACCCCTTCGCCACCCATCTGTGCATACCCCACGGTTTGACGATCCATCCAGGACGCCATGACATGGCAGCCAATTCCACTGGCCGCTGTCGAGCCTTCGGGCACTTTGGTCGAGCTGTTATGCGGGCAACCCGAGCAGAAATAGGGCGTCCGCGTTGCACCCGGAACGGAAATCAGCTGCGGTGGTGTGTCCGTCAGGGCCCTGGCCTTGGCGGGCAGGTTCTCTTCGGGGAAAAACGCGTTCAACCGCGCCGCCACGATGGGGGCCAGCATCAGAGGGCTCAGCTCACCGGTCCAGGGGATGAGTGGCTCACCATGGCTGTCATATTTGCCAACCATCTTGTGCGGCTTGTCGCCGGGCCAGTCGTAGAAATATTCCTTGAACTGACTTTCAATGATCCCGCGTTTTTCTTCAACAACCAACACCTCGGCCTTGCCCTTCACAAAGCGCAGCGCATTGCGCCGGGCCAGGGGCCAGACCATGCCGACTTTGTAGATATCGATGCCCAGACGACGACAGGCAGCCTCATCCAACCCCAGCAGACGCAGCGCCTCCATCAGGTCCAGATGGCCCTTGCCTGTGGTGACAAAGCCGAACTTGGCCTGTTCGATGTTATAGATCCGACGGTCGATCGGGTTGGCTTCGGCAAAGGCGCGCACCGCGCGCAGCTTGTGCTGAATGCGTGTCTCAATCTCGACCGAAGGCAGATCGGCACTGCGGACATGCAGACCGTTAGAGGGCAATTCAATCTGTGGCAGGGTAAAACGACGATCCGGCTGCAGCTCGACCGAGCGTGCGCTTTCGACGGTTTCCGAGATCGCCTTGAACCCGACCCAGGTGCCCGAGAAACGGGACAGCGCAAACCCGTATTCGCCGAAGGCGAGGTATTCATCGACCGAGGCCGGGTTCAGCGTTGGCATGAACCAGGACATGAACGCCACATCCGACTGATGCGGCATCGACGAGCTGACACAGCCATGATCGTCACCCGCAACCACCAGCACGCCGCCTTTCGGGGCCGACCCATAAGCGTTGCCATGTTTGAGAGCGTCTCCAGACCGATCTACGCCCGGGCCTTTCCCGTACCACATCGAGAATATCCCCTCGACCTCACAATGCGGGTCCAGCGTCGCTTGCTGCGCCCCCAGCACGGCGGTGGCGCCCAGGTCTTCGTTGACGGCGGGCATAAAGGTGATGCGATCTGCGCGCAGCCGGTCTTTGGCATGCCACAGTTCCAGATCCAACCCGCCCAAGGGTGAGCCTCGATAGCCAGATACAAATCCCGCTGTATTCAAGCCTGCCTGCCTGTCACGTCGAGCCTGATCCATCATGATCCGCGCCAGCGCTTGTGTGCCGGTCAGAAACACGCGCCCTTTGGTCAGATCATAACGGTCCTGCAATTGGTATTTGCGGTGGTTCGGGCCATGAAAGCTCATGCGATTCACTCATTGGCTGCAACTGGGTGCGTAAGTCTAACGCCTGTCGCGCGAAGAGATTTGCCAAAATCACCAAGATTTCCTAAAACGTGCGGACAGATTATTCGAAATATATCCTTAGAAAGGGTAATTCTGCCTAAATGCTGGATTTAAGTGACAAAGACCGCCGTATCATCGACCTCTTGCAGCGCGACAGTCGCATGTCGAATGCAGACCTTGCGGAAGCTGTCGGAATGTCCGCCTCGGCGCTGTGGAGGCGTGTGAAGGCGTTGGAAGACGCAGGTATCGTCGAACGCTATGGTGCCGTCGTCGACCCAGCCGCAATGGGCCTGAGTTTCGAAGCGATTGTGCATGTGCACCTGACACGGCATGACCCGGAACGGATCAAGGATTTCATGCGCTCGATCGACATCAGCCCAGAGGTGCAGGAATGCTATGCCACAACGGGGCAGGCCGACTATCATCTGCGTGTGCTGTGCAGGGATCTGGCGGCTTACAATGATTTTCTGGAAGACTTTCTCTTCCGACTACCTGCGGTTGCCAGCGCCCAGACAAATGTTGTCCTGCGCACCATCAAGCGAAATCGCCCAATTGTGCCTTAGGGGTGCACCACAAAGGTCACCCAGGCCCAGGCCATCGCGATATAGGTCAGGTTGTGCATGCATTGATCCAATCCCGCAGCGCGCCAAAACGCGGCCTGATTGGGTTGAAGCTGTTTTTTGTCTGAATAGCTGGCTTTGAAAAAATCGATATGGAAATGAACAACCCATTCAAGAGCCGCGATGACAACGATGAACTCGATCGGCGCGCGCATGATGGCAAAAACAACAACAGAGCCCACAACGTGCACAGCCGCATGTTGCGCTCGCCCGATATGGAAATATACACCGCGCCCTGAAAGCATCTTGGGCGTCTGCAAATAGTAGTCGGCGAACATGTGTTTTACGTGCAGAAGAGCCAGCAGTAAAAGCACGGTGCCAAATGTGGCAGGCAAACGGATCCTCCCAATGTCATCCCGACTCGAAGACTAGGGCGGAATGAACCGATGCGCAAATGAACTTGTTCACACGGGCAAAAATGGACTTGTTATGCGTTTTTATTTGCGTCGCGCGATACGATTACGATAGATTCGAACTGTTGTATTCGCGTCGAAATCAGTGAGTTATACGACGAAGCAATTGCAGGGGCCGGCGCCATAGAACGCACGATCTTTCGGTTCATCTGGAAATACTCGAAGCGCGACCAGCTTATTCTTCTGGCCGTTACGTCGACGCTGTTTCCGTTGCTTTACCTGACGCTTGAGCTGCCCAAGCGGATCATCAACGACGCCATCGGTGCGTCCAGTTCGATCGTCAACGTTTGGGGCTATAGCCTGCCACAGACCACCTTTCTGGTGATCCTGTGCTTTGCCTTTCTGCTGGCTGTTCTTGCCCACGGCATCATGAAGATGCGCATCAACACCATGAAAGGGGTGTTGAGCGAACGTATGCTGCGCCGGTTTCGGTATCAGTTGACCAGCCGCGCCTTGCGATTTCCGCAGCCCTATTTTGAACGGGTCAGCCAGGGCGAAATGGTGTCGATGATCACCGCCGAAAGTGAACCGATGGGCGGGTTGATGGGCGACGCGATCAGCCAGCCGGTGCTGCAAGCTGGGCAGATGATCACGATCCTGTCATTTCTGTTCTTGCAAAGCTTCTGGTTCGGACTAGCAGCGGTTGCGCTGATCCCGCTGCAAGCCTGGCTGATCCCCAAGCTTCAACGACAGATCAATCTGCTCAACAAGAAGCGCATTCAGGAAGTGCGTGTTCTGGCCGCGCAGATCGGTGAGAACGCCGCCGGCGCCGCGACCTTGCGGGCCAATGGCGGCTGGCGTTATCGCCGCGCCATGATCTCGGATCAGCTGGGGCGTCTGTTCGCCATCCGGTTCGAGATCTATCAGAAAAAGTTCTTTATGAAGTTCATCAACAACTTCATCTCGCAACTGACACCTTTCATGTTTTATCTGGTTGGCGGTCTGCTGGTGCTGCAGGGCTCGGTCTCGCTGGGTGCGCTTGTGGCTGCGCTGGCGGCCTACAAGGATCTCAGCTCACCGTGGAAAGAGCTGTTGGCCTATTACAACCAGACACAGGATATGGCGCTGCGCTGGGACGTGGTGATTGAGCGGTTTGCGCCCCCTGGTATGCAGGACGAAGCGTTGTTCGAAGGTGAGCCCGAAAGCCGACCGCATTTGCGGGGGGACATTCATCTCAACAATGTCTCGGTGCGGGACATGGATGGCAATCAGGTTCTGGACGATCTGAACCTGACCTTCCCCGGTGGCAAGACAATAGGTATCGCCGCGCCCAGCGAGGAAGATCGCCGCGCGGTTGCCGAGCTGCTGACCCGCGAGATTCTGCCGGGGTCTGGCAGCGTAACGATCGGTGATGTGAACCTGTCCGGCTTGCATCAGGCTGTGGTCGCTGCCCGCATCGGCTATGCGACATCCCGACCGGTGATGTTTCAGGGTTCATTGGGCGACAATGTCATGATGCCGATGCGGTTTCGACCGCAAGACAACACATCGAACAATCCGGACTTTGCCGAAACTCTGCGTGCAGGCAATAGCAGTGATCCGTTTGAAGCCGAATGGCTGGATCCGTCGCTGGCCCATGTCGAATCAGAAAAAGAGCTGCGGGATTGGTGGTTGCAGCTGATTGATGGCATGGGGTCGGGGGCGGCCCTGTTTCAACGCGGTGCCGAACAGATGTTCGACGCCGAAGCGCGCCCCGCATTGGCCCAAAAACTGGTCGAGTTGCGGCCAAAGGTGCAGAGCGCGGTACGTGAAGCAGGTTTGGAACAGCAGGCGTTGGTCTTTGACCAGAACACCTATAACTCTGCTTTGCCCGTGGCCGAGAACCTTCTGTTTGCCACACCTCGCGTTCCGGTCACGCAAGAGATGTTGGCCAAACAAACTGTCTTTTTAGGCCAATTGCGCGAGTTGGGTCTGGATGAAACCCTGATTGATCTGACCCGCGACGTGATCGAGATGCTTCGTCAGATCTTCGGGTTGGACGGTACAGATCACCCCTTGTTCCGAAAGTTGGGGCTTGAGGCGCAGACATATGAAACTGCCGTGGACCTGATTGACCGTACGCGCAACGAAGGTGCTGCGGGTCTCGACAATGAGCAACTGGCGAACCTGTTGGCCGTACCATTTGCGATTTCGGCGGAACAGATTGGCCCCGCCTTTACGGATGAGTTGAAGACGCGAATTCTTGAATTGCGCGCAAGCCACTCGGAAGAGCTGTTGCAACCGTTGCTGGATGTCTTTGTACCGCTCGATCCGGAAAAGTCCGCGCCCGGCTTGACCGTGATGGAAAACGCGCTGTTCGGTAAAATCAGTCAGATCGGCGGCTCACGCTCGGACGAGGTGCGCAAATTGATTGTGGATGTGTTGTCCGAAAATGGCGCGCGCCCGCTTGTGATCGAGTTGATCTTTGATGTGCCGGTTGCTTTGGGTGGTCAGAACCTGCCAGCCTTGTTCGCCGAGCCGCTGGCCTTTACCCGTGCGACGATCAAGAAACCCGATATTCTGATCCTCGACAACGCACTGGCCAGCTATGACATGCAGACACAGGTCGCTGTCTACAAGAACTTGCGCGCTTTGTTGCCCGAAACAACTGTCATATACTTGAACGATCAATTCCAGAATCCTCAGGCATTCGACATGTTTGTCGAAATCCGACAGGGTCGTGTTGTGACGGATGAGGGGCCAGGCGACGTGGAGGAAGACAGCGCATCAGCAGCCGATCTGGCGCGTAAGCTACGCGCGTTGGAGCAAACGCCTCTGTTTTCGAGCCTTGATCGCAGGCAGCTGCGGCTACTTGCCTTTGGCGCGCAATGGTTCAACGCCAAGGCCGGAGAGGTGGTGTTTCTTAAGGATGATCAACCCACCGACGGTGCTTATGTCGTTCTGGAAGGCGAAGCAGGGCTATACCTGCCGCAACCGGACGGGCCGGATCAGTTGATCATGACAGCGGATGCCGGGTCTTTGGTCGGTGAATTGGGCCTTATCCGCAAAGAGCCGCGCGCGCTGAGCATGATCGCCGAAACCGATTTGTCCTGTCTGCGGATCGGGGAAGAGGAATTCATGGCCGTGGTCGAAAACGACTCAGCAACAGCGTTCAAACTGCTGCAGGTCATCGCGGGCTATGTTTCGAATTGAACTAGCTCAGGCGTCTGGCGCACAAAACAGATCATAAAGAACTCCGATGACCTTTTTGGTCTTTTCGTCGCTCAGAGTGTAGTAGATCGTCTTGCCTTCGCGCCGGGTCGATACAAGTTGTTCTTCGCGCAGACGCGCAAGCATCTGGCTTACAGCTGCCTGCCGCATTTGCAACAAATCTTCAAGCTGGCCAACCGAACGTTCGCCGGTGATCAGATGGCACAAGATCATCAGCCGCCCTTCATGGGCCAAAGCCTTTAAATAGGCAGAGGCCTTCTGAGCGTTTTCCTTCATGTCCACGGCAGTGGCTGACGCTTGAGGGTTCAGGTCCAATGAGGCCACGTGTTTTCCGGCTGGTTGTTCATGTTTGGGGCAATATGCCTCAATTCAAAGGGCAATGTCACCCCTCTGTCGCAGGAGCACCGCCTTGGAACGCGTTGCCGTCGACGTAATTGCAAGGCTCTTCCTGCATCTCAAGATGCAGCCCATCGCCGGAATAGGAGTGGGCGCGGGCAAGCTCTTCGTCCAAGTCGATCCCGAGACCAGGCGCCGTTGGCGGGGTAACAAAGCCGTTTTCCACTCGGATTGACCCCTTGATCAACCGGTCGTGGAACGGTGTTTCAATCGTCTCAAGCAGCAGCAGATTGGGGATCGAGGCCGCAAGATGGATGTTGGCCGCCCATTCGACGGGACCGGCATAAAGATGCGGTGCCATTTGCGCGTTGAACATTTCGGCCATGGCTGCGACCTTCTTCATCTCCCAGATCCCACCTGCGCGACCCAGGGCTGGCTGCAGGATCTCTGCCGCGCCAGCCCGAAGAACAGCGCCAAATTCGGCTTTGGTGGTCATGCGCTCACCAGTGGCTACTGGGATGCGAACATTGCGCGCCACGCGGGCCATGTCTTCGATCATGTCGGGTGGGGTCGGCTCTTCGAACCAAAGAGGCGAAAAGGGTTCCAGTGCCTGCCCCAAACGGATGGCGCCCGCAGTGTTGAACTGCCCATGGGTGCCAAAGAGCAGATCGGCCTTGTCACCTACGGCTTCGCGAATGGCTTTGCAGAAGGCCACCGACATCGAAATATCGCTCATCGCAGGCATGTGCCCGCCACGGATGGTATAGGGGCCAGCCGGGTCGAACTTGACGGCGGTATAGCCGCGCTGAACCGCGTCGGCGGCGGCCTCACCAGCTTGATCCGGTGACGTCCAGAAATCGGTCAGGTTATGCTGTGGCAGGGGGTAGAGATAAGTGTAGGCGCGGATACGGTCGTTCACGCGCCCGCCCAACAGTGCATAAACCGGTCTGTCGCGATCCTTGCCCAGAATGTCCCAACAGGCGATCTCGAGCCCTGAAAAAGCGCTCATCACGGTCAGGTCAGGACGCTGGGTAAACCCGCTGGAATAGGCGCGGCGGAACATCAGTTCGATGTTTTCGGGGTTCTCTCCGGCCATGTGACGTTGAAACACGTCATGGATCACATGGGTCATCGCCTCGGGCCCGACCGATGAGGCGTAGCACTCGCCCCAGCCCGTGATCCCAGTGTCGGTGGTCACCTTGACCAATATCCAATAGCGCCCACCCCAGCCAGGGGCCGGAGGAGCGGTGACGATAACGTCGAGATCCTGCAGTTTCATCGCTGCTCCTTTCGGGCGTCAGCTATTGTTGAAGATGATGACGTTCCGCTTGGCTGAGCCGGATTTGGTATCTTCGATCGCATCGTTGATCTGATCCAGCTGCCACCGACCCGAGATCAACTCATCCAGTTTCAATCGCCCCTGTTCATACAGATCGATCATCCATGGGATATCGCGCTGAATGACCACGTCACCCATTTTCGAACCGATCAGGCCCTGGCCAACAGCCGCAAGGATGACCGGCTCGTAAGAGGCTTCGGCCCCGGTATGTGGCATCCCGATCATGATCGCCCGGCCTCCGCGCCCAAGATATCGGGGGGCCTGTTCATATGCGGGGATGGCACCGACGGTGATCAGCACCGCATCGGCTCCGCGCCCGCCAAGCGCCTTGTAGGCCGCTTTCCAAGGGGCCTCCAAGGTTGCTAAAACACCATGTGTTGCACCGAACTCTTTGGCGATCTCCAGCTTGTCTTCGGTCATGTCCACAGCCACGATCCGGCGGGCCCCGGCAAGATGCGCGCCCTGAATGGCGTTGAGCCCAACGCCGCCTGCACCAATGACAACCACATCCAGCCCGGGACGCACCTGTGCTGCGTTCACCGCAGCACCGACACCGGTGATGACCCCGCAAGACAAGAGACTGGCGACGTCCTTTGGCATGGAAGCTGGGATCTTGACGATCTGGCGGTGGCTGACCACGACCTTTTCAGCAAAGGCTCCGCAGGCCATCGCCTGTTCCAGCGGATCGCCCGTTGCGGTGCGCAAAGGCCCTTTGACGGTGTCGTAAGGCGTTTCGCAGATCGTGGGTTTGCCACCCGCACAAGAGGGGCATGATCCACAGGCGCGGATCAGTGTGACAACCACGCTGTCACCCAGTGCAAATTCCGAGACACCATCGCCAACGGCAGTCACCACACCAGCGGCCTCGTGGCCATAGACGGCAGGCAAGAATCCTCCCCAGGCCCCGCTCGCATACGAGATGTCAGAGTGGCAAATCGCCACTGCGTCCAACGTCACCTCGACCTCGCCCATGCCCGGCGGGGCTAGTTGGACGTCTTCGATCACCAATGGCGCGTCAAACGCATGGCATACTGCTGCTTTGATTGTTTGCATGAGCCTCCCCGCTTTGCTTTCAGCCACGGTGGACTGGCATGTATCGGCCTGCAAGTCCGTTTCCGTCAGGAAAAGGTCGCTTTACGTTCGGGCATGCGCCGGTCGCATGAACAACGCCAGACCCAGACCCATCAACACCAGTGCCAACAAGAAGGGCGCGCCGGGCAGATAGAAAGGCGTATCAGGGCCAATGAAGTAAGCGAATACACCGGTCATGACCAATGGAGAGACGATCATGGACAAGGCATGAAGCGCAGCCAAAACGCCCTGCAGTTCGCCTTGTTGAGAATCAGGTGTTGCGCGCGACATCATGGCTTGCAGCGCCGGGGTCACCACCGCTCCAAGCGCCGTTATGGGGATCAAAAGCAAGACGATCAGACCGTTGGTCAGAAAGGCCAATAGCACATAGCTGAAGATCTCGAACGCCATACCGACGATGATCGTAACCCGTTCGCCCAGAATACGTGTCGCGGGCCGGATCAAACCGCCTTGTACCGCCGCCATGGCAAGCCCGTACATACCAAGTGACAGGCCGATCATCTGTGGCGACCACCCGAACCGCTCAAGCGTGAAATAGGCCCAGATGGCAGGGTAGACATAGATTGACACGGAATAGAGGAAATAGACCCACAGCAAGGGGCGAATACCGGGTAGTTCCGCTATGGCCAGCAAAGCGCGGGCCGGGTGTGCGCGGCGCCACCGAAAGGGTCTGCGGTTTTCGTCTTTGACGGTTTCGGGCATGACCAGAAAACCCAACAGGCAGCCCAAGGCTGAAAGCCCCGCTGCCGCCCAAAACGGTGCGCGGGTTCCGAATTCGGCGAGTATGCCACCCAGAATGGGGCCCAGCACAAACCCCAAGCCAAACGCCGCGCCAAGCAGGCCGAAATTAGCGGCCTTTTCATGGGGCTTCGACACATCGGCCATGAAAGCCGCAGCGGTTGAATGGGTGGCTGCGGTGATGCCGCCCACAAGCCGCCCGATCAGCAACAGCCAGATACTGCCTGCGACCGCCATGACTATATAGTCCAGCGCCATCACAAACAGCGACACCAGCATCACCCGCCTGCGCCCATACGCGTCCGAGAGGTTGCCCAGAACCGGGCCAAACAGGAATTGCATGGCGGCAAAAGCGGTGCTGAGTACGCCGCCCCAGATCGCAGCATTTGCCAAAGATCCGCCCTGAACCTCGACGATCAGTTGCGGCATGATCGGCAGAACCAGACCGATGCCCATCGCGTCGATCATCACGGTTCCGAGGATGAACACAAAAGGCAGGCGCATTCGTTTCCAGCGTTTAAGGGTTGGCGAACCCTAACTGATCAGACGCATAGCGCAATCCGGCATCTGCCTGAGCCATCACAATTCCTTGGCGATATCGTCGATGAGACCGGCAAGCTGCGCGGGGTGGGAAAAGAAGGGGGAATGCCCGCTGTCGATTGTCTTGCGCAGTTCGGGCGGAGCGCAATGGCTCATGGTTTCCTGATATTCGGTCGGAACCGTGCGGTCATCCGTGGTGCGGATATAGGCCTTGGGCACGCGATCAAAACTTTCGTCCAAGATCAGTGGAGTATCCTGAGGTAGGATCGCCTGGGGGCAGAGGCGCCCGAGCGCATAGGCGAGGATTTCGTCCGGGCAATCATGGTAGAACAGGCCTTTTACCCGATCCGGTTTCACGTAATAGGACAGCCCGTCTGCGGATTTCATGACCGCATCGCCGATCAATTGGCGTGGTGCGCGTTTGCGCATTTCAATCATCGAAAGACCTGATTGCGGGACATAGGCGCAGAGATAAACCAACCCGCGCATCGCATTTGGTGCGGCCTGGGCGGCGGCGCTGGTCGGGTAGCCACCCCAGGAATGGCCAATCACGATCGTATCGGGGCGGCAGGCCGCCAGAACCGCGTCACGGCAGCCCTCCAATGTAACGTCGGACACGGGGGTCGGGTCAGAGCCGTGGCTGGGCATGTCGATTGCGCTTGCCCTATGTCCCAGCCCGGTCAGTTCGGGAATAAGATCGCGCCAGCACCATGCCCCGTGGCACGAACCGTGGACCAACAAGAAATTTGCCATCGCTTTACTCCCTTAGATGTGGCCGATTTCCTTGAGAAATCCGGTCAGTAGGGTTGCGTATTCTTCAGGGCGTTCGACGCAGGGCAGATGACCAGCGCGGCGCATCAGTTCGAAACGCGATCCGGGGATCAGATCAATAGTTTCGCGCACCAGATCCGGTGGGGTCGATCCATCCTCCGAGCCGGCGATTCCCAATGTCGGCAGCCGCAAGCCACTGGTTGGGGTATAAAAATCTGTGCCCGAAATCGCAGCGCAGCATCCCAGATACCCCTCGAGCGGCTGTCGGATCATCATGTTTCGCCAAAGTTCCAACTGTGGCGTGCTGCGAAACTCTTTGGTGAACCAACGCTCCATTGTGCCATCCGCCAAGGCTTCGATCCCGCCTTCTCGGGCAGCGTCAATACGGGTTTGCCAAATCGCCGGAGTGGCGATCTTCGCCGCTGTATTCGAAAGCACCATTGCGCGTATCAGGTCCAACCGCTTGACGGCCAGACCCTGTGCAATCATCCCGCCAATGGACAGCCCGACAAAGACGCAATTCTTGACCTCGAGCAAATCCAAAAGCCGTTCGGTATCTCGCACCAACGCACCCATTGCATAGGGGCCTTTGGGCAGGCTGGACAACCCGTGCCCGCGCTTGTCGAACCGAATGAGGCGCAGGTTGCCGGGAAGGTACGGTAGGATCGGGTCCCATAGCCGCAGATCCGTGCCCAAAGAGTTGGCAAAGACGACGGTTGGTCCGTCCGAAGGGCCGTCCACCCGATAATGGAGACTGACGTCTCCGAGAGCAGCGAGTTGCATTGGAAAATCTCCTACTCAAATGAGTCATTGTAGCCTGCACAGGTCTTTCCGGCCATAGGCTCGGCGGGGATCAGGAAAGGTGGGTCAACGCCTTGGCGAAAACGGCCGGGTCTACATTTCCACCCGATGCGACCACGATCACTGCACCGCCTTCGATCTCATCCTTGCGAAACAGCGCCGACGCCAACGAGACCGCTCCCCCGGGTTCAAGCACGATCTTGAGGCGCAGAAAGGCCAAGGCCATGGCGCGCAGGGCCTCGTCTTCGCTGACCGAAAGCCCGAGGCCGCAGAGGCGGTTGATGATTGGAAAGGTGATCTCGCCGGGTTGCGGCGTCAGGATCGCGTCGCAGATATTGCCGGATGTGGCAGCGTTACGTTGAACCTGCCCCGAGGCCAGCGAGCGTTTCATGTCGTCAAACCCCTCAGGCTCGCAAGTGCGTGGTCGCAATCCGGGCGCATGACCCTCCAATGCCAAAGCTATACCTGCGCTGAGGCCACCTCCGCCGCAGCAGATCAGAACATCTGCCTGTGTCACACCCAGAGTTTGTGCCTGCCGGGCAATCTCAAGCCCCGTTGTGCCTTGCCCGGCAATCACGAGCGGTTCGTCATAGGGGCGGATCAGCGTCAGCCCGCGCTTTTGTGCCAGCGCCTCGCCGATATCCTCGCGGCTTTCCGAAGCCCGATCATAGAGCACTACTTCGGCCCCCAGAGACCGGGTATTGTCGATCTTGAGCTGCGGCGCGTCCGAGGGCATCACAATCACCGACGCTATTCCGTGTCGAGTTGCAGCATAGGCCACACCTTGCGCGTGGTTGCCCGATGAATAAGCAATCACCCCGTTCTCGCGTGCCCGCGGGTCCATGGCAGAAATCGCCGACCACGCGCCCCGAAACTTGAAGCTGCCAGTATGCTGCAGGCATTCCGGCTTGACCAGCACACGACGACCGGCGATTTCATCGAGAAACGGAGAGGTCAGGATCGGGGTTTCGCGCACATGGCCTTCAAGTCGCTCTGCGGCGGCTTCGATCATTTCAAGCGTGCTCATGACGTCTCCAAAATGGCGTGAATCAGGTCGACTGCCTGCGGTTCGTCCAGAAACGGCACATGGCCGCGATCTGGTATCTCGACCGACCGCAGGCCGGGATGTCTTTGGTGCATTTCGACCAGAGTGTCTGGGCTCAGCAGGTCTGAGTTCTGCCCCCGTATCAGCCCGGTGGGGACGTCGCGCAGCGCCGCGAACAGCGGCCACAGATCCGGGGCCGGGCCAGCGGCAGATTGATCAAGCAGCGCATCACGCAGTTTGGGGTCATATCGCAATTGCAGCCCGTCTGGTGTTTCCAGATACTGGTTTTTGGCCTGCGTGCGCCAGCGCTCAAGCGACACGCCGGGAAACCGCGCCTCCATCACCGATTGCAGGCCCGCAGCCGCCTCGTCATAGGTTTTTGCGGCAGGGCGTTTGCCCACATAGGTCATGATCAGGGCAAGACCAATCGGATCAATCACCGGGCCGACATCGTTCAGGATGACACGCGACAGGTGGGCAGGGTGGCTGGTAGCCAGCGCCATCGCGATCAATCCGCCGCGCGAGGTGCCGAGGATATTCACCTGTTCCAGTCCCAGATGATCCAGCAGCTCGATGACGTCCTGAGATTCACGCAGAATGTTGTAGTTCGAATAATCCGTATCGAAATCCGATTGACCCCGCCCGCGATAATCCATCGCGATCATCCGGTATTGGGCCAGATGCGGCGCGACAAAATCGAAATCGCGTAACGTGCGGGTCAGCCCGGCAAGGCACAGAACCGGCAGGCCTGTGCCCGTGTCCTCAAAATAGATCCGCGCATTGTCGGATGTGGTGAAGTGCGGCATCAGAGGCCTGCAAGTTGGGGGATCGTCGTGAGATCCGACAAAACATGTGCAGGCTTCCAGGGCAAGCGGTCCATCGGCTCGCCGGCGCGATTGACCCAAGCAGTTACAAACCCATACCCACTGGCACCGGCGGCGTCCCAGCCGTTTGAACTGACAAACAGCACCTCATCCCGGTTGCATTCGAACCGTTCCTGAACAAGGTCATAGACCCGCACATGCGGTTTGAAGACACCAACAGTTTCCACCGACAGCACATCGTCAAGCACTTCGCCGATCCCCGCTGATTGCACAGCGCCCTCCAACATCGGAGGCGAGCCATTGGACAGGATCGCCGTATTCAGACCGCCCGCTTTCAGGGCTGTTAACATGGCTGGCACTTCAGGATAGGCCTGAAGCTCCCAATAGAGATCAAGAAGGCGTTGGCGTAGGGCATCGTCGCCCTGTAGCCCGGTTGCCTCAAGCGCCCAGTCCAGGCCATCTTGCGTGACATCCCAGAAATCGGCATGGGCGTCGGCCACCGCCCGCAGCCATGTGTATTGCAACTGTTTCAGACGCCAATGGTTGGCCAGCGTGGGCCAGGTGTCGCGCAGCGCCTCGTTCCCCGGCTCGGCTGCGGCTTGCCGGGCGGCAGCGGCCACATCGAAGAGCGTGCCGTAGGCGTCGAATACACATGTGGTGATTGCCATCTGATCCTCCTGTGGTCGCCGGAAAGTAAGCACAATGGTTCCGGGGGTTAAAGCTCAAAGGGTTTACATTGTGCACGGGGCCACTAGGGTGCAGCGTTCCATTTTCTTCAGCCCGAGGCTTTCATGACCACAATCAAAAAAGGCGATACTGTTCGCATCCACTACACCGGTACATTGCTGGACGGAAAAGTGTTCGACAGTTCGGAAGGCCGCGATCCACTGGAATTTGCAGTCGGTTCAGGGCAGATCATTCCCGGTCTGGACACAGCGCTGCCCGGGATGGAAATTGGAGAGAAAAAGCGCGTCGAAGTACCCTGTGCCGAAGCCTATGGCCCAATCAACCCGGCCATGCGCCAGCAAATCCCGCGCGAAGGCATTCCTGATGATATTCCGCTGGAACCAGGTACGCAGCTGCAGATGCAAACGCCGGATGGACAGGCCTTGCCTGTAACGGTGATGGATGCGGATGAAGCCACGGTCACGCTCGATGCCAATCACGCGCTGGCCGGACAAGACCTGATCTTTGATATCGAGATCGTGTCGATCAACTGATAGGTCCGGGTCAGAGCCCTGGTATCTGACCCAACACCGGCTCGGCTAATGACCGCATATGCGGATCAGTCATCAGAATGAACACGGCCAGCAATAGGACCAGCGAAAGCAACACGATACGCGCCCGTCCCCCGCGAATTCCGGGCTTGGACTTCGCTGATACGCGCGTATTGTTTGCAAGGATTTGTTCAACTTTGCTCATATCCCATTCTCTGCCCGTCAATGATGGTCAAATCTGGGCAGAGACGGGGAAAGTTGAGGTCACATGAAGTCGGGCTGTGGCATTCCAAGGACGTGGAACCCGCCATCCACGCGGATGATTTCACCCGAGGTGCAGGCGCCCGCATCTGAGGCAAGGTAGACGGCTGTACCACCCACGGCTTCCAGTGTGGCATTCGAACGCATCGGAGCGTTTTGGTCGCAGAACTTGTAGGTTTTGCGCGCGCCCCCAATCGCTGCTCCGGCCAGTGTTTTCATCGGACCGGGCGAGATCGCGTTCACGCGAATGCCGTCGGGGCCCAGATCATTGGCCAGATAACGGGTTGCTGATTCCAGAGCTGCCTTGGCCACGCCCATCACATTGTAATTCGGCACAACCTTGTTCGAACCCTGATAGGTCAGGGTCAGTAGCGTACCGCCATTTTCCTGCATCATCGGATAGGCGCGACGCGCAACTTCGATGAAGGAATAGGCCGAGACATCCAGTGAATGTTTGAAATTCGCCCGCGTCGTGTTCAGAAACCGCCCGGTCAGTTCGGATTTGTCTGAGAACGCGATGGCGTGAACCACAAAATCAATGGTTGGCCAGCGTGCTGAAAGTTCGCCAAACGCGCGATCCAGTGACGCATCATCTGTGACATCTGCATCCACCATGAAATCGCTGCCCAGGCTTTGAGCCAAAGGTTCCAGCCGCTTGCCAAAAGCTTCGCCCTGATAGGTGAATGCTAGCTCTGCACCTGCCTCGTGCATGGCTTTGGCGATGCCCCAGGCGATCGAGCGGTCATTGGCCACGCCCATGATGAGGCCGCGTTTACCCTTTAGAAGATCCGACATCACATTCACCCGTTATATTTCGAAAGGATCATGGATCCGTTGGTTCCGCCAAAGCCAAAGCTGTTGGTCATTACACTGTCCAGTCCCGCGTTTTCTTTTAGTTCCGTCGCCACTTCGCCCGGCAGGATACCTTCCGCGAGCGTTTCGACATTGATCGACGGCGTAATAAAGTCATTGTCTAGCATCAGCAGGCAGAAGATGGCTTCAAGAGCCCCTGCCGCGCCTTGTGCATGGCCCGTCATCGACTTGGTTGATGAGATCGGGGGCACGTTGCCTTCACCGAAGATGCGGCGCACGGCTTCCACCTCGCCAACATCGCCCACAGGGGTCGAGGTGCCATGGGCGTTGATATATCCAACCTTGCGCCCTTCCGGCAGGGTGGACATGGCCAGCCGCATCGCGCGTTCGCCGCCTTCGCCCGATGGGGCCACCATGTCGTGCCCGTCCGAAGTTGCAGCATAGCCGGTTACTTCTGCATAAATCTTGGCCCCACGGGCCAGCGCGTGTTCAAGGTCTTCCAGAACAACAATGCCACCACCGCCCGAGATGACGAATCCGTCGCGGTTCTGGTCGAACGCCCGCGAGGCTTTTTCGGGGGTGTCATTGTATTTCGATGACATCGCACCCATCGCGTCAAACAGGCAGGACAGGGTCCAGTCCAGCTCTTCGCCGCCGCCCGCGAACATAACGTCTTGCTTGCCCAACATGATCTGTTCTGCCGCGTTGCCGATGCAATGCAGCGAAGTCGAGCAGGCTGATGTGATAGAGTAGTTGATACCCTTGATCTTGAACGCCGTCGCAAGGTTGGCGGAAATGGTCGAGCACATGCATTTCGGAACCGCAAAAGGCCCTATCCGCTTTGTCGCCCCGTTCTTCAGCACGGTCTGATGTGCAGTGAGCATAGCACTTGTCGACGGCCCGCCCGATCCGGCCACAAGACCGGTACGCGGGTTTACGACCTGATCCTCGGTCAGGCCCGCATCTGCTATCGCCTGAGACATCGCGATATAGGCATAAGCTGCACCTGGGCCCATGAAGCGCAACGTGCGCTTGTCTATGTGTTCGGTGACGTCGATCTTTAGCGATCCGGCAATCCGGCTGCGAAAGCCATGCTCGATCATCTGTTCATTGGCCTCAATGCCAGATTTCCCGGCTTTGAGGGAGGCCAGCACCTCATCGGCATTGTTCCCGATAGCGGACACAACACCCAAACCGGTGACAACTACTCGACGCATATGCGTGCTCCTTATTTCAGGCCGGTCCGCCTCAGGCGTCGGACAGAACGACTCTCATGTCTTTGACGTCATAAATCATTTCACCGTCGGCTTCGACAATACCATCCGCCACGCCCATCGTCAGGCGGCGAGTCTGGATCGCTTTTTTGAAATCAATTTTATACGTCAGCATCTTGCGATCCGGGCGAACCATGCCGGTCAGCTTGACCTCACCCACGCCAACCGCCATACCGCGCCCCTGCCAGCCGCGCCAGCCCAGGTTGAAACCGGTCAACTGCCACAAACCGTCCAGGCCAAGGCAGCCGGGCATGATCGGGTTGCCGGGGAAATGGCAGTCAAAGAACCAAAGATCCGGAGTGATGTCGAATTCGGCCAGAACATGGCCTTTGCCATGCGCGCCACCATCATCGGAAATCTCGGTGATACGGTCCATCATCAGCATGGGCGGGGCGGGCAACTGCGCATTGCCAGGGCCAAAAAGCTCGCCGCGGGCGCATTTCAGCAGATCATCCTTGTCAAAGCTGCTCGGGAATTGAGCCATTCTTGCCGCCTCTCCTGCCAGGGGTCCGTTAGTTTTATCTCGCCTCGTCTAGCACCCGTATGCAAGGTCCTGCAAGAGCAGCAACGCCATTACATGCGACGCTAAGTGCATTCCCTGAGAATGATTTTCATTTGAAATCACCAAGGGAAGGTCTCTATATATAGAGTTAGCAAGAAACGGGTATCGGAACTATGACACCTCAAAGCCGTGAGATAGCGACAAATTGGCTGACAGGCGCCGGTCTGCGTCCGACGCGACAGCGTGTGGCCTTGGCCGAGCTTTTGGTCGGCGACGGCTTGCACCGGCATGTCACCGCAGAAAGCCTGTTTGAATCGGCCAAGGAAAATGGCGATGCTGTGTCACTGGCTACGGTCTATAACACTTTGCGTGCGTTCTGTGATGCGGGCGTTTTGCAAGAGATCACGGTGGACGGGTCGAAAAGCTATTTCGACACCAACACACACGATCACCCGCATTTCTTCTGGGAAGATGATGGACGGCTCAGCGATGCGCCATCGGATGAGTTGGTGATCCAAAGCCTGCCCGAAGCCCCACAAGGGCTTGAGATCGCGTCCGTCGATGTCGTGATCCGTCTGCGCAAAAAGAAGTAATCCAGCTTTTTCATGATGCGCCCACGTGTTTGCGGTGGTTAGCCGTGGCGAAATAAGCTGCATTTCAAAACGCGTGTGCTGAACGCAGTTCCGGCAATGTGCGCCAGATCAAAAATAAGATTTGATCAGTTGGTATTTTCCCGTGCAGAAGAGGGCAAACTGCTTCGGAGACTCTGCCATGCCTCACCCCTTGGTCACGCAAGACATGATCGAAAGCTACCAGTCTGACGGTGTGGTGCTGGTCAAGGGCCTGTTTGCGGATCATGTCGAGACATTGCGTAATGGGGTCGCGGCCAACATGGCCGCGCCGGGCCCTTATGCATCGGACAACAAGAAGAAGGGCGAGACAGGCCTGTTTTTCGACGACTATTGCAACTGGTCGCGTATTCCTGAATTCCGTCAGGTCGTTGAAAACTCTGCCGCTGCCGAGGTTGCTGCCGAGTTGATGCAATCGCGCAGTGTGCAGATGTTCCATGATCACGTGCTGGTCAAAGAGCCCGGCACCTCTATGGCAACACCATGGCATCAGGACGGGCCCTATTACTTCGTCGAAGGTCGACAGACGATCAGTTTCTGGTCTCCACTGGACCCGGTCAAGCAGGCCACGTTGCGCTGCGTTGCGGGGTCTCACCTTTGGGACAAAGAAGTGCTTCCGACCCGCTGGGTTTCCGAGGAAGGGTTCTTTGCTGACGAAGGTCAGTACATTCCGGTTCCCGACCCGGATGCCGAGGGAATGCGCGTGGTCGAGTTCGAGATGGAGCCGGGTGATGCTGTTGCTTTCAACTATCGCACGCTGCACGGGGCACGCGGAAACCAATCTGAAAGCCGCCGTCGCGCCTTTTCCCTGCGCTTGGTCGGGGATGATGCACGCTATGTCGAGCGCCCGGGCCGCACCTCACCGCCATTTCCAGGGCATGACATGATCCCCGGCCAACGCCTGCGCGAAGACTGGTTTCCGATTCTTTTGCAGCGCTAAAGGGTACGATTCCTGTTCAAAACCACTGACCGGGCTCCATCAGTCCCAGATCCAGCAACTGATCCGACCGCCATTCAAACGGGATCGAGTTGCTCCAGAGAAAGCTTGGGATGTCGAAGGTCGACCCGGCATTCGACTTGAGCGCTTTGGCCGCTCGGAATGAGCAGATTGCAGCTGTCATATTGTGATGCCACGGGCAGGCGTAGGTGTTGTATTCCGGCTCATTAAACGTGTGGTCGGGCAGGATCTTGAGGCCTTTTCGGGCTTTGAAGAGACCGATCCGGTCGATTCGCCGCCGCTCATACGGGATGTGGTCTTCAAACCGCCACCGTAGGCCGCCTGACATGTCCAATTGACGCTCGAGCGGTTGACCAGTGCCGTCGTGGCGGGTGTGGGCATAATAGCCGGTCTTGTCCATCATCGCCTGATCCGTGGCGACACCGTTGGGATGGGCCTGCAAGTCGCCAGCGTACAGGTCGACCACATGGGTCATCATCGCGTTGCGGCGCTCTTCGGTATGAAAGGACAGCATTTCCCCGATGCTGCGAGACTCGCAATACGGGTAGAACAGGTATTCGGCGTTGTAGGCGTAATGTATCCACTGCCCCAAGGCCGCAGAGATGATCTGATTTATCGTGTCGAAAACGACGGTGCGCGGCGTGCAGGTCAGGGTGACCCGATGAACCTGAGCGTTCAGATCTTCGGCCAGATCGAAGGCATCAGGCATAAAGACGGTAATGGATTTGAACCCCAGCTTGAGATAGTGGCGCAGGGTGCTATCGAGTTCGACAGTGTCTTCGGCAAAAATCAGGGCCAAGGGGCCTTTTGCCAGCGCCTGACCTGACCTGAGATAATCCGCGAGCGTTGGGTACTGCATTGCCTGTTTTTGATTTCGTCTTGCTGGAACTTTCCGCCAAATTCGGGTATCCGCGCCAGCATTGCAAGCGGCGTTCGTTGCGTATAGACGACGCCGGTCGCGCGAACGCAAAGGCTGGTCCCATGTCCGAACCCAAAAAGCTGTTTATCAAGACCTATGGCTGTCAGATGAATGTCTATGACAGCGAACGCATGGCCGAAGCGCTGGGCGGGCAGGGATATGTTGAGACCAAGTCACCTGACGATGCGGATATGATCCTGCTCAACACCTGTCATATCCGCGAAAAAGCTGCGGAAAAGGTGTATTCCGAACTGGGCCGCTTCAAAGGCCTGAAGGCCGAGAAACCGGATCTGAAGATCGGCGTTGCGGGCTGTGTGGCTCAGGCCGAGGGGCAAGAGATCATGCGTCGCCAGCCACTGGTTGATCTGGTGGTCGGGCCACAAAGCTATCACCGTCTGCCCGAGATGGAGGCCAAGACCCGCGCCGGTGAAAAGGCGTTGGACACGGATTTTCCCGAAGAGGACAAGTTCGAAAAGCTCAAGAACCGTCCTAAGGCCAAGCGCGGCCCGACGGCGTTTCTGACCGTGCAGGAAGGTTGCGACAAGTTTTGTGCCTTCTGCGTTGTACCCTACACCCGTGGGGCAGAGGTCAGCCGCCCGGCCGATCGCATCATTCGCGAAGCGCAGGATCTGGTGGAACGCGGAGTGCGCGAGATCACTCTGCTCGGGCAGAACGTGAACGCATATCATGGGGCCGGACCGAATGGGGACATGACGCTGGCTGGCTTGATTTGGGAGCTCAACAAGGTCGACGGGCTTGAACGGATCAGGTTCACCACGTCGCATCCCAACGACATGACCGATGACTTGATCGAGGCGCACGGAACCTGTGACAAGCTGATGCCATATCTGCATCTGCCGGTGCAATCTGGTTCGGACCATATTCTCAAGCGTATGAACCGCAGCCATACCGCAGAAAGCTATCTGCGTCTGATTGAACGCATTCGCGCAGCGCGGCCCGATATCTTGATGTCCGGGGACTTCATCGTTGGTTTCCCAGAAGAAAGCGACGCGGATTTTCAGGCAACCTTGGATCTGGTCGATGAGGTGCAGTATGGCTATGCCTACTCGTTCAAATACTCGACCCGCCCAGGCACACCTGCGGCAGAACGGCCACAGGTCGATCCGCAAGTGGCGGATGAACGCCTGCAACGCTTGCAAGCCCTGATCACCCGCGATCAGCGCAAGATCCAGGACAGTATGGTGGGTCGAAACGTGCATGTTCTGTTTGAAAAACCCGGGCGCCAACAAGGGCAAATGGTTGGAAAATCGGAATATCTGCACGCGGTTCATGTGGCGGATGCCGATGTGGCCGTTGGCGCTTTGCGTGAGGTTCGGATCACGTCATCGGGTGCAAACTCGCTTGCGGGCGAGTTGGTTTGACACCCTATTATCCGTTGGGTCAGGCAAACTACATAATAAATTAATCCTTGATTTAGGACTTGGATTTATGGTCCGAGGTGGGCCAGCTTTTGAAAAGGCCGGTCTGTTATGAGCCTTTAATGAATAAAGCGGCGATCATCTGGTGGTGTCGACGCGGTGGAGGGTACGAGTAGTGGCACAGGTGGGGTCAACTGTTTCGAGATATCTATTCGGTGGCGCAATCACGCTTTGCTCCATGCCCGCAGCCGCCAGCGACCTGACCGGCAATATCGCTGAACCCGAAGTCGTCGAGCCGCCGCGTATCGTTCGCGATACGAGCGCGTTCTATGTGGGCGCCAGTGGCGGATATGCTTTCGGCGAGTCTGATCGATTCGGCCTGCGCACTCCGACGGCACTGTTTCCAGCCGGTGACAACGAGCCCAGCGGTGGATTTGGAGGCGTACGGGCCGGTTGGCGCGGCGTTTTGCCGACCTCTTGGGGCAGTGACTATATCTACGGGCTAGAACTGGGTTATGACTTCGGCACTTTCGATGATTCCTCGGAAACGGCTGTGGGCCTGACAGGTGTGCAATCTGGCAGTGAGATTTCTGATGTCTTCTCGGTTCGTCTTCGCGGTGGCCTCACAAACCGTTCGGGTCGCGTGCTGTATTTTGCATCGATCGGATATGTCGAGGCGGACATCACCACCACAGCCGTCCTGACGCCCTTTTTCGGCCCAGAGCAGGATTTCGGTGTCACCGATTCTCGTTCGGGATACTCGGCAAGTGTTGGTGCAGAATACCAAATCAGCCGCCACCTTTCGCTGACCGGTGAGTTTGAGTTCGTACAATTCGACTCGAAAACGGTGAACTTTGATCCCAACTTCTCAACACGTTCAACCCCCGAATTTACCGCCATCCGCATCGGGTTGAAC
This sequence comes from Ruegeria sp. HKCCD7255, assembly GCF_013031565.1. Lineage (NCBI taxonomy): Bacteria > Pseudomonadati > Pseudomonadota > Alphaproteobacteria > Rhodobacterales > Roseobacteraceae > Ruegeria > Ruegeria sp. HKCCD7255. Next base: position 210,534 of record NZ_WQAG01000004.1, on the reverse strand, counting down.
TACGCGTTCTAAGGCCGGCCGCGCATCAGATTTCGGCCGAAATGTGAAACTTCGAAAAAATCGACATTGGCCGCTTGCGTCCACCAACTCTTGTTGTCTACGCTCAACCTGTAACGCCAAGACAGGAGAACGGATTGGCCATCGGTGCCCTGACCCCACCGCAAGATGACACACCCCAGCATGAGGTGCTTGTTGAATTTCCCGACAACCGGCTATTGATCGACCTTTGTGGCGAATACGACCGCAATCTGGCCGAGATCGAGCGGCAGCTTTCGGTTCAAATCGTCCGCCGTGGCAACCAATTGGTGGTCATGGGCGAGGAGGATGCGCAAAAACAGGCAGTCGAAGTGCTGCAAGCGCTCTATACCCGCTTGGAAGGCGGGCGCGACGTTGCCGCCGCCGATGTGGATCGCGAATTGCGCATGGGCAATTCCGAGGCCGAGACTGGCAGCCGCGATGGTGATCAGCTTGAGATGTTCAAGGGCGGAACCGTCGAAATCAAAACACGCAAGAAACTGGTCGAGCCGCGCACCGATGCTCAAAAGGCCTATGTGCAGTCCTTGTTCAACAATGAACTGGCCTTCGGCATCGGACCGGCGGGCACCGGCAAGACTTATCTTGCTGTGGCCGTGGGGGTTTCGATGTTCATCGGTGGGCATGTGGATCGGATCATCCTCAGCCGACCTGCGGTCGAAGCGGGCGAGAAGCTGGGCTATTTGCCAGGTGACATGAAGGACAAGGTCGATCCCTACATGCAGCCGCTCTATGACGCGCTGAACGATTTTCTGCCTGGCAAACAACTGGCCAAGCTGATCGAAGAAAAGCGTATCGAGATCGCCCCATTGGCCTTTATGCGTGGGCGCACGCTGGCCAATGCCTTTGTGGTATTGGACGAGGCTCAGAATGCCACCACGATGCAGATGAAGATGTTCCTGACCCGTCTGGGCGAAGGCAGCCGCATGGTGATCACCGGCGACCGGTCGCAGGTGGACTTGCCACGTGGGGTGCAGTCGGGGCTGGCAGATGCTGAGCGGCTGTTGAAGACGATCCCGAATATCAGCTTCAATTACTTCACATCGAAAGACGTGGTACGACATCCGCTTGTGGCCGCCATCATCGAAGCGTATGAGGCGGATTCAGGCCGGGAAACAGGGTAGTCACCGGCGCAACGCGTGTTTGGAAGCCGGTCTATGAACCTTGAAATCACTGTGGACGACCCACGATGGGATGGGTTGGACAGTCTTGCACACAAGGCTGTTGCGGCCGCTCTGGATCACATTGGGTTGGATGCCGGGCTGTGTGAGGTCAGCCTTTTGGGCTGTGATGACGCGCGGATTGCGGCGCTGAACGCTGAGTTTCGCGAAAAACCGACGCCGACCAACGTACTCAGTTGGCCTGCCCAAGATTTGGCATCGCAACACGCCGGTGGTATCCCATCTTTGCCCCAACCCGATTTCACCGGTGAAATCGCGCTGGGGGATATCGCGATATCCTACGACACCTGCGCACGCGAGGCGGCGGATAGTGGCAAACCTTTCGATCATCATGTCGCGCATTTGCTTGTTCACGGAATTCTGCATTTGCTGGGCTATGATCACATCCGTGACCCTGACGCTACTTTGATGGAGCGTGTTGAGGCCGAGATACTTGGCAAGATGGGTATTGATGACCCATATAATGGGTGACAAGGGTTTCTGACCCGATCATTTGGAATAGGACAATGGGCGATACAGACGGCAGTTCTAGGGCGGCGCAAGGCGCGCACCCTTCGGACAGCAAAGACAGTCAAAGCAACTTTTTCTCTCGACTTTTTGGGGGGCTTGCGACGCAGGCCGAAGTTGCTGAACCGACAAACGGAAAAGAGACAGCGGTGGCGCAGCCACGCGGCATGATCAACCTGCGACGTATGCGTGTTGAAGATGTGGCAATCCCGACCGCCGAAATCGTCTCTGTCCCCGTGACAATTTCCAAAGAGGAACTGGCAGACCTTTTTCGTGACAGTGGCTTGTCGCGTATTCCCGTCTATGACGGCACGCTTGATACTCCGCTTGGGTTTGTACACCTGAAGGATTTCGCTCTGACCCACGGGTTCAATGGCGGTTCTGCCGAGTTTGAGCTGCAATCCATGTTGCGAACATTGTTGTTCGTACCGCCTTCGATGCCGATCGGCGTGTTGCTGACCAAAATGCAGACCGAGCGGCGACACATGGCTTTGGTGATTGACGAGTATGGCGGCGTTGATGGGCTTCTGACCATCGAAGATCTTATCGAACAGGTCGTGGGAGAAATCGCCGACGAACATGATACTGACGAAGGTCAGCTGTGGTTCGAGGAAAAACCGGGCTGCTACGTGGTTCAGGCGCGGGTTCCTCTGGAAGAGTTCGAGGCCGAGATTGGCAGGTCGCTGACAAGCCATGAGGATGTGGACGAGGAAGAGATCGACACATTGGGCGGGCTTGTGTTCATGCTGTCTGGCCGCGTTCCTGCACGGGGCGAGGTTGTGCAGCACCCCGAAGGGCCCGAATTCGAAGTTCTGGACGCCGACCCCCGGCGGATCAAACGGTTGCGGGTCATGTTGCCGAAAGCTGATGGATGACCAAGCTGGAGGGCTGGCCGATCTGGCTTAGGCTCGTGCTTGCGGCTGGTTTGGGGGTCATTGCTGCCCTGGGCTTGGCGCCGCTTGGGTATTGGTGGGCCTCGTTCATTGCCATGATCGGGATTGCACCGCTCTTTTTGGCCTGTGAATCCCCTCGGAGCGCTGCCTGGTTGGGTTGGTTTTTTGCTACAGGCTATTTTGCCCATGCGCTCAGCTGGATCGTCGAACCATTTCTGGTTGATATAGCCCGCCATGGATGGATGGCCCCGTTTGCGGTGGTGCTGTTATCAGGTGGTTTGGCACTATTCTGGGCCTTGGCTTTCTGGATTGCCCACCGTGCTGGTGGCAAGCCGATTCAAGCAGCTCTTGTCTTGGCATTGGTGCTGTCTCTGGTCGAGATGGCGCGCGGCTATGTGTTGACCGGGTTTCCATGGGCGGGTCTGGCGCAGGTCTGGCTGGACACACCGGTGGCGCAGCTTCTGTCGTTGTTTGGCCCTTATGGGGTGGGGGCGATAACCTTGCTTGCAACCTTGCCTTTGGGGGCTGCCCTTTTCGCAACGCCGTCATTGCGCAATGCGGCGACACCCGCGGCGCTAACCCTGGCACTGGTTGGCTTGGTCGTCGTCTACAGCAGCACCAGACCCGAGCCGAAATCGACCGGACACACTGTCCGCCTGATCCAACCCAACGCGCCGCAGCACCAGAAATGGGACCCCGAATTTGCACCACTGTTTTTCGCACGGCAGGTCGAGTTCACGGCTGCCGCACCGCGCCCAGATCTGATTGTATGGCCGGAAACCTCGGTCCCTGTCTGGTTGCAAAACGCGGACCGTCATTTCCAAGCCATTGCGGACGCCGCGCAGGGTACACCTGTTCTGCTTGGTATTCAGCGGGCAGAGGGATTGCGGTATTACAATTCGATGGTCGTGCTGGATGAAAACGGGCAGCAGGCAGGGCTTTATGACAAGCATCATCTGGCCCCTTTTGGGGAATACGTTCCGTTTGGCGGACTGCTGGCGCGCTTTGGAATTTCTGGACTGGCGGCTCAGACTGGCAACGGGTTTTCTGCAGGCCCGGGCGCCCAGGTTTTGGACATCGGCGCGCTGGGCAAAGCGCTGCCGCTGATCTGTTATGAGGCGGTCTTTACTCAGGACGTTTTGTCTGCTCCTGAACGCCCGGATTTTCTGGTTCAGATCACCAATGACGCCTGGTTTGGCACGCGCTCTGGTCCCTACCAACATCTTGCGCAGGCGCGGATGCGTGCTATCGAACAAGGCCTGCCGATGATGCGCGCGGCAAATACCGGCGTTTCAGCAATGATCGATCCGTTGGGTGGGATCAAAGGCTCGCTGGATTTGGGGCAGGCGGGCTTTGTCGACGCGGTCTTACCCACCCCGCTCTCGCCGACCCCTTATTCAAGAATTGGCGACGGTCCGGTTTTTTTTGCACTATTGTTGCTGTTTTTGTGGGCTCGCCGCACCGCTGGCCGGGCAGACGGGTAAATTCAGATTGACCCGGTCGGGCAGGGCGCGTATCCCGGCTATCGCCCGTCACAACGGCTTCCTGGCGTGATGGGGAAATCTTAATGGAGCACTTTCATGTCCCGACAGAACTATATTTTTACCTCGGAGTCCGTGTCCGAAGGGCACCCCGACAAAGTCTGCGATCGCATTTCCGACGCGGTTCTTGATGCCTTTCTGGCAGAAGAGCCCGAAGCGCGAGTTGCCTGTGAAACCTTTGCCACAACCAATCGGGTCGTGATTGGTGGCGAGGTTGGCCTGTCGGATCAGGACAAACTGCACGACTACATGGGGCGCATTGATCAGATCGCCCGCGCGTGCATCAAAGATATTGGCTACGAGCAAGACAAATTCCACCACGAAACCGTTGAAGTGACAAACCTTCTGCATGAGCAATCCGCTCATATTGCACAGGGTGTGGATGCGGCGGATAACAAGGATGAAGGCGCCGGTGACCAGGGCATCATGTTTGGCTATGCCACAACCGAAACGCCTGCGCTTATGCCCGCACCGATCCAGTATTCGCACGCGATCTTGCGCCGCCTGGCCGAGGTGCGCAAGAATGGCACCGAACCAGCGCTGGGTCCCGACGCCAAGTCGCAGCTGTCGGTTGTCTACCAGAACGGCAAACCGGTTGGCGTGAGCTCGGTTGTTCTGTCGACACAGCATTTGGATGAAGCGCTGACATCGGACGATATCCGCGTCATTGTCGAGCCCTATATTCGCGAGACGCTGCCCGACGGGTGGCTAAGCGCAGACACCGAATGGCACGTGAACCCGACCGGCAAGTTCGTGATCGGCGGGCCTGATGGCGATGCCGGTCTGACCGGGCGTAAGATTATCGTCGACACCTATGGCGGTGCTGCACCCCATGGTGGCGGTGCATTCTCGGGGAAAGATCCGACCAAGGTCGATCGCTCGGCAGCCTATGCCGCGCGCTACCTGGCCAAGAACGTGGTGGCAGCGGGCATGGCCGAACGCTGCACCATTCAGCTGAGCTATGCTATCGGGGTGTCCAAACCGCTGTCGATCTATGCGGAAACATATGGCACCGGTCAGGTCTCGGACGCTGAGATCGAAAAGGCCGTGGGCGAGGTGATGGACCTGACGCCGCGCGGCATCCGGCAGCATCTGCAAATGAACAAGCCGATCTATCAGCGAACCGCTGCGTACGGCCATTTCGGGCGCGCACCCGATGCCGATGGCGGGTTCAGCTGGGAACGCACCGATCTGGTCGACGCGCTGAAATCAGCGGTCTGATCACATGATCCAAAGGTGCGCCCTCACGGGCGCGCTCTTCTTCTGTTTAGAAATACCTCGGGTGTGTCGGGGGCTGGCCCCCGACCTCTGCCGCAAGACAGCCTCTTGCAACGCTTTGGGTGGCGCAGTATGGGCTCGGCCATGAGCACCCAGTCACCAGAACGCCCGCGCAGAAACTTCTATGGCCGGTTCAAGGGCAAAACCCTGAAACCCAGCCAGAAAACCTATCTGAACGAAGATCTGGCGGCCTTGTCGCCTGGTGCGGTCGATTGGGACAGCAATCCGAACCGAGATCCGCTCGATTTGCAAACCCTGTTCAACGGCAAGCCGGTGTGGCTTGAAATCGGCTTTGGCGGCGGTGAGCATCTGGTGCATCAGGCGCAAAGCAACCCCGATATCGGGATTATTGGAGCGGAACCTTACATCAATGGCGTTGCTATGTTGCTGGGCAAGATCCGCAAAGCCGGTGTCACCAACCTTGCGGTCCATCCCGGGGACGCGCGCGACCTTTTTGACGTTCTGCCCAAGGCGAGCATTTCGCGCGCCTTTCTGCTCTACCCCGACCCGTGGCCCAAGAAGCGCCATCATCGGCGTCGTTTTGTGACACCCGAACATCTTGAGCCCTTGGCCAAGGTGCTCAAGCCGGGCGCGATCTTTCGCGTAGCCACGGACATTCCCGATTACGTCCGCCAAACCCTGGAAGAGGTGCCCGGTGCAGGTTTCGAATGGCTTGCCGAACGCCCCAAAGATTGGCGCACGCCTTGGGACGATTGGATCTCGACCCGTTACGAGCAAAAAGCGCTGCGCGAAGGCCGTACGCCGCATTATCTGACCTTCCGGCGTTTGGGATAATTTTCCTGCAAGGGCGGACCAAACCCTGAAGGCTGTGCTATGATAGGCTACAGTTTAGACTCTTGTATTTCTTCAGGTTCCCTCATGTCAGACATTCGCATAACAAATTGTCACGCCCACCTTTTTACCGGACGGCACGTGCCCGAGGATTACCCGTATCCTGTGCTCAAACCGTTTCGGAAAATGCCCGGCCTGACCAAGCTGGTGGCTGCGGGTGCGCGGCTGATCGGTCAGCATCCGGTGGCGGAAAAGCTGGAGCGGCTCTATCGGTTCCAAAAAGAAACGTCCGAGGAGAGCCAGCGCGATATTCTGGATAACGTGCGGCGTCACTATCCGGGCAACACGCGCTTTGTGGTGTTGCCGATGGAGCTGTCTGCTTTTGGTTATGGCGCACCGGAAATGCCGCTGAGCGCGCAGCATGATGAACTGGCGGCACTGGCGCGTGACCCGGAAGTCGGCAAAAGCGTGATCCCCTTTGCCACCATCGACCCGCGCGCGGACCTGCAAGCGACCGAGCTTTGGCGCGCCATTGATAAGCTGAGCTTTCGCGGCGTGAAACTCTATCCGCGTCTGGGCTTTGCCCCGGATGATCCGGTGTTGATGGCCCATGTTTATCCACGGCTGGAAAAAATGGGACTTCCTGTAATGTCCCATTGCTCGCGCGGCGGTGTGCAGGGGCGATACCTGTCTGATCACTGGGCCGACCGCTATACCGAACCCGAGGCGTTCATCCCCGTCTTGCGCGCCTTTCCCAAGCTGCGGGTCTGCCTGGCCCATTTCGGCGGGCAACGGGATTGGGAGGCCTATGCGAACCCCGATCAGTATGATCCGCTGGATGATGCCTATGACCGGAACTGGCAGGTCTCGATCCGTCGCATGATCGGCAGCGGAGACTTTCCGGGCCTGTGGACTGATATTTCGTACACACTGTTTCAGTTCGAAGACTACGCGCCATTCCTGCGGATGTTTTTGAAGGGTGATGATCTTGAAAGCAAACGGTTGCGGTCACGCGTGCTGTTCGGATCTGATTATTACATGACACGGCAAGAGAAGCTGTCGGAAAAGGCGGTATGCATCCGGCTGCGTAACGCTTTGGGTGAACCACTGTTTAGACAAATCGCCGATGAAAACCCGACAATCTGGTTGGGCGAGGCCTGACAGGCGCGAATACGGAGCATTCCTTTGGCTTTGCGGCTGGACCCTGCGGCTGCAATTCGCTAATCGGCCTTGAACTGATAGCGCAAAAGGAGCCCTCATGTCCGGACACGGCACGCCCATCCCGATGACTTCGCATCCCTGCGGCCCGTTGACCGGAACGGCAGAGGTGCCGGGCGACAAGTCGATCTCGCATCGGTCTTTGATTCTGGGCGCGATGGCTGTGGGCGAAACCCGGATCAGCGGTCTGCTGGAAGGCGAGGATGTGCTAGACACTGCCAAAGCGATGCGCGCTTTTGGGGCCGAGGTGACTGATTATGGCGGTGGTGATTGGTCGGTGCATGGTGTCGGTGTGGGCGGCTTTGCCGAACCGGATCAGGTGATTGATTGTGGCAACTCAGGCACCGGTGTGCGCCTGATCATGGGCGCGATGGCAACCTCTCCGATCACAGCAACCTTTACCGGCGACGCCAGCCTGAACAAACGTCCCATGGCGCGTGTAACAGATCCGTTGGCGTTGTTTGGCACGCAAGCGGTGGGCCGTGACGGCGGGCGCTTACCCATGACCATCGTGGGCGCGGCTGATCCGACGCCCGTGCGCTACGAAGTGCCGGTGCCTTCGGCTCAGGTGAAATCGGCTGTGTTGCTGGCGGGCCTGAACGCACCGGGTAAGACCGTCGTGATCGAGAAAGAGGCCACGCGCGATCATTCCGAACGGATGCTGGCAGGCTTTGGGGCTGAAATCACTGTTGAGGATACCGATGAGGGGCGGGTGATCACCCTGACCGGTCGCCCCGAGCTGAAACCACAAGTCATCGCAGTGCCGCGTGATCCGTCCAGTGCGGCTTTCCCGGTATGCGCCGCGCTGATCACACCCGGCTCGGATGTTCTGGTGCCAGGCATCGGCCTGAACCCGACCCGCGCCGGCCTGTTCACCACGCTGCGCGAGATGGGGGCCGACCTGACCTATGAAAACGAACGCGAAGAGGGCGGTGAGCCGGTTGCCGATCTGCGAGCGAAATACTCGCCAGATATGAAAGGCATTTCGGTCCCACCTGAACGCGCGGCCTCGATGATCGATGAGTATCCCGTTTTGTCTGTGGTTGCTGCCAACGCGACGGGCACGACCATGATGGGCGGTGTCAAAGAGCTGCGGGTCAAGGAAAGCGACCGGATCGACGCAATGGCCAAAGGCCTGCGCTCGAATGGGGTGACCGTGGATGAAGGCGAAGACTGGTGGTCGGTCGACGGCTTGGGGATCGGCAATGTGCCCGGTGGCGGCACGTGCGAAAGCTTTCTGGATCACCGCATCGCGATGTCGTTCATGGTGATGGGCATGGGCGCGCAAAAGCCCGTGACTGTGGATGATGGTGGCCCCATCGCCACCTCGTTCCCGATCTTCGAGCCGCTGATGACCAGGCTCGGCGCAAAGCTGATGCGCAACAACCGGCCGGTTTGATGGACACTCACAGCTTTACCGTTGCGATTGATGGGCCTGCGGCTTCGGGCAAGGGCACGATCTCCAAGGCTGTGGCGGCCCATTTCGGGTTTGCACATCTTGATACGGGGCTGTTGTATCGCGCCGTTGGGCGGCGGGTGCTAGAGGGCGTTGATCCCTTGGCAGCAGCCCAGGCCCTGACTGCCGAAGAACTTGCGCAAGGGGATCTGCGGACAGGCGAGATCGCGCAGGCGGCCTCGAAAGTGGCGGTGATCCCCGAGGTTCGCGCCGCGTTGGTCGACTTCCAGCGCGCCTTTGCCCGCCGGGCAGGTGGGGCCGTTCTGGACGGGCGTGATATTGGCACCGTGATCTGCCCGCGCGCCGAGGTTAAGCTGTTTGTGACAGCCAGTGCCGAAGTGCGCGCCGAACGCCGGTATCTGGAACTGAGCAGCAAGGGTGCGGATGTCACGCGTGATCAAGTGTTGGCCGATGTGCGCGAACGTGATGCGCGAGACGCGGGGCGCAGTGCCGCTCCGATGAAACCTGCCGAAGATGCCGTCATGGTTGATACAACAGACCTTTCGATTGATGCGGCGTTGGACCTGGCCAAGTCGATCATCAACAAAAAGCTTGCGGCACAAAACTAACCCTGGCTTTCGCGGCGTGACATTGCTCTGCCGTACTGGGTCAGATTGTTATCCTGTTCACTAAGCTTTGTTTGGTCAGGTGTAATGCCACCTCCTATGGTCAGACTGTTCCTGCAGGAGTGACGCCATGATCCGACTAGCCTTTTTCCTATTTTTTGTTGCCACAAGCCTGAGCGCTCAGGACGCGCAGCCTGACGCGCCAGTGGCCGAGCCTCCGATGACTTATGAGCGTTTGGGCAATATCCTGTTCGCGCTCGACCCGGATGCACAGCCTCAGGGGCCGGGCTTTGCGCTGACGGTTGCCGAGGTGCCGATCTTTGTGGTGACCGATGTCAATGCTGATCGGATGCGCGCCATGGTAGCGATCCGCAGTGCTGATGACCTGTCGCCTGAGGATATGCGCCGCATGATGCAGGCCAATTTCGACAGCACTCTGGACGCGCGCTATGCGATTGCCAATGGAACGCTTTGGGCCGCCTATATTCACCCTCTGTCGACCCTGGAGAAAGATCAATTGATCTCGGGGCTGGGGCAAACGATCAATATCGCCAAGACCTATGGTTCGCTCTATTCGGGCGGCGGGCACGAGTTTGGTGGTGGCGACAGTCAGAACCTGCAACGTCAGTTGATCGATGAACTGCTCAAGCAGGGCGAAGAAATCTGAACTCAAAAACAGCTGGAAACGTTGATTTTCGGGTTGTGATCCGGGGTTGTGTAACATATTGAACGGGTCGTTATAAGATAACATCACATGTTGACCGCGCACTCTTGTCCTTTCACTCTGTCTCATCTCTTAAAGACGCAAGCCAAGTTCGCCTGAATCGCCCGCGCAACCTGCGGTCGGGATTGCGCCCGCGCAAGCGGCAAGGTTGTCCGATGCAAGCCTATGATGCGCTTCCATCCGAATTGCGGGAATGGCTCGCCAATGCGTTTCTGCCGTGGAGCCCAAGTTCGGCGCTGAAAATCTGGAAGAATGAATGCGGCGCGCAGAACCCCCAGGCCGCGATGGAAAAGCTGAGCGCGGTTGAACAGGCGATGTTGGCGCGTGACCAAAGCGTCTGGCAAAGAGGCCATACGCGAGGAAGCGCCAATTGAATAAGGGCTTTGCTCTTGCGTCTGTCGGGATTTCCGCTTATACGCGCGCTGTCTGAACACGGGCGGTCAACGTCCGGGCGACGTATCTGAGCAGGGCCGGGTCACCTCGGCCCTTTGTGTTTGTTTGCTCAGGGGCGTTCCGGGTCACGTCATCAGACATCATGAAACAAGACCGGCGGAGACAACCGTTCGGCCAGCTAAAACGTTATGCAAAGGAAATAAACGCCACATGGCTAACGCATCCATGGAGGAGTTCGAAGCCCTCCTGAACGAAAGCTTCGAAATGGACACACCCGAAGAGGGTTCTGTTGTCAAAGGTAAGGTTCTGGCTGTCGAAGCCGGCCAAGCCATCATCGACGTCGGCTATAAAATGGAAGGCCGCGTTGATCTGAAAGAATTCGCAAATCCCGGCGAAGCCCCTGAAATCGCTGTTGGTGACGAGGTCGAAGTCTACCTGCGCGCCGCAGAAAACGCCAAAGGCGAGGCCGTCATCTCGCGCGAGATGGCCCGCCGCGAAGAGGCATGGGATCGTCTGGAAAAAGCCTATGCCAACGACCAGCGCGTCGAAGGTGCAATCTTTGGTCGGGTCAAAGGTGGCTTCACCGTCGATCTGGGTGGCGCTGTAGCGTTCCTGCCCGGTTCGCAGGTTGACGTCCGCCCCGTGCGCGACGCTGGCCCGCTGATGGGTCTGAAGCAGCCGTTCCAGATTCTGAAAATGGACCGCCGCCGTGGCAACATCGTTGTCTCGCGTCGCGCAATCCTGGAAGAATCGCGTGCCGAACAGCGCGCCGAAGTGATCGGCAACCTGTCCGAAGGTCAGACCGTCGAAGGTGTTGTCAAGAACATCACCGAATACGGTGCGTTTGTTGACCTGGGCGGTGTTGACGGCTTGCTGCACGTCACCGACATGGCATGGCGTCGCGTGAACCACCCGTCCGAGATCTTGACGATCGGCGAAACCATCAAGGTTCAGGTCATCAAGATCAACAAAGAGACCCACCGCATCAGCCTGGGCATGAAGCAGCTGCAGGAAGATCCGTGGGATCTGGTTGCTGCCAAGTACCCGCTGGGCTCGGTCCATCAGGGTCGCGTCACCAACATCACCGACTACGGCGCGTTCGTCGAACTGGAGGCCGGTGTCGAAGGTCTGGTGCACGTCTCCGAGATGTCCTGGACCAAGAAAAACGTCCACCCCGGCAAGATCGTTTCGACCAGCCAGGAAGTCGACGTCATGGTTCTGGAAATCGACGGCGCCAAGCGTCGCGTTTCTCTGGGCCTGAAGCAGACTCAGCGCAACCCATGGGAAGTGTTTGCAGAAACACACCCCGAGGGCACCGAGGTCGAAGGCGAAGTCAAGAACATCACCGAATTCGGTCTGTTCATTGGCCTCGAAGGCGACATCGACGGCATGGTTCACCTGTCGGACCTGTCCTGGGACGAGCGTGGCGAGGATGCGATCCAGAACTACCGCAAAGGCGACATGGTTTCGGCCGTTGTCTCGGAAGTGGACGTTGAGAAAGAGCGTATCTCGCTGTCGATCAAAGCTCTGGGCGGTGACAAGTTCGCCGAAGCCGTGGGCGGCGTGAAGCGTGGCTCTGTCATCACCGTCGAAGTCACCGCAATCGAAGATGGCGGTATCGAGGTCGAGTACGAAGGCATGAAGTCTTTCATCCGTCGTTCGGACCTGAGCCGTGACCGTGCCGAACAGCGCCCCGAGCGTTTCTCGGTCGGTGACAAGGTCGACGTGCGCGTCACCAACGTCGACAGCAAGACCCGCCGTCTGGGCCTGTCGATCAAGGCACGCGAGATCGCCGAAGAGAAAGAGGCCGTGGAACAGTACGGTTCTTCCGACTCGGGCGCATCGCTGGGCGATATCCTGGGTGCAGCGCTGAAATCGGGCGACTAAGCCTGGGCGCATCTCAAACAAGAATTACGGCCTCGCATGATCGTGCGGGGCCGTTTTTGTTGCGAATCAATGTCTTCGGGATTCACTCTAACGATCACGGCAGGGCCATGATTCCGGCGTGAATTTCAGCAGGCCGGACCAAATTCGCCTGAGTCCGCCATTATTTAGCCGTTCAACGCACAGAGTAATCGTTCCCAGCCACCGGGTTTTTTCCTATACTGGTGCGAATACGATTCAAAAGAAAACGGCCGCCTGGGAGGGTAATGCGCATGATCCGTTCAGAATTGATTCAGAAAATCGCCGATGAAAATCCTCATCTGTATCAACGCGACGTCGAGCGGATCGTAAACACCGTTTTTGAAGAAGTCACCGACGCCATGGCTCGTGGTGACCGCGTTGAGCTGCGCGGGTTTGGTGCGTTTTCGGTCAAGAAACGTGACGCGCGCGTCGGCCGCAACCCCCGCACCGGCGAGACCGTGCAGGTTGAAGAAAAATGTGTTCCGTTTTTCAAGACTGGCAAGTTGCTAAGGGATCGTTTGAACGGTAAAGCCTGACGCCATGATGCGCTATCTTCGATATGGTTTTCTTGCGGTCCTGGGGATCGTTTTGGTTTCGATCTCGCTGGCGAACCGCGAGATGGTCGAATTGAAACTGATGCCGGACGCCCTGGCAGAACTGCTGGGCTTTAACATGTCGACATCACTGCCGTTATTTATCGTGGTGCTAGGCGGGGTTGTCGCCGGTCTTGTCATCGGGTTCCTGTGGGAATGGCTGCGCGAGCACAAGCATCGCCGGGATGCGACGGCCAAGACCAGCGAAGTGCGCAAGCTTGAGCGTGAGGTCAAGAAGCTCAAGAAAAAGCAGAATGAAGGCAAGGACGAGGTTCTGGCCCTTCTGGATGAGGCCAGCTGAGGCCGCCCATGCCCGGTGACATCAATGTCAAGATTTGTGGTCTGACCACACCCGATCACGTGCGTGTCGCGGCGGACGCAGGTGCGCGCTATCTCGGGTTCAACTTCTTTCCCAAGTCACCGCGATATGTCTCACCGCAGCAGGCGGCGGTTCTTACGGCACAGGTGCCGGTGGGCGTGGCCAAAGTGGCTTTGGTCGTCAACGCCTCGGACGAGGAACTCGATGCGATCACCAGGGCGGCACCGTTTGATATGTTGCAATTGCACGGGTCCGAGAGCGTCGCGCGGGTGCAAGCGATCAAAGAGCGTTATGGTTTGCCTGTGATAAAGGTCATCGGCGTGGCGGATGCAGATGATTTGCCCGCCATCGATACCTATAGCGACGTCGCCGATCAGCTGTTGATTGATGCCAAACCGCCGAAGAACGCGGTTCTGCCCGGGGGCAATGGTCTGGCCTTTGACTGGCGCTTGCTGGCGGGGCGAAAATATTGGCGCAAACCCTGGATGCTGGCCGGTGGGCTGACCCCGGAAAACGTGGCCGAGGCGATCCGAATGACCGGGGCGCGTCAGGTCGATGTCGCCTCCGGTGTCGAAAGCGCGCCAGGGGTCAAGGACCCAGAGCTGATCCGCGCTTTTATCACGGCAGCGGGTTAGATTCAGGCCCGGGCCCAGGGCGACGTTTTGCCATGGCAAATCCCGCCGCTACCTCCTATGAACAACGGGTATGACGAGGGAGACACCCATGGCCAACGATCTTTTCAATTCCTTCATGTCGGGCCCCGATGAGCAGGGCCGTTTCGGCATTTTCGGTGGGCGTTTTGTCAGCGAAACGCTGATGCCGCTGATCCTGTCGCTGGAAGAGGAATATGACAAAGCCAAGGATGATCCGACCTTCTGGGCCGAGATGGATGATCTGTGGGCCAACTATGTCGGCCGCCCGTCGCCGCTATATTTTGCAGAACGCCTGACCGAGCATCTGGGTGGCGCTAAGATCTATCTTAAGCGCGATGAGCTGAACCACACCGGCGCGCATAAGATCAACAATGTGCTGGGCCAGATCATTCTGGCGCGGCGCATGGGCAAGACACGGATCATCGCCGAGACAGGGGCAGGGCAGCACGGTGTTGCCACCGCAACAGTCTGCGCCAAGTTCGGCTTGAAATGCATCGTCTATATGGGCGCGCATGATGTGCAGCGTCAGGCGCCCAACGTGTTCCGCATGCGCCTGTTGGGGGCTGAGGTGATCCCGGTGACCTCAGGTCGCGGCACGCTGAAAGACGCCATGAACGACGCGCTGCGCGATTGGGTCACCAATGTGCGCGACACGTTCTACTGCATCGGCACCGTCGCCGGGCCGCATCCCTATCCGGCCATGGTGCGCGATTTCCAGTCGATCATCGGCAAGGAAGCCAAAGAGCAGATGATGAAGGCCGAAGGCCGTCTGCCCGATACGATCATTGCTGCCATCGGTGGCGGGTCAAACGCGATGGGCCTGTTCTATCCGTTCCTGGACGACAAGGATGTCAACATCATCGGTGTTGAGGCGGGCGGTAAAGGTGTAAACGAAAAGATGGAGCATTGCGCCTCGCTGACCGGCGGGCGCCCCGGCGTACTGCATGGCAACCGCACCTACCTGCTGCAGGATGATGATGGGCAGATCCTCGAAGGGTATTCGATCTCGGCCGGTCTGGATTACCCAGGCATTGGCCCCGAGCATTCCTGGCTGCACGATATCGGCCGCGCCAACTATGTCTCGATCACCGACAAGGAAGCACTGGACGCGTTCCAACTTTGCTGCGCCACCGAAGGCATTATCCCGGCATTGGAACCTTGCCACGCGCTGGCCCATGTCATGAAGATCGCGCCCGATCTGCCCTCAGATCACCTGATCTGCATGAACATGTGCGGACGCGGTGACAAGGACGTGCAGACCGTTGCTAAATATCTGAACTTCGACATGTCAGATACCGAAGGACGCACCGCAGACTGAGCTTTGCTATTGTTTTGAAACGTGGCAGGTTGCGCGACATGCGCAGCCCGTCATCATCCCAATCTCCGGCACAGCTCGACCGCAAATACGACGCGGCTGCGGCAGGCTGGAGCGACAAGATGCGGTTGTTGGGGTATTTCGATGCCTATCTTGGGTTTCTCTCTTCTGACCCTTCGGCGCCTTTAGGCCAAAACGCGCTCGACATCGGATGCGGAACCGGGGCTTTTGCCGAGGCCCGTGCCGTCATTCACTCTTCGGGTAGAATCTCGTTGCTTGAACCTTCGGCGGCGATGTTGACACAGGCTCAAAAGTCGCTGTCGGCGCGCGGCGCAAGTGCAGAAGCCATCCCCGAACGCCTTGAAGATTAACGGCCTACGTCCCTGCATGACTGTCTGTTGGCGGCTCATGTTCTGGAACATTGCGCCGATCCTGTTTCGGCTTTGCAGCATATGCGTGCTCTGGTCGTTCCGGGCGCGCCGCTGTGGTTGGTTGTCAGCAAACCGCATTGGTGCAACGCAATCATCTGGTTGCAGTGGCGTCACAAATCCTATCGCCCAGAAGCGGTTGAGCAAATGCTGAACGCTGCAGGCTGGGACCTAAAAGCGCAGCACAGCTTTCCCACCGGTCCACCTTCAAGGACATCTCGCGGATACCGTGCAATAGCTGTTTGACCCGGATTACTCACCTAGGCTGTTGGCTTTGAGTATTTTCAGCGGAACAATATCCAGAGCGCGTTGATGTGTGGCCTCCAGATGCACTTTGGGTGCGCAGCCCTCATCATGGGCCTGCAGAAAACGACCCGCACACAGGCACCAGCTGTCGCCGGGCTTGAGACCGGGAAAGTCAAACTCTGGCCGCGGCGTGCTCAGGTCATTGCCGACATATTTCGAATAGGCCAGAAATTCGGCTGTCATCACGGCGCAGACCGTATGGCTGCCCTGATCCTCGGCACAGGTATTGCACGCGCCATCCCGAAAAAACCCGGTCAGCGGTTTCCGAGAGCATGGGGCAAGAACACCCCCCAAAACGTTTATGCTGTCTTGTTTCTGCATGATGCCAGCTTACAGGTTTTCTGCGATCTTGCGGAACATTTCAATATTCTCTTCATTGACCCCGTTTTCGCGAAACCGGCGATCCGCTCCAGTTGACACGATCACAACGCCCCGAGCCTGATCAAAGTAGATGTATTGGCCATAAACGCCACGCGCCAAGAATTCGCCTTCATGCGCGCCAATAGGGATCCACCACTGGTATCCGTACCCGATCTTGCCAGCCGCTGTTGGCGCACTTGGCCACGTGGCCTCGGCAATCCAGTCTGCGGGTATCATCTGCTGGCCGTCGCGTACTCCGTTCTGCAGGATTACCTGAGCGAAACGCGCATAGTCCCGCGTAGTGAAGTTCAAACCACCCAGAACAAAAGCGACTCCGGCACCGTCGGTGATGTAGTACCCGTCACGCTCCAACCCAAGCGGCGCGATGATGCGTTCAGCCAATAGATCAGCGATGCTGCGGCCTGTGGCACCACGGATAACCATCCCGATCACGTGGGTATCGATGGATACATATTGCCATGTTTCCCCGGGATTTGTGAATCGGTCCTGAAGTGCTGCGGTAAAGTCGTCCAGCTCTCCGCCCAGCGCCACCACACGGCCCATCCTGTTGATGTCAGAGTTATAATCCAGATAGTCCTCGTCAAAGGTGACGCCGCTGGCCATATTCAACACGTTGCGGATCGTGGCCCCGTCATAGGCACCACCACTCAGTTCTGGTGCGTATTTGACCACTGGATCGTCCAGCGACCCGATGGCCCTTTCGGCCAGCAAGATACCCAGCAAAGACGACAGATAACTTTTCGCAACGGACCAAGAGATGCGGCGGTCGTCGGGGCCAGTGCCCAGATAGTATTCCTCGAACCGGATTTCGCCGTCATGCAGCACCAAAAGCGAGGTAACGGCACGATCCTCAATCCATCTGGCCGCACCGTCTGGCAGATCAAAGTCCGGACCGTAGGGCAGTTCCCACGTGGGGCCATCGCCGCGGGGCACCGTTACGGTCAGGAAAGCGTCATCCATATTAGAGAAGTTTTGGACGATCTTCTCTTCTGAAAACAGCGAGTTGACGGCCATCAGGCGCATCAATTCTTCGCGCTTCCAGAGCCCAACCACGACCGCAGCCAGAGCCAGAGCCAACACGATACGCAGCAACCATTTCAGCAATGATCTCATCGCCCCCCTCCCTTGTTTACCCAACATAGGAGCGCGGCTTTCGACGTTAAGCAATCAGAACGTCGCGGCAGGACATCTCAGGTTATTTGAACTTGTCCAGTAGTTTCTGCATGGCTGAACGCGTGTCGGCTTCGGGCAGAGCTTCGGGCTTGGGGTTAGCCTTCTCTCGTGGCTTTTCTGCCGATTTCGATGAACGCGGTGGTGCAGTTCTTTGCGCAACAGCGTTCATGAACTTCCCACTATCTCCATCGGCGACGTAGACCGCACCATCGGCTACGCCGCGTAGAACATCCTCAAGCCATTCCCCATCGGCCTTGGCAAAATCCCCCAGCACATACGGGGACACCATCTCTTTCCGTCCGGGGTGGCCGATGCCCAGGCGCACGCGGTCATAGGCCGGGCTGATATGCTCGTGTATTGATCGCAGCCCGTTATGCCCTGCATGGCCACCGCCTGCTTTGACGCGAACTTTTCCCGGGGCCAGGTCCAATTCGTCGTGAAAGACTGTTACATCGGTGGAGTCGAGCTTGTAGAACCGCATGGCTTCGCCAACCGACTGACCAGAGCGGTTCATGAACGTCTGTGGCTTGACCAACAGAACTTTTTCGCGGCCCAAACGGCCCTCGGATATCTCTGCCTGAAACTTCGACTTCCAAGGCCCAAAGCCGTGATCCTCGGCGATCCGGTCCAGCGCCATGAAGCCGATATTGTGCCGGTTGCGCGCATATTTTGACCCTGGATTGCCCAGACCCACAAACAATTTCATAACACGTGCCCCTGTGTTTCTTGCCGCGATGTGATGGCATGGAACATGCCACGATTTCCAGTCTTAGGCTCAAACAAAAAACGGGGCTCTGTGCGAGCCCCGTTCTTGCGTTCTATAGCCTGAGTTCAGACTTATTCTTCGGCTGCCTCAGCGACTTCTTCTGTAACGGCTTCGTCTTCGCCACCTTCGTCTTCGTCGTCAGTCGACAAGCCTGTCGGGGCCGAGATGTTTGCAATCACAAAGTCACGGTCGATGGTCGGCTTGGTGCCCGCTGGCAGTTCAACAGAAGAGATCGTGACAACGTCGTTGATGTTCAGACCGGTCAGATCGATGGTGATCTTTTCGGGGATTTCTCCGGCAGTGCAGACCAGTTCGATTTCCGGGCGAATAACGGTCAGAACGCCGCCTTTCTTGATCCCGGGGGCTTCTTCCTCGTTGATGAACTCAACCGGGATGAACAGCGCGATCTTGGTGGTACGGCGCAGGCGCATCAGGTCCAGGTGGGTCGGCAGATCTTTGACCACGTCCCGCTGAACGTCACGGCAGATGACGCGCACGTCTTCGTGGCCGTCTACCTTCAGGTTCCACAGGGTCGACTTGAACCGGCCCGCTTTCAGGCGCTTGAACAACTCGTTGAACGGGATCTGAATCGGCAGCGGATCTTTGTCGCCACCAAATACAATGCCCGGAACCATGCCGTCGCGGCGTGCCTGACGAGCGGCGCCCTTGCCTGTCCCCGTCCGTTCCAGAGCTACGAGATCAGGAATCTCTCCAGCCATGATAAATTCTCCAAAGTTAGGGCGGGCATCCTCCAAGGCTGTATGCCCGCGTGAAGCCGCGTCCTTAGCTTGATTCACCGCGTTTGGAAAGGGCTTTTTGGCAGGTTTTCATTTTGCCAGGCTCTGCCTCGCGCTCCGGGATATTTATCGCCAGATGAAGATCGGATCCCCTGCCTCATCTGGCCGCAAATATCCTGGGGGAGTCACGGCTCGCCGCGTCGGGGGCAGCGCCCCCTTTTATTGTTATTTCTCTTGCCATCGACCGCCGAAATCTTCGGGGATCAGCAGGTTGTGTCGGCCAAGTGCGCCGACATTGCGCTCACCGCAGAGCGCCATGGTCGTATCCAGCTCCTTGCGTATGACCTCCAGGGCCGTTGTGACACCTTTCTGTCCCATCGCGCCCAGCCCATAGATGAAGGCGCGGCCGATAAAGGTGCCTTTGGCGCCAAGGGCCAACGCCTTCAGCACGTCCTGACCAGACCGGATGCCGCTGTCGAGATGAACCTCGATATCGGATCCCACCGCATCCATGATTTCAGGCAACACACGGATCGAGCTGAGCGCCCCGTCCAACTGCCGCCCACCATGGTTTGACACAACAATGGCATCTGCGCCCAGCTTGGCGGCCATTTTAGCGTCTTCGGCGTCCAGGATACCTTTGAGGATTACTTTGCCGCCCCACTTTTCCATAAGCTTCTCGACCTTGCCCCAATCCAGGCTCGGGTCAAACTGCTCTGCCGTCCAGGTGCCCAAAGAGGTGGTATCCGTGATGGTATCCACATGCCCCACAATATTGCCGAACTCGCGTCGTTTAGCGCCCAGCATTTCAATGCCCCAGGCCCATTTCGTCATCAGGTTCGCGATGGTTCTGGGCGTTAATTTGGGCGGAGCGGACAGGCCGTTTTTCAGATCCTTGTGGCGCTGCCCCAGGATCTGTAGGTCAAGCGTAATTACAAGTGCTGAACAGTTCGCGTCTTTGGCGCGCTGGATCAGGCGATTGACATAATCCTCGTCTTTCATGGTGTAGAGTTGGAACCAGAAAGGTTTGCTTGTCGCTTCCGCCACATCCTCGATCGAGTTGATGGACATCGTCGACAATGTGAAGGGCACGCCGAAATCTTCTGCCGCCTTGGCTGCCTTGATCTCACCATCCGCGTGCTGCATGCCGGTCAGGCCAACAGGAGCCAAAGCGACGGGCATGGCCACGTCTTCGCCGATCATTTGCGTTGCTGTTGTGCGGCCAGTCATGTCAACGGCCACGCGCTGGCGCAGACGGATGTCTTCAAAGTCGGAACTGTTCTCGCGGAAGGTTTGCTCGGTCCAACTGCCGCTTTCTGCATAGTCGAAAAACATGCGTGGGACGCGGCGCTCGTAGATCCGCTTGAGGTCGTCGATATTTGTAATGACAGGCATGAAGAGGGCTCTTTTGATTGGTTAAATAACTTTACCAATTTACCAGGGCTGCTGCAACTGCCAAGCGGTGGTCTATTGGGGCCTGAAACGAAAAGCCGCAGCTGACCTGTGTCAGCTGCGGCGCAATGGTGCTGAATTCCAGTGTCGAACGGCCAGTTTCAGGCGGCAGACGTTAGGCGGAATGTGCCCCATCGGATAGGGTTTTGACAAAGCTCAAGACATCCTGAACAGGTTTACCTGCTGCGATTTGGCTGACAATCGCCGAACCAACAACCGCGCCGTCAGACACGCTGGCGATATTGCGCGATCGTTCCGGAGTGTTGATGCCGAACCCGACGATCACGGGAAGCTCGGTTGCTGCCTTGATCCGGGCAACTTCGGGCCCAACATCGGTGGCCTGCGCCTCGGCGGAACCTGTAATCCCGGTGATCGACACATAATAGACGAAGCCTGATGTGTTTTGCAGAACGCGCGGCAGGCGAGCGTCATCGGTGGTAGGAGTAGCCAATCGTATAAAGTTCAACCCGGCGGCTTGCGCCGGCAAACACAGCTCGGCGTCTTCCTCTGGCGGCAGGTCCACGACAATGAGGCCATCTATGCCCGCGGCTTTTGCCTCGGCCAGAAAGGTATCGACCCCGCGGCTGTAGATCGGGTTGTAATATCCCATCAGGACGATGGGCGTGGTGTCATCTGTCTCGCGGAACTGTCGGGCCAGATCCAGCGTGCGTTGCAAGGTCATCCCCTGATCCAGGGCACGCTGACCTGCCGCTTGTATGGTAGGACCATCCGCCATCGGGTCCGTGAATGGCAAGCCCAACTCGATCACGTCGACACCGGCACCGGGCAACCCTTTGACGATTTTCAATGAAGTGTCAAAGTCAGGGTCCCCGGCCATCACATAGGCAACAAACGCCTTTTTTCCATCGGCCTTCAAAGCGGCGAATTTTGCGTCGATACGGGTCATCTGCTGTCCTTGTCTTCAGGTTCAAGCATGATGTGCAGAAACTTTGGCCGGAAATCAATCCCACCGGTACGGTTCAACCTAAAACCTGATATGATACCTCAGGAACACGGCGTTCACACCCGGGTTGAAGCTATCTGTGCTGGCATTTGAAAAATGTGTCACAGCAAGTGAGATAGCGTTGCCATTGTCCAGAGAGTAGCCGACACCCAACAGACTTCGGATCTGGAAGTTACCGCCCAGATTATTGTCGTTGTCCGAGGCTTTGAAATAGCCCGGCATTACACTCAGCTCCGCGAACCAACGGTCCGAGAACGAATAGATACCGACCAAGCCAGCCGCGATATGCGTATCACCCGCTGTATCGAACGTCAGGGATGCTCCCAAGCCGGCGCTAAATCGCGTAGCTTCGTGGAAAGGTCGATGCTGGTATTCTAACGAAAAAGTCGCCTGATCGTCGCCATTGCTGTTAGAGAAATCTTTGTAGCCCGCACCCAAAATAATGGATTCTGCTTGTGCCGCAGTCGCTGCCAAAGTCAGCGCAATAAGTGTGAGTGTCGTTTTCATGGGGATGTCTTTGTAACAATTGAATAGTGATTGGAAACTTGGGGAAAGTGCACCGGTAAGTTCAACTCACGCTAAAACAAAAGGCGTAACACGTCCGTGAAGGTGCTTCTCGCTTCTTTCAATCCCATCCCTTGGGTTGCGCATTTTCACAGAGCTGCCTAGAAGACGCCGTCGTATGCTTCAGGAGGCCGCAATGGGCTTTAAAATGGGAATCGTGGGTCTGCCGAATGTGGGCAAGTCGACCTTGTTTAATGCGTTGACCAAGACCGCCGCTGCGCAGGCAGCGAATTTCCCGTTTTGTACCATTGAACCAAATGTCGGCGATGTGGCGGTGCCTGATGATCGATTGGACAAACTGGCCGAGATTGCCTCTTCGAAACAGATCATTCCAACGCGGATGACTTTTGTGGACATTGCCGGTCTGGTCAAAGGCGCCTCAAAGGGCGAAGGGTTGGGCAACCAGTTTCTGGCCAATATCCGTGAGACCGATGCCATCGCCCATGTGCTCCGCTGTTTCGAAGATGGCGACGTGACCCATGTGGATGGCCGCGTCGATCCGGTGGCCGATGCCGACACGATTGAGACCGAGCTGATGCTGGCCGATCTGGAAAGTATCGAAAAGCGTCGCGCCAATCTGGTGCGCAAGCTCAAGGGCAATGACAAAGAGGCCCAGCAGCAGGACCGCCTGCTGGCCGAGGCGCAAGCCATGCTGGAAAGCGGCAAGCCCGCGCGTCTGGTCGAGGTTGCGGACGAGGACGCCAAAGCCTGGAAGATGTTGCAACTGCTGACCACCAAACCGGTGCTCTATGTCTGCAACGTGTCCGAAGAAGAAGCCGCCGAGGGCAACGCTTATTCCGCCAAAGTGGCCGAGATGGCCGCGGCTCAAGGCAACTCACACGTCATCATCAGCGCCAAGATTGAAGAAGAGATCAGCCTGCTGGAAGATGATGAAGCCCAGATGTTCCTTGAAGAAATGGGTCTGGAAGAACCCGGTCTCGATCGGCTGATCCGCGCAGGCTATGACCTGCTGAAACTAGAGACCTATTTCACCGTCGGCCCGAAAGAGGCCCGCGCCTGGACCATCCGCACCGGCACCGCAGCGCCGCAAGCCGCTGGTGTGATCCATGGCGACTTTGAAAAAGGTTTCATTCGTGCCGAGACCATCGCTTATGACGATTATGTCGCCGCCAATGGTGAGCAGGGTGCCAAAGAGGCAGGCAAGATGCGAGCCGAAGGCAAGGGCTATATCGTCAAGGACGGCGACGTGATGCATTTTCTGTTCAATATCTGAGAATGGTCCTCGCGATCTGAATGCGCTCATCATCAAGATGTGTATGTGGGATTGGAGGCGGTTTTTCCGGTCGTGCGCGCGCACTGCGCAGTAGCGTTTGCCGGTCACAGAGATGCGTTGCGCAGGAGCCTTTAGCGGGTGTATCGGCCTACGGCGCCGAGAGCAAAGTTAGACTTTAATCTGTATTCAGCTTTTCGTATTCCGATTATGGGTGCGGAAGCATCTGAAAAACGCGTCACACCAGACATAGCGTAGCATCATATCGAGGGAACAACGTGGTTTCAGAAAACAGAACACCGCTGAGCACGGTTGAATGTAGCCTTGAAAGCGCGAGGGCGGTCGAGAAAATCTTTGGCCTGGCTCGGGACATGGGCGATGAGCTTCCAGCATTCCAGGATTTTCTATGTTTTGCGTTGCCTTTGGTGGGACTTTCTAAGTCTCAACACATTCAGGATCTATGGGCCGCTTGGGTAAATCGCGGCGTCCAAAACCCCTATTTTGTCGAGTTCGGGGCGGCCAACGGTATTTCGCTCAGCAATACTTATATGCTTGAAAAAGAATTCGGCTGGTCTGGCGTGGTCGCCGAACCCAACCCAAGATTTGCTGCCGAGTTGGTCGAAAACCGAAATTGTGCGACATCCACGAAATGCGTTTACTCGGTGACAGGTGAAACGATTGAGTTTCTGGCGCCCAAACGTGCTTTGCTTGGCCGTATTGCTCATATCGAACCAGATGACCGACAAGAGAAGGAAGGGAAGCGCTTGGTCGCGCCCATTGAGGTCGAGACGATTTCCTTGAATGACTTGCTGCTTGAGTCAAATGCGCCTGAGACAATTCACTTTATGTCGGTCGATACCGAAGGGTCTGAGTTGCATATCCTCGAAGCCTTCGATTTCGAAAGATGGGATGTGCAAACACTGTGTGTCGAACACAGCCGTACGGAAATGCGTCAAGGACTGGCCAGTTTGCTGGAATCAAAAGGGTTCTTCCGCGTTTGGCCAAATCTTAGCAGGGTCGACGATTGGTATGTAAAGGCCGACTGTGATCAGGCGAATTTGTTTCTGGAAGACTAGCTGGTCAGTGTGTGACACCGCGTTCTGGGCGATTGGTGCCTCTAAATTTCATTTTTGCTCATCCTTTTGGCCCTTGGTCAGCAATCGTTTTCGACTCTGGGCCAGAGCTGGTTATTGTGCGACTCAACTGTGAGTAAGTTTTGTTATTGATGATCGAAATCCGCGACCTCCAGCTCCTGAACGCCCTTGCGCGGCATCGGCATTTTGCCAAGGCCGCCGAGGAGTGCGGGATTTCGCAGCCTGCTTTCTCGATGCGTATCCGAAATCTTGAAGACCGGCTGGGCGTCTCGATCGTGCGCCGGGCCAATCGGTTCCAGGGTTTGACCGAAGAGGGCGAGATGATCGTGCAGCGGGCGCGGCGTATTTTGGATGAGGCGAAGGCGCTGGAGCAGCAGGTTCTCGCCTCAAAAGGCGAGATAACCGGGACGCTTATCTTGGGTGTGATCCCGACGGCCATCGCTTTTACCGGGCAGTTGATTAAACATCTGCGGCAGGCGCATCCTCGGATCGTCACTCGGATTGAGACGATGTCCTCAACCGCCATTCAGCACCGGCTGGATGAGGGTAGTCTGGATGCGGGGATCACCTATGGCGACAGTATCGGCACTGATCTGCGGCAGGTGCAGCCTTTGTACGAAGAAACCTATGTGGTGCTGGTGCCGTCTCATATGGCCGATGAAACCGGGCCGATTCCCTGGGCGCGGGTGGCTGAGTTTCCGCTTAGCCTGCTGGAGCCACAGATGCAGAACCGACGTATTCTGGATCGAATTTTTTCCGACCAGGGCCTGCACCCGGACATTGTCGCCGAAACCAGCGGCTTTACCGCATCCATGGTTATGGCACGCGAAGGGTTGGCGGCCACTGTGGTGCCCAGCGTTCTGGTACACGCATTGGGTGATCTAGAGGGCACAAAGGTCTTGCCTCTGATCGAACCGGTGGTCAGCAAACCGATCTGCATGGCGACCCTGGCACGCCAGCCGGAGCTGCCCACAGTTGCCGCTTTGCGCGCGGTGGTGACGTCTTTATAGTGATAAGCTGTCGTTATCGTGTGATTTCGATAAGCGATTTGACGATATGATACTCTGATGAGACACGAGGCTCAATCGGAGGGCATCATGGCACCATTAGACACCAAGCCATCGGGCGCACCCAAGGGCGTCTGGAAGTCAGGTAAAGGCAAGGGGCGGCACACGCCCAAGGGCCGCCAGTTCACGGATGAGGCGCAGGCCGAGATTATGCGCCTGCTGGGCAACCGGCCGCGCCGCCGCGATCTGCTGATCGAATTTCTGCATTTGATCCAGGATGCCCACGGCCATATCAGCGCCGACCATATTGCCGCTCTGGCAGTTGAAATGCGAGTCGGGCAGGCCGAGATTTATGAGACCGCCACCTTCTATGCCCATTTTGATGTGGTCAAAGAAGATGAGGCACCTCTCCCCGCGCTGACCATTCGGGTCTGTGATTCCCTGTCTTGCGAAATGGCCGGGGCGCAGCAGCTGAAACAGGCGCTAGAGGATGGGCTAGACCCGTCGCAGGTGCGTGTGCTGCGCGCGCCCTGCATGGGGCGCTGCGACACCGCTCCGGTGCTTGAGATCGGGCACAATCATATCGACCACGCGACCCCTGAAAAAGTACAGGCCGCCATCGCCGCGGGGGAGACCCATGCGCATCTGCCGGATTATGAGACCTTCGCGGCCTATGCGGCCAATGGCGGGTACGTCAAGCTGAATGGCCTGCGCGCCAGTGGCGATTGGGAGAAGGTGCAGGAAGACATCTTGTCCTCGGGCCTGCGCGGTCTGGGCGGCGCCGGTTTCCCGTCGGGCAAGAAATGGGGTTTTGTTCGGATGAACGAGGGCCCGCGCTATCTGGCTGTGAACGGGGATGAGGGCGAGCCTGGCACCTTCAAAGACCGCTACTATCTGGAGCGCACGCCGCATCTGTTCCTTGAGGGCATGTTGATCGCCGCCTGGGCGGTCGAGGCTGAGACCTGCTTTATCTATATGCGCGATGAATATCCCGCTGTGCTGGAGATTCTGCGCCGCGAGATTGCCGCGCTGGAACAGGCCGGGATTGTCGCGCCTGGGTATATCGACCTGCGACGCGGGGCCGGTGCCTATATCTGCGGTGAAGAATCCGCGATGATCGAATCCATCGAAGGCAAAAAGGGCCTGCCGCGTCACCGTCCGCCCTTCGTAGCGCAAGTTGGGGTCTTCAACCGCCCCACATTGGTGCACAATGTCGAAACGCTCTATTGGGTGGCCAAGGTATGCCGTGAGGGGCCGGAATGCCTGAGCAGCACGAAAAAGAATGGCCGTGTGGGTCTTCGCAGCTATTCTGTTTCCGGCCGCGTTGCGAAGCCCGGTGTCTACCTGTTACCCGCCGGATCGACCATTCTTGACGTGATCGAAGCCGCCGGGGGCATGATCGAAGGGCAAACCTTCAAGGCCTATCAACCGGGTGGCCCGTCCTCGGGCCTGTTGCCTGCGTCGATGGACGATATCCCGCTGGATTTCGACACACTGCAACCGCATGGCACCTTCACCGGCTCAGCGGCGGTGGTGGTTCTATCCGATCAGGACACAGCCCGCGACGCAGCGCTGAACATGCTGCGGTTTTTCGAAGATGAAAGCTGCGGCCAGTGTACGCCCTGCCGCGCAGGCTGCGAAAAAGCGGTCAAGCTGATGCAGGCGGACAAGTGGGATCAAGACCTGCTGGAGGATCTGTGCCAGGTCATGGGCGATGCCTCGATCTGCGGTCTGGGGCAGGCGGCCCCGAACCCGATCCGCCTGGTCATGAAGCATTTCTCGGAGGAGATTTGATGCGCCTTCTTTCAGTCGTGTTGGTATTGGGATTAAGCCAGCCTGCTATCGCGTCGCCAGAAATTTGTAATGGCGCGTCACTGTCAAATGAAGGGGTGGTTTCTCCATTCTTCCACTTTGAGTGGGTTATGATGCCGGCTTTGGCTAAACGCATATGTAGCGGAAGCTATGACCAAGACTTCGCTGCGATTCGGCGATTCTATAGTGAGATGCACGGTTGCTCGGCTGACAGCGAAATCGGTACCATGATTGAAGCCGTGCTTACGCATGAGCCGATTGAAGACCTTTTCGCCGAGTTTGGGATTTCTGACCGAGAGAGTGTATCTCAGGACAGCTGGAATAACTTCTGCGATATCGCTGAGGAAATAAGGTTGGATGAGGTTCTAGCAGACCAAGCTGAAGCAAACGCGAATACAGAAGTATTGTTTGCTGAGTTTGTTGAAGCAATCGAAAATATGCAGACAGGTGAAAGGTAGTAGCCATGCTTGACGCAAGCCCAACCAAGACCGTCACCTTCAACCTGAACGGCGATGATATCACCGTGCCCGAAGGCACCACGATCTGGGAAGCGGCCAATGGTCGTGGACTGGTCATCCCGCATCTGTGCCACAAACCGGCACCCGGCTACAAACCCGACGGAAATTGCCGCGCCTGTATGGTTGAGGTCGAGGGCGAGCGCACTTTGGTTGCCTCATGTATCCGGCCCGCTGTTGAGGGTATGGTGGTCAAGACCGACACCGACCGGGCCGAGAAATCGCGCGCGATAGTGATGGAGTTGCTGGTCGCCGATCAGCCGGATCAACCTCACGACGCCTCCAGCCATTTCTGGGATATGGCCAAGCTGAACGGTGTCTCGGACAGCCGTTTCCCGGCGAAAGAGCCCGAGAAAATCCCGCTGCTGGATGACAGCCATGTGGCGATGCGGGTCAATCTGGATGCCTGCATCAACTGCAACCTCTGCGTCCGTGCCTGCCGCGACGTGCAGGTCAATGACGTGATCGGTATGGCCGGGCGCGGTCATATGGCTCAGGTGGTGTTTGACCAAAACGACCCGATGGGTGATTCCACCTGCGTGGCCTGTGGCGAATGCGTGCAGGCTTGCCCCACCGGCGCGCTGATGCCCTCCACCGTTTTGGATGATCAGCAATTGGGCGACAGCAAGGACTATGACAGCGAAACCGAAAGCGTCTGTCCGTTCTGCGGTGTCGGCTGCAAGGTGTCGCTGAAGGTCAAAAACGGCAAGGTCAAATATGTCGAAGGCATCAACGGCCCTGCCAATGAAGGCCGCCTGTGCGTCAAGGGCCGGTTCGGCTTTGACTATATCCACCACCCGCATCGCCTGACAAAACCGCTGATCCGGCGTGAGGATGCACCGCCCAAGGGTCTGAATGTCGATCCCGCCAACCTCAGCACCCATTTCCGCGAGGCGACTTGGGACGAAGCGATGGATCTGGCCGCTTCCAAGCTGATGGCGCTGCGCGATCAGGATCCTCGCAGCGTCGCGGGCTTTGGCTCTGCCAAATGCACCAATGAAGAAGCCTATCTGTTCCAAAAGCTCATCCGGCAGGGGTTCAAGCACAACAACGTCGATCACTGCACCCGTCTGTGTCATGCTTCGTCGGTTGCGGCTCTGATCGAAAATGTGGGCTCGGGCGCGGTGACCGCGACCTTCAACGAGATCGAAAATGCGGATGTGGCCATCATCATCGGCGCCAACCCGATTGAAAACCACCCCGTTGCGGCGACCTATTTCAAGCAATTCACCAAGCGCGGCGGCAAGCTGATCGTGATGGATCCGCGCGGGGTTGGGATGCGCAAGTTTGCGACCGAGATGCTGCAATTCCGTCCTGGTGCTGATGTCTCGATGCTGAATGCGATCATGAATGTGATCGTCGAAGAAGAGCTGTATGACAGCCAGTATATCCACCGCTGGACCGAGAATTGGGAGGCCGAGAAAGAGCACCTGCGTGCCTTCACGCCCGAGGCGATGGCCCCGATTTGCGGGATCGAACCGGAACAACTGCGCCGCGTCGCGCGCACCTTTGCGCAGGCCAAGGCCGGTCTGATCTTTTGGGGTATGGGCGTCAGTCAGCACATTCACGGCACGGACAATTCGCGCTGCCTGATCAGTCTTGCGCTGATGACCGGCAATGTCGGCAAGCCGGGCGCGGGTCTGCACCCGCTGCGGGGACAGAACAACGTTCAGGGGGCCTCGGACGCGGGTCTGATCCCGATGTTTTTGCCTGACTATAAAACGGTCACCGATGATAACATCCGCGCTCAGTTCAACGCGGTATGGGACTCGGACGACTTTTCGAACGAGAAGGGCCTGACCGTTACCGAGATTATCGATCAGATTTATGCCAAAAATATCAAAGGCATGTATATTCTGGGCGAAAACCCGGCGATGTCGGACCCTGATGTGAACCACGCCCGCGCGGCGCTGGAAAAGCTGGAGTTGATGATCGTGCAGGATATCTTCCTGACCGAAACTGCGAACTATGCCGATATCATCCTGCCTGCCTCGGCGCTTTACGAAAAAAACGGCACCGTCTCGAACACCAATCGTCAGGTACAGCGGGTGCGGCCCGCCGTGGCCCCTCCGGGCGAGGCGCGAGAGGATTGGGCGATCACCGTCGATCTGGCGCAGCGCATCGGGCTGAATTGGGACTATACTGATGTGTCTGAGGTCTTTGCCGAGATGAAGCTGACCATGGATTCGCTGGACAATATCACCTGGGATCGTCTGGAAACCGAGTCGATCACCTATCCTTCGCTCAGCGAAACGGATCCTGGCCAGTCGATTGTGTTTGGTGACGGTTTCCCGCGCGCTGATGGCAAGGCAAAGTTCACCCCGGCCAGCATCATCCCACCGGATGAGGCCCCGGACGAGGACTATCCGATGATTGCCACCACGGGTCGTCAACTCGAACACTGGCACACAGGGTCGATGACCCGCCGTGCCAAGGTTCTGGATGCGGTCGAACCCGAGGCAAACTGTTCCATGAACCCGCGCACACTCAAGCTGATGGGGATCGAACCGGGTGAAACCATACGCCTGACCACCCGTCGCGGCAGCATTGACATCATGGTACGCGCCGACAGGGCGATTGCAGAGGATATGGTGTTCATTCCTTTTGCCTATGTCGAGGCGGCGGCAAATATCCTCACCAACTCGGCCATCGACCCTTATGGCAAAATCCCCGAGTTCAAATTCTCGGCGATCCGGGTGGAAAAGATCGAAAACGCCGTCGCCGCAGAGTGACCGGACCACCGTTGCATCAAGAGGCGGGCCCGAAACGGCCCGTCTTTTTCGTGCCTTGACAGATGGTTACTTGCGGCCAACCCTGTTCGCGTCTGGGAAAGGGGAGAGCATATGGCCCGCCGGTTCGTCGATTTGTCCGTGCCCTTGGAAACCGGGATCGTATCCGACCCACCCATCATGCTGCCCGAAATCGAGTATCTGACCCACTACCAGACCGCCGAACAGGTCATGGGGTTCTTTCCCGGTCTGCAAAAACATGATCTTCCGGGCGGTGAGGGCTGGGCCATCGAACGGCTGCAGATTGCAACCCATAACGGCACGCATCTGGACGCGCCGTATCATCATCACTCGACCATGAACAAAGGTGAGCGCGCGATCACGATCGACGAGGTTCCTTTGGAATGGTGCATGAATCCCGGCGTAAAATTGGATTTCCGCCATTTCGACGACGGATATGTTGCGACTGCGGCGGATGTTGCGTCGGAACTCAAGCGCATTGGGCATGAACTGCGGCCGCTGGATATTGTGGTGGTGAACACCTCGGCTGGAACCCGCTATGGGCAGCCTGACTACCTGATGAAAGGCTGCGGCATGGGGCGCGAGGCGACGCTTTATCTGACCGAACGCGGCGTGCGCGTGACGGGCACCGACGCTTGGAGCTGGGACGCTCCTTTCCCGCTGACCGCGCAGGAATATGCGGAGACACAAGACCCCTCGATTATCTGGGAAGGCCATCGCGCGTCGATGGAGATCGGCTATTGTCACATCGAAAAGCTGACCAACCTTGAAGACCTGCCACCTACAGGGTTCGAAATTTCCTGCTTTCCGTTCAAGATCAAAGGGGCCTCTGCCGGGTTCGTCCGCGCAGTGGCGATTTTTGAGGAGGATACAGATGACCGACCCTCTTAGCGGCCATGACGGTCCCTATGATGCACCGATAGAATTGAGCGGTTTTTCAGTTCTCCCGGACTGGATCGACTATAACAATCATATGAATGTCGGGTTCTACGGGGTGGCGTTTGACATCGGTCTGGAACGGCTGATGGTCGAACAACTCGGTTTGGGTGAGCCGCAGGTGAAGGCGCTGGGGCAGGGGCCCTATATCCTTCAGTCCCATATCAATTTTCTGCGTGAGATCCGACGGGATGAACGATTTTACTTTCGGTTTCGTATGCTCGACGCCGATCACAAACGCGGACACTATTTTGCGCAGATGATAGCGGCGACCGGGGATCAGCTTTGCGCCACACAAGAGGCGTTGTTCATGAATGTCAGTCATGCAACAGGCAGGTCAGTGGCCTATCCAGAATGGGCAGCAAATCGCCTGATCAGGATGGTGCAGGACCATAGCAATTTGGAAACAGAGCCTCAGATCGGTCAGTCAATCGGGATAAGACGTTAGGCAGTCTCAAAAAGCCAACCGATTGGATTGTGATAGGAACAAAAAAGCCGTTTTCAATAATTGGACCGGTACACAAAAATATGATCTGTCCGGCTGTGTCTTTTCGGACGTTTCTCTTCGTTTCGGCAAACGCGTTCGCTGCGATGGATTGTCGTGGCGGATTTCGAAAAGCAACCTCAGATTTTTCTGCAGATGCGAATTCCTCAGTATTTAAGCCCGTTTTCAGGTTTCCCGAGTGGATTAAGTGAAAGCTCAAGCCCCACAAGCGTTGGGGTTGGTAGCGGCTTTGAACCTTGGGTCGTTGAAAATAAGGGTTTCGGGTGTGTTGCGACTCAACTGCTTTCGTCGGAAGAGGCGACGAGCCAAATTTGATAGCTCGCTCTCTCACGAATTGATGGAAAAGAACCATGAAAAAAGTTCTCTACGCAACAACGGCACTGATTGCCACTGCAGGTGTTGCACGCGCAGAAATTAACTTCAGCGGCTTTGCGCGGTTTGGTCTGGGGTATGAGGAAGACCGTACCGGTGATGTTCAAAATTTCACCGCGGGAGGTGCATCCGCTGGCACGACCACCGTGGACACTGATGAAACCATCCTTGTTTCGCGGTTCCGTCTGAACATTGACGTAAACGCCGAGACAGATGGTGGTGTTGAGTTTTCGGGTCGTGTCAGGCTTCAGGCTGACGAAGATTCGGGAACGGGTGAAGCGAATGAGGCCGGTTTGAACGGTGCGCGGTTCTCGGTGATTTACGGTGGTTTGCGCGTAGATGCTGGCAACGTGGCAGGTGCGTTTGACAACCTGCCGAACTATTTCGGTGTCGAGCCGGGTCTGGAAGAGTTCATCGGGCAGTATTCTGGCGTAGACTACAGTTTCCTCGAGTACTCATCGACTGGTTCCGGTTCGAACGCGGTGTTCTTCCAGTATGCCGTTGGTGACTTCGCCTTTGGTGCCTCTTATGACCAGCAGACTGTTGCGTTGGGCGGAGTGGCTCAAGACGCAGATCGCTGGGATGTCAGCGTTTCCTATACGTTCGACAACATTACGGCAGCGTTGGCCTATGGCGAAAGCGATCTGGTTTTCGGCACTGAAAGCCTGACAGTCTTTACTCTGGGTGCTGAGTTCGGCGACTTCTTCGGGACATTGTTCTTGGCGGATGACGACGTGCTGAATGCGGATCGTGACGGAACCGCCTATGGTGTATCTGCATCCTACAAGGTCGGTTCCGCAACGACTCTGACCTTTGCCTATGGCGACGGTACCGGTGCCGATGATCTGGAACAATATGGCATCGGTGTCGTCTATGACTTGGGTGGTGGTACATCCCTTCGCGGGGGTATCGGTCAGTCGGAACGCGGTCTGGCATCGGATAGCACGTTGCAAGCCGACTTCGGTGTTCTCTTCAACTTCTAATCAGGCGAAATTGCGCGTCTCGAAGGGTGGGTCTTTGGACCCTCCCTTTTCTTTTATCGGTACATATCTGTGTCGTTTGGGATCAATAGTCCCGTTCAAAAAAGATACCCAGGCCGGTGTCACCGGTCCCGTCGACTGTTCCACGGACGGTTAAGTTGTCGGTCACGTCAAGGTTCAGGTTCACCTCGGTGTCGCCTTCGGTGTTAACCGTGAAGTCAGTATAAAGATTGTCGCTTAGATAAGCTCCAGCGCCTAGCCTGCCACCACCGCCTGACGTAGTGCCAAGATCGATGGTATCCACGCCCGTCGCATCTCGCACGCCCTTGGTGACATCACCGCCCGCGCCACTCAACTGCGCCAGCGACGCAGCCATCTGAGCGATGACGAAGGGTGAAAGCTCGGACACACGGTTGCCGAAAAGGAGCATCGCGAGGGCTTCTTCCGACGGGCGCTCGGGATCAGAGAACACATCAACTTCCGGCGAATCCAAGGGCCCAGCAATTTCGATTGTCGCGGTTCCGTCGGACGTGCTGGTTGAGGATTCGAACTCGATGTATGGCGTCAGGTCGCCCTGCAGCGTCACGACACCTTTGGTCAGCGCCAGGCGGCGGCCCAGAATGTCGATATTGCCCCGGATCAATTCGATCTGACCCGAAGGCACAACAGCCGCCGAACTGCCCCCGATATTGATGCGCCCGCCAAGCTCGGCGTTCACACCGCGCCCGCGAACAAAGACGGCCTTGGGCGCAAGCAGGTTGATATCAAGAGCAATTCGGGAATCGCTTTTGCTGCTTTCTGCCTTTTCCACCAACTGAGCGCGTTCGCGGGTGACATAGCTCGCGTAGTTTTCGCCGGTATGTTCAATAGTGGGAATAGGGGCCGCCCCGACAGCGCCCGATGCAGCCGCGAGGTTGATATTCGTTTCACCAAAATTGATCTGACCGGCCAACGAACTGTTGCCTGCCAGAGCGCCGTTAAAGACAATCTGACCATCCAGCGTCGTTTCGTATAACAGCCTGTCTGTCAGCACCAAGCTGTTCAACGAGGTGGTGACCTGCGCGTTGAACGGCGGGGTCAGGCCGACTGGGCCGTTGATGGTAAACCCGCCACCTGCGCGCAGCCCGCCTTGCAACGCAATATTGGCTTGGCTTTGTGCAATATTGATAGATCCGCCGATGCCAGTGATGGTTTGTCCTGCGCCGGGGATTGCCATGGTTGACCCCGACGTAGAAATCGTCCCGCTCAGCGCCGCCAGTGAAGGAGCGCCATTCAAGGCAAGGTCGAACCGCGCTGTGCCCTCTAAAGTGTTGGGTGAAATGAAAGCGTTTGCCACAGCAATGTTCAGGCCGCCTTGCATCTTCAGATCAGCCGTTCCCGCGCTTTCGTCAAAGGTTCCGGCCACTGTCGAGTTGATCTGCGCCGGCCCTTCAGCCTTGGCGTCAATAGTCCAGACGCCGGCATCGCGCCGGGCCGCGCCATTGGCCGAAATTGTTCCCGGGAATTCGGGAACAAACCGTTCAAGCTGGTTCAGACGCGCCTCGAAATCCAGATCGGCGTCGCCATTCGTTTCCACGCTCCCGGTCAGATTGGCATAAGAGCTGTTGGAGCCTTGCAGGCTGGCATTGCCTTCAAACCCGGTGGATGTCGGCGCAACATTCCCGCTCAGTTGCAGGGGGCCAGACAGGCTGGCCGACAAGCGCGCCAGATCGTCCAATCGCGCGGAAAAATCCAGCCCCCCGGCAGCCCGGTCCAATTGGCCAGACGCGTCAGCGCTCAGCGCAGTGCCGGTCAGGCGAAAATTGCGGACATTAAGGCCGTCGTCCGAGTTTTCGGCATCCACAACCAAGGTCGTGCGGCCCTGAACGAGGTTATCCAGCACGTCGATCCCGGTGGTGATGTCATCTGCGGTCAGATTGCCCTGCACATCAAACAATTTGGTGGCGGCATCGCCCTTGCCCTGCACCTGCGCCTGCAGCGAACCCGAAAGATCACGCTGCGCCAAGCCCGAAAACACAGACAGGTCAGGTGCGGTCACCCTGGCCTGACCATCAACGTTGGGGTCTGCGCTGAGGTTCTCGATGGTTGCGGCAATTTCGGCCGTCGCAGCGGCCCCGTTCACGGATGCAGAACGGATCGTGATTTGATCACCGCTGCGCGCACCGTCAAAGTCAATCTTCACCGTGCCGGTCAGAAGTGGGTCGAACTGTTCCAGTCCGGTCTGGACGTTGTCGCCTACGATGTTCGCGGTGCCGTCAAACTCAAGCGTTTGAACCGTGCCTTTACCGTTTACCTTGGCTTGCAACGCGCCACTCAGGTCCTGCCGTGCAAGACCGGCAAAGATCGAAAGATCGCGTGCGTCGACATTGGCCTGCCCGTCGATGGTCAGATTGCCATCAGGTGTCGTCACAACTCCATCGGCTTGCGCTGTCAAAGCTTGCGAGGTGATCGAAAAGTCCCGAATGGTGATACCGTCTGTATCGCGCTTTGCATCGACCGAGATCTGTGTCTCACCTTCGATCACAGGGTCGATGTCGTCGCGGCCAGTTGACAGGTTACGTCCGTCCACCTGAATCTTAGCATCAAAGCTGCCCTCCAGCGGAGAACCGGCCCCGGTGACAGAAAGGGATGCAGCACCACCCAGATCGAGTTGGGCGATGTCGGCAAAGCGCGACAGGTCATCGGCGCGAACCGAAGCTGAGCCGTCTATCTGCAAACCGGTGGAGAGGCCAGTGACAACCGCATCCGCTTCCAGTTGGTAGTCGCTGCCGATCAGCTCGAAACCAGACAGAGTCAGCGTTTGATCGTCGCCATAGTCAAACAGACCATCAAGGGTTACCCGGTTTCCGATGGCCGCTGTCAGTGCTGGATCAGACATGTTTATGCCGTCCAGCGCCGCTTGAAGGTCGCCGTCGATGGCAAAGCCGTTGCTTTGATCCAAGGTCCCCTGACCAGCGATTTGTGCGCGGTCCAGATTGATTTGATCCGCATCGACATCATTGGCGGTTAAGCTTAGGTCCCACAGGTTTCCGTTTTGAGCATCAAACAGCGCCGACAACTGTGCCGCCCCAATTGAGGTCTTTCCGCCACTGACCGGCAAGACGACACGGTCGCCTTCGGGCGGTGTGATCCGGCCTTGAACCGCAATCAGTTGCAAGGCACCGCCTGCTGCCAGTTTCAATTGGCTTTCCAGCTTTAGCGCCTGCGCCGTGATTTCGATGTCCGAGATATCGAGCCCACCATCCGCCTGTGTCTGCCCGTCTATAAAAACCTTGGTCTCGGTGCCGAAGAAGGTATCCATCTCTTCGGCCAGGAACGGTGTCAGATCGCCACCGATGTCTGCGGTAAAGGCAATCCCGTCCGCAATCGTCCCATCTGGCACAGCAGAGCGCAGTTGAACCCGACCACTCAATCGTTGGAATTCATCGCTGCTAACGCCGATATCAGCTGTGAAATCAGTCACCGGACCAGCCCCTTTGGCGGTGACGCTCAGCGGCGGGCTGTCAGGGATCCCCAGCGCGGTCGATATCAGGCCCCCGGATGCCTCGGATACGGTCAGATCAAGATCGATTTCGCGAGTGGCGTTGCTGAACCCAGCTTTCAGGTCGATTGTATCCCCGGCACGGTCCACGCGGTCGATATCCAGTGAAGTGTCCAAAGTGCCATCTGCCAGAGACAAATTGCCCTCGATCTTCAACTCAGCCGCAACACCGATCAAGGGCTCGCCCAAAGACAGGTCGTCGATGCGCAACTCGCCGATTTGAATTGCGACCGGCAGCTCAGGCAATTGAAACGGCGTAACCTCAGCCGAAGGTGTTTCCGTCTCGGTCTTGGTCGTGGTGCCAGGTGCGCGGGCGATATCGATTTCTTGTGCGGTCAAGGCATTTACAGAGAAGCGCCCACGGATCAGTGCCAAGCGGTTCCAATCCAACTCGGCGCCTTTGATCGTCAGCCAAACACCTTCGTCGTCCGCAACGGTGATTTCCTGGATCGTGGCGCGTGAGCTGAGCGCACCTTCGAGCCCGATCACGCGTACGTTCTGATCATCACCGGATAAAGTGTCCTGCAGGAACCGCTCGATCATGCTGCCACCGCCGTCATCCTGCGCAGCCAGCGGAGCGGGCGCGCAGATCGCCAAAGCAGCGATCAGCAGAGGATATGCGGTCTCACGTCTCAAAAGGCCTGCCCGATCCCAAGATAAAACTGCAATCCGTCGCCCGTTGTGCCCTGAACCGGCAGCGCAAGGTCAAAGCGCAACGGGCCAAAGCCACCTAAATCATAGCGCACACCCAAACCGGCACCAGAATGTTGTTCCGCACCGCTGCCCACGAAAGACGAGGTATCAACAACGCCAAAGTCGTAGAACCCGACCAAAGACAGCGCATCCGTGACCTTGCCTCGCACTTCCGCGGACAGGCCAACAAAGGACTTGCCTCCGACAACACCGGTTCCAATTGGGATGCCCAGGCTTTCAAATGGTTGCCCGCGCACCGTTCCGGCCCCCCCCGAGAAGAACAGAAAATCGGGTGTCACGCCGTCAAGCGATGGTCCAAGCACCGAACCGATCTGAATCCGCCCCGCCAGGACAAGGCGGCCATTTGTGCCCAGATCGTTGTAGGCACGCCCATCAAAGAACAAGCGAATACCGCTGTCCGTTTCTGACAAACCGGCAAAAGGCATGACTTGCGAATCCAGATAGTATCCCCGCGTTGCACTGACCTTGCTGTCGCGTTGGTCCCATTCGGATCGCACAGGCAGAACTAGATAGCGGAACTTTCGGCCGCTTCCAAACGCATCATCCGCGTCCGAATACTGGAAACCGAAAGACGCTTCGGCATAGAGCCTGTCTGAAAACGTGCGCCTTGCACCATAGGTCACCGAAGCCAGTGTGACATTGTAGTTCTCAGTGTTTCTGCGCTCCAGCAACGCACTCCAGAACGTGTTGTCATCGGGGCCCAGACGATCCGGTTGATCCAGTCGCAGGCCAATCCTGCCGTCCAGGTTTTCCGCTCCGCCGATATTGCGCAGGGTGGCCTCAAACCGAAGGCGCTCGGCCCTGCGAAAGACATTCCGATGGGTCCATGTTGCGCTCAGGTCCAAGCCATCGCGCGAAGCGATTTCCGCTCCAAAGGTCAGGCGGCGTGGCGGAAGGTCTTCGAACGTAGCGGTAAAGTCCAGCGTGCCGTCGGGGTTTGGTGTTTCCGCCTCTGTCAAGGAAACGACCGAGAATGTACCCGTGCGCCGCAGTCGGGTCCCGACCTTTTGAACTTGCTCGGGCGAATAAACCTCGCCTGTGGGGAAACCAGCAATCTTTTCGATCGACCGGTGGCGCACCCGGCTGTCGCCTTCAATGATCATCTTGCCGAAGGTCAGGCGCGGCCCAGGGGACAATTCGATATCTGCATCCAGCCGGGCCTGAGCGTGCCGCGCAATGATACGCTGGCCCTCAACCTCTGCCTTGGCATGACCGGCATTGCGCCAGCCCTGAACACCTGCAGATGCGGCCTGCTGAATGGCACCCGTGGTCGCGCGTTTGCCAGTCGCGAACTCTTCGGGAACAACTGTATCTGGTGCAACAGGCGCGAGAATGGCCTCGCCAAAGGTGAATGTAGGCCCAGGTGTGACAAGAATGGTCGCGGTCTTGTATTGCGCAGGAGCTTCCAGCGTATTGATTTTTGCGGCTTCCTGACCATCCAGCTTGATGCTGACAACAGGGCTGAAATAGCCCTCGTCATACATGATCTGAACGATCGTGCGGTAATCCGATAGTGCGGCAGACAACACCTCTATTGAGGTGTCGAGGCCACGAGAGTCGGCGGTGAAAACAGAAGAGGTCTCTTCCAACCGGTTGACCAGTTCTTTCGGCGCGCCGGGGGCCGAAAGCGAGACGTCCAATGCTGCTGCAAAGCCGGGCACAAAAGTGGCAACAGTGAAAACCAAACACCGCCCCAAAGCGCCAATAGGCTTGCCCGTGAATGTCATGAGTTTCCACCGCCCCAAGCGAAAATCGATCTCATCGCCCTTATCCGGGGCGAAATATTGTTATTCCTATATTAGATCATCAGACGTAGGCTGGGGGAAGCATAATTTGTGTGCCGAGTCACCAATTTTGGCAAATATTGAGCCCGACCTCATAGATCGGCGTTGCGAAACCAGCGGATCAGAGCGGCGCGGTCTTCGGGTTCCATGTAGGTGACGTTGGCCGGTGGCATGGCATGGGTCACTCCGGCCTGCAAATAGATCTGCTGGGCATTGCGCGCAATGTCGGCCTCGGTTTCAAGCAAAACACCTTTAGGGGCCCATAGAATACCCTCCCACACCGGTTCGCGCGCATGACACATGGAACACCGGCCAAGCACGATGTCATGGGCCTCTTCGAACCCTTCGGCTGCGGCAAAGCGTTGCTCGTACGGTGTCAGCGGGGTGGCCTCTGCCTCTTCCAGCGGCCGATACATGGGGACTGATGACAGCCACATGATCGCGATGAACAGCAGGGCCGTGACCAGCCAGGTCCAGGTCGGGTTTCCGGCACGGGCATGGCGGGTGTTGAAGTAATGACGGATGGTGACACCCATCAAGAACACCAGGGCTGCAATGATCCAGTTATACTCGGTCGCGAAGGCCAGCGGGTAATGGTTCGACAGCATCAGGAAGACGACGGGCAGCGTCAGATAGTTGTTATGGGTCGATCGTAGCTTGGCAATCTTGCCGTATTTGGGGTCGGGCGTGCGACCGTTTTTCAGATCATCCACCACGATCCGCTGATTTGGCATGATGATGAAGAACACATTTGCTGTCATGATCGTCGCGGTAAACGCGCCCAGATGCAGCATCATGGCGCGCCCGGTGAAGATCTGGTTATAGCCCCAGCCCATCACCACAAGCAGGCAAAACAGCAGGATCATCAGCAGGGTTGGGCGTTGCCCCAGGCTCGACTTGCACAGGAAGTCGTACACCAACCACCCGATGGTCAGGGACGCCGCAGAAATCAGAATGCCTTGCCACAAGGCTAGATCCGCCTTTTGCGCGTCGATCAGATAAAGCTCACCACCGACCCAATAGACGATCATCAGCAGCGCGGCCCCGCTCAGCCAGGTCGCATAGCTTTCCCATTTGAACCAGGTCAGATGGTCCGGCATTCGCTCAGGTGCGACGAGGTATTTCTGGATGTGATAAAAGCCACCGCCATGCACCTGCCATTCTTCACCGTCTGCCGGGCCGGGAATGTCGCGATTCAGCCCCAGATCCAGCGCGATAAAATAAAATGACGAGCCTATCCAGGCGATGGCCGTGATCACATGCAGCCACCGAACGGCAAAGGCCATCCAATCCCAGAAAATCGCGAAATCATACATGAAAGGGCTCTCCGACAGGGTGGCGCCACACTAGGCAAGCGGGGTTTTCTTCGGTATTCCCGTATATTGTCAAACTGTATCAAAAAAAACGATAAGATGTCCTATCTCGACAACATCCGCACCTTTGTCAGGGTCTATGATTTGGGCAGTATGTCTGCAGCCGGACGGGATTTGCGTATTTCTCCGGCAGTTACATCCGCACGGATATCGCAGTTGGAGGATCATTTGGGGGTGCGTCTGTTCCAGCGAACCACGCGCAACCTGACGCCAACCGAACAGGGAAGGGCGTTCTACCCAGGTGCCGTGGGGGTGTTGGATGCGGTCGATGATGCCGAGGCTCAGGTCATGAACCTGACCGAAGTGCCCAGGGGCTCTTTGTTCGTGGCGGCGCCTTTGGGGGTCGGGCGGCGTCTGTTGTCTCCGCATGTGCCCGAGTTTCTATCGCAATACCCCGAGATCGATGTTCGATTGCGCCTGACGGATCGTTCCGTCGATCTGACAACGGAAGGTTTGGATCTGGCGTTTTTCATTGGGCAGCCGGAAGACAGCACGTTGCGCATCCGCAAAATCGCCGATTGCCAGCGCGTTTTGTGTGCCGCGCCCGAGTATGTCGCGCGCCGCGGAATGCCGCCCAGTGGCGCGGCACTGGTTTCGGACAAACATGAGTGTCTAAATCTGCGATACCCGGGCGCGTCCGAGTTTCAGTGGCTACTGGAAACACCAGACGGGCCAAAACGGTTTGCCGTTTCGGGTCGGTTTGAATGCGATGACGGCGACGTTCTGACCGATTGGGCCGTCGCCGGGCAGGGCATCGCTTTGAAACCTGTCTTTGAAGTAGCCGAGCATCTAAAGGCCGGGCGGCTTGTGCCCGTTG
This sequence comes from Ruegeria sp. HKCCD7255, assembly GCF_013031565.1. Taxonomy (NCBI): domain Bacteria; kingdom Pseudomonadati; phylum Pseudomonadota; class Alphaproteobacteria; order Rhodobacterales; family Roseobacteraceae; genus Ruegeria; species Ruegeria sp. HKCCD7255. Next base: position 168,965 of record NZ_WQAG01000004.1, on the reverse strand, counting down.
CGACCGAGACACCGCCAGTGCCGGTGCAAATGGCTTGCCTTTACACGCATCGCCGCCATCAGGATCCCAAGGCGCGTCTGTTCATGGATTTCATGATCGAACGAATTGCGAAATTCGTCAGGCAGTCAGAGCATATCAGCTAAAAGCGCTCCCGCCCCGCTTGTGCCGTTCCGGCCCTGTGCGGCGTTGGGCGTGGCGGCGCGGTAGCGTCGGATTGGGTGAGCGTGCCCTTGGTCCAGCAGAACAACCGCGTCGTGCCTGTAAGGCGCGGCGCTGGGCCCAACGGGAAGGACCTCTGACAAGAGGGCCTGACGGGCGGGAGCCCGACAAAAACAGCTCAGCTGCCGCGATAGGTTGAATAGCCGTAAGGCGACAAAAGAAGCGGCACGTGATAATGCGCCTCAGGATCGGACATGCCGAACCGGATCGGGATCTGGCCCAGAAACAGGGGGTCTGGCCCATCTTGGCCGGTCGCACGCAGATAGTCGCCTGCGAAAAAGATCAGCTCATATGTACCCGTTTTGAACTTCTCCGGTGGCAGGATCGGGCTGTCTGTTCGGCCATCCTCGTTTGTTTCAAGTTCGATCAGTTTGCGATGCGAATTCCCGGACACTCGGTAAAGCGCGATGTAGATCCCTTGGGCAGGTTGGCCAAGAGCTGTGTCTAGAACATGGGTTGTCAGATAACCTGCCATCGGGATCTCCTGAGGTCTAAGCGGCTTTTGCTTTACACTGGCGCAAACGCGCACGCCTTGGAACTGTAGAAATCGCCGGAAACTGCGTTCGGATTGATTTGATAATCCTTCGGAATTTTCTAGGGTAACTCTGCTTTCACCACGAAGATGAATTGGAATATGCCATGCAAGCGCCTCGTTACCCTCGCGACATGATCGGCTATGGCGCAACACCGCCGGATGCAAAATGGCCCGGTGGCGCAAAGTTGGCTGTGCAGATCGTGCTGAACTACGAAGAAGGCGGTGAGAACTGTGTTTTGCACGGGGATGCCGCGTCAGAGGCGTTTTTGTCTGAAATCGTGGGCGCGGCGCAATGGCAAGGGCAGCGCCATTGGAACATGGAATCGATCTATGAATATGGCGCACGCGCCGGGTTTTGGCGTCTGCACAGGCTGATGAAGGATTTGCCAATCACGGTCTATGGCGTGGCAACAGCTTTGGCGCGTTCGCCGGATCAGGTGGCCGCGATGAAAGACGCCGGGTGGGAGATCGCCAGCCACGGGCTGAAATGGGTTGAGCATAAAGACATGCCCGAAGACGAAGAGCGCGCGCAGATTGCCGAAGCGATCCGCCTGCATACCGAGGTGGTCGGGTCCCGCCCGCGCGGCTGGTATACCGGGCGGTGTTCGGAAAACACCGTGCGTCTGGTCGCGGAAGAGGGCGGTTTTGACTATGTGGCCGATACTTACGCGGATGACTTGCCCTATTGGATGAAGACCGGCGGGTGGGATCAGTTGATCGTACCTTACACGCTGGACTGTAACGATATGCGCTTTGCAACCCCTCAAGGATTCAACGCAGGGGATCAGTTCTTCAGCTATCTTAAAGACAGTTTTGATGCGCTTTACGAAGAGGGTGAGGCGGGTGCCCCAAAGATGCTGTCCATTGGGTTGCATTGCCGTCTGATCGGTCGCCCCGGGCGTATCATGGCGTTGCAGCGGTTTCTGGACTATGCGCGCGGGTTCTCGGATGTCTGGTTCGCCACGCGGTTGCAGATTGCAGAGCATTGGGCCGCGACCCATCCACCGGAGCCGCGGGCAAGACCGTCGGAGATGGACAAGGCAAGCTTTGTCGAGCGGTTTGGCGGGGTATTCGAACACTCTGCCTGGATTGCCGAGCGGGCCTTTGAACTAGAACTTGGTCCGGCTCATGACACGGCGGGTGGGATGCACAACGCCCTGTGTCGGATGTTCCGATCCGCAACAGAGGAAGAAAGGTTGGGCGTGCTTACAGCACATCCAGACCTGGCAGGCAAACTGGCGCAGGCGAAGAGGTTGACGCAGGACAGCACGGCCGAGCAAGCTTCGGCAGGGTTGGACGCGTTGACCGACGCCGAGCGGGCGCAGTTCACGGATCTGAACCAGCGTTATACCGCGCGATTCGGGTTTCCTTTTATCATCGCGGTGCGCGACCATGACAAAGTGTCGATCCTTCAGGCCTTTGAGCGGCGGATTGAACAAGATCGCGAGACAGAGTTTGCCGAGGCCTGCCGCCAAGTGGAACGGATTGCCGAATTCCGCCTGCGCGAGCTGCTTCCGTCATGAGCCGCCAGATCATGATTCAGCCGATCTCGGCCCAGAATTTCGCACCGTTTGGGGATTTGATCCACACGGGCGGTGCGCCGGACAAGATCATCAACCAGGGGCAATGTGAGCGGTTCCATGATCGCGCGCAGCTGGATTTTGCGGAAGGGCGAGCCGGAATCAGCCTGTTCAACGCAAATCCGCGCGCTTTGCCGTATCACCTGGATATGGTTGAACGGCATCCTGAGGGCAGTCAGGCCTTTATCCCGATGACCTACCAGCCTTTTCTGGTGATTGTCGCAGAGGATCACAACGGCCAGCCCGGAAGGCCACAGGCTTTTCTGACCCAGCCCGGGCAGACGGTGAACTATCATCGCGGAACCTGGCATGGGGTTCTGACGCCCTTGCACGGGCCAGGTTTGTTTGCGGTGGTTGACCGCATCGGCGCTGGGGACAACTTGGAAGAGTTCTGGTTCGATGCGCCCTACGAGGTTGTCAGCGGTTGACAGAGAGCTCCCGCCCGGTCCGCATGCATCGAAGATGCATTTTGACCGGTTGGGCCGGGCAGGGTGCGGGCAAGCCCACCCCCTGCGTCAGCGCGTCGCCATCAGGCGGGCCACGTCCAGCATGCGCGCAGAAAAGCCCCATTCATTGTCATACCAGCCAAACACGCGAATCTGCTGAGCGCCGATCTGCCGTGTTTCGGGTCCAGCGATGACCAGCGATTCACTGCGGCTGCGCAGGTCGGAAGAGACTAGGGGATCATCTGTCCAACCCAGCACAGGTGAGGCCGCGACAGCAGAGCGTAATGCCGTGTCGAATTCGGACGCCTGCATCTCGCGTCCAAGGGTCACCACCAGATCAACGGCGGACACACTGGCGGTGGGAACACGAACAGCGGCACCTGAAATACGGCCTGCAAGATGCGGAAGAACCTCATCAATCAGGTGAGTGGCGCTGGTGGTTGTGGGCACCATCGAGAGGGCTCCGGCGCGAGACCGGGCAAGATCGCCGCGTGGCGCGTCCACCATGGGTTGGCTGTTGGTGTAGCAATGGATCGTGGTCATATGCGCCGATGCGACGCCCGCCACGGTATCGATAACCTTGATCAATGGTGCGAGCCCATTCGTAGTACAGGACGCGTTGGACACGATCTGCGCGTCACCCAGCGCGTCGTCGTTGGCTCCCAGCACAAGCGTGATCTCGGCGGCAGGCGATGGGCCAGAGATCAGCACTTTGCGAGCCCCCGCACTCAGACCCTGGCGCGCGACGTCTGAGGTGCGCGCAATGCCGGTGCAATCGAGCAGGACATCGACGCCTTGAAGGTTCACGCTGCTCAGATCCGCGCTGTGGGTCATCGGGAAACTGTGGCCATCGATATTGAGCGCAGCGCTCTCGGCCACGACATCCCCGGCATAAGGTCCGAAGGTGCTGTCGTATTTGAACAGGTAAGCGCAGGTGTCCAGTGGTGCGATGTCATTGATCAACACCACCTCGACATCTGATCCCTGCGGCAGGGCCAGAACCTGACGCAGGATCGTGCGGCCAATCCGACCGAATCCATTGATCGCGAGTTTCATGCGCAAGCTATGGCAGGAGGTCCCACGGACCTCAATGCCCATTCAAGGGCTTAGGATCCGCAGTTCACCTGCGAAAAGAACTGGCCCGAGATGTTTTGATACATGCTGTTCACAATAACCTTGCAGCCGGTGGCCTGTTGAATGGCCGCGATGGCCTGCGTGGTGCGCAGCATCGCAGGACGGCCAAACGGGTTGAGGTTGTTGTTGTCGCGGGTTGCGCGATAAATCACCGGCTCATCGGCGACCTGAGTTACGGCCCATGTCCTTGTGAAAACCGTCACGGATTTGGTGTCTTCCGCTGCGGCCACCGGAGCCGAAAACACAGCTGAAAGTCCCAAGGTGCAGCAAAGGGTCAAAGTCAGGGCGCGCAATCGCATAAAACAGTCTCCGTATTTGAATTTCTTTTATCTCATCAGATTGCGGCGGTTCTGTGAAGCCCCGATACGAAGGAACACCTCAGCGTGACAAAGACAGCGGCATGTGCCGGTTTACATCTTTGTAGAGCAGGTAGCGAAAACGCCCCGGCCCCCCGGCATAACAGGCTTGCGGGCAGAAGGCGCGCAGCCACATATAGTCGCCAGCCTCGACCTCGACCCAATCCTGGTTGAGCCGGTAGACTGCCTTGCCTTCCAAAACATACAGCCCGTGTTCCATGACATGGGTTTCAGCGAAAGGAATGACGCCGCCGGGTTCAAAGGTGACGATGTTGACATGCATGTCGTGGCGCATGTCGTCGGGGTCGGCAAACCGTGTTGTGGCCCAGCGGCCTTCGGTGCCGGGCATGGGTGTTGGGGCAATCTCGCGTTCGTTGGCGATGATCGGATCGGGCAGGGGCAGGCCTTGGACCTGCTGGTAAGCTTTGCGGATCCAGTGAAACCGTGCGACCGGGCCTGCGCGATTGTGCAGCGTCCAGTCACTGCCCGGTGGGATATAGGCATAGCCGCCTTCCTCAAGCACGTGGCTTTCGCCACCCAGTGTCAAGGTAATCGCACCTTCCACAACAAACAGAACGCCCTGAGCCTTTGGGTCGGTTTCGGGGCGGTCGCTGCCGCCACCCGGTTGCACCTCCATGATGTATTGCGAAAAGGTTTCTGCAAACCCGCTGAGGGGGCGCGACAGGACCCAGAGGCGTGTGCCTGTCCAGAAGGGCAGGCAGCTTGTCACGATGTCACGCATCGTGCCTTTGGGGATGACCGCATAAGCCTCGGTAAACATGGCGCGATCAGTCAAGAGCTGCGTCTGGTCGGGGTGCCCGCCCTGTGGCGCATAATAGCTGGGGTGTTTCATCTGCTGCCTCGGAGCTGTGTTGCAGTGACTATGGGGTGAAGTTGCGTACGCGCCTAGAGTTGGCGTTGCGATAGGATTGTTCGGGATATTTTGAAGGTGGTCTTGGCGCTGCCGATTGGGCGCTGTAAGCTGATCTCAATACGTTTTAGCAGGAGGGGCCGCTATGAATACCCGCATTACTTTGGCCGTTATTTCGATGGTACTGGCTACAAGTGCCGCGCAAGCCAAGCCGCTGTCTCGGATCATCGCCGAGATGGGGCTGACTCCGGCAGATTTCGAGGTTGTCAGCGCCAATTCGAACGAACTTTTGGCAAGTGGGCCTTCGGCAGGCAAGGAACGCTCTTGGGTGAATGATGAGACCGGGTCCAAGGGCGTGATCCGGATCGGGGCCGTTCAAGACAATTGCGTCATTCTGCAACATTTCGTGGAACCGGCCGGTGAAAATGCGCGCGAGATCCGAACGCGGCGCTGCAACGACGGTAATGGTAACTGGATTTTGTCGCCCTGACGGTGCGCGCCTAGTACCCGCGCGCGCGGTCAACCTCGTGCAACAGATCTGTACCCGCTGTGAGTCGGCGAAAGTTCTCAATAACATCGGTCAGCGCGTCGCCCAGGAACCAGCCCGATACATGTGGCGTGATCGTAACGCTGGGATGCTGCCAAAGGGGGCTATCGGCAGGTAATGGTTCTTTGCTGGTGACGTCCAGCACTGCGTGGCCGGGAGTACCTTGGTCCAGCGCGGCGATCAGTGCCGCTTCGTCGATCAAATCGCCTCGGCCTGCGTTCAATAATTGGCTGCCAGGTTTCATCTGCGCCAACATCCGAGCATCGAACAAGCCCGTTGTGTCAGGAGTGGACGGCAGGATGGCGCAGATATGGTCGCATTGGCTCAAGAGCTGCGGCAACGCATCTGCACCATGCAGGCAGGTGACGCCTTGGATCTGCTTTAGCGATCGGCTCCATCCCATCACTTGAAACCCGATCATGTTCAACATCGTCGCGGTACGGCTGCCGATATGGCCCAGACCCAGCACGCCCACGACAGTATCGGGCGAATATACGGGGGCTTTTGACACCCATTCCGACCGGCTTTGGGCGGCCTGATGAAACGCCATGTGCCTTTGGTGGCGCAGGATATAGGCCAGAAACCATTCGGCGATTCCCTGCGCTGGGGCGTCAGGCTTTAGACGGGTGACCCGAATGTGGTCAGGCAGTGCGGGGTTATGAACAATTGTTTCGACCCCGGCGCCCAGCTTTTGGATCAGCTTCAGGTTTGGCAGGCCACGCATACGATCCGTATTCAGGTTCGCAACCGCCATCATCGTGATCTCTGCGGGATTGCCCAGGTTTTCGGGTGTGCGCAGGTCCAGATCCGGGGCGGATTTTCCGATATCTCGGGCGAGGTCCTCATTGCTAATCCATCCCGTCATTCCGGTTTCAATCAACAGAGCCATTCGCCGGTTCCTTACTTTGGAATTTCCTACAGTGACGTTCCGTCACCCAACTGGACGCCTGCGGCCAGCTAAGCCATCCTTCGGCCAAAGGTAAAGCCCATGCACCGGGGCCAAGGAGGATTTGCCATGACCATGACATTTGGACTGCGTGAAGAGAATCAAGCTCTGTTGCAACGCGTGGCCGATTTGATCCGAGACGAGGTCATGCCGCTGGAACAGGAATACCACGACGAAATCGGCAAGGGCGACCGCTGGCAATATACAGAACGCCAGGCGGAAATCCTTGAGGGGCTCAAAGCCAAGGCCAAAGCGGCAGGTCTTTGGAATTTCTGGCTGACGGACAGTGACAAGGGCTATGGGCTGACAACGGTTGAATATGCCTATTTCGCCGAAGAGATGGGCAAGACACCGCTTGGTGCCGAGGTGTTCAACTGCTCGGCCCCAGACACCGGCAATATGGAAGTGTTCGAACGCTACGGCTCTGAAAAAATGAAGCAAGAGTGGCTGGAACCGCTGCTCGATGGGCAGATCCGTTCGGCCTATTTGATGACCGAGCCGGATGTGGCCTCGTCAGATGCCACCAACATCTCGATGTCCTGTGTGCGCGATGGGGAAGGCTACGTCCTGAACGGTGAAAAATGGTGGTCGTCCGGGGCCGGTGATCCCCGCTGTAAAGTTTACATCGTGATGGTCAAAACCGGTGGTGAAGACCTGCCCAAACACCAGCGTCAATCGATGATCGTGGTCCCGGCAGACAGCCCCGGCATCGAAATCCTGCGCCCGATGGAAGTCTATGGCCATGACGACGCGCCCCATGGTCACATGCATATCCGGTTTTCGGATGTGCGCGTCCCGGCCGAAAACATGCTACTGGGCGAAGGCCGGGGGTTCGAGATCGCGCAGGGACGTCTTGGGCCCGGACGCATCCATCACTGCATGCGTGCCATCGGACAGGCCGAAGCCGCGCTTGAGCAGATGTGCCAACGGTCGCTGCGGCGCGAGGCGTTTGGTAAGAAGCTGGCTCAGTTGGGGGCCAATTACGACATTATCGCCGAATGCCGAATGGAGATCGAAATGGCCCGACTGCTATGCCTGAAAGCGGCGTGGTACATGGATCAGGGCGATGCCCGGGCGGCGGCCCCCTGGATCAGCCAGATCAAAGTGATCGCGCCCCGGGTGGCCCTGAAGGTGATCGACGAAGCGGTGCAGATGTTTGGTGCACAAGGCATCAGCCAAGACACGCCACTGGCCAATGCCTGGACCCATGTGCGCACCCTGCGCCTTGCTGACGGGCCGGATGCGGTCCATCGCCGTCAGGTGGCGCGAGCCGAACTGAAGAAATACACTCAGGAAAAGGTCTAAGCACCTATGTCTGCCCCCATCGACTTGGACCAGCACGCCTATTTCCACCTGCGCGATGACGGGGTTTTTGTGGGCAATGATGCCGCGCGGGGGCCGTGGTCGGCAGATCACTGCCATGCCGGGCCGGTGAGTGGCCTGATCGTGCGGGCCGCCGAGACCGAGATTGGCCCGGACAAGATGCTGACCCGGCTGACGGTCGACTTGCTGCGGCCTTTGCCGTTGGCCGGGTTGCGCGTCGCCGCCGAGACAACCCGGCACACCAAGACGCTGGGCACAACGCGGGTGACTGTGCATGATCTGGACGACACGCTATGCGCGACGGCCACAACCATGCATCTGACCCGACGTGATCTTGGTGATGTTCCCAATGTCGAACAGGTTGGACCACGGCTTGAGACCATCGTGGACGGGCCGTTCCCCATTGGTGAAATGCGCCACGATCTAACGGGCTTTGCGCATCATTCTGAAATTGCCTATCCCAAAGGTGGCAACCAGGGGGCCGGGCCCAAGACCATATGGATGCGCACGCCGCAACTGCTGGAAGGCGAGGTCCAATCGCCGATTCAGGCGCTCTGTCCTTTGGCAGACTGCGGCAACGGTATTTCGTGGAACGCGCCGACGACCCAGATGGGATTCATGAACACGGATCTGACGGTGAATATCCACCGCGAACCTGTCTCGGACTGGCTCGCCTCCGAGTCAGTCTCGCATTGGCAAAGCTCGGGGATCGGCATGTCGCAATCGGTGCTCTATGACACACAAGGGCCGGTTGGGACGGCTTTGCAAACCCTGGTGCTGTTTCCACCGCATCGGTAATTGGCCGGTTTTCGCAGGAATGGGTGAATGTTGATTGCCCCTTGGGGGGCACCATTCTATCTTCGTATCATGCGTATCTGGACCAAAGCCTTGATTGCGGTTTGCTTGCCCCTGTCGGCGGCGGCCCATCCGCATGTATTCATCGACACCGGGCTCGAGCTGATCATTGATGAGACCGGTCAACTGACCCATGTTCGGGTGACCTGGGCGTATGATGAGTTCTATTCGTTGCTGATCCTCGAAGATTTTCGTCTGGACAATGACGCGGATGGCATCCTGACCCAAGCCGAAACCGAGTATCTGACTGGTTTCGATGCGCAGTGGGTCGAGGGCTATAATGGCGATCTCGTTATCGCGCGCGACGGTGTCGTTGTGCCGTTGTCCGGTCCGATGGAGCCGACAGCCACAACGGAAAACGGGCGTATTGTCACAACGCATCTGCGTGCTGTGGAAGGCGGTGGTGTACCAGCCACAGGCCTGTCAGCCAAAGCGTTTGATGAGACCTATTACACCTATTACGACATGACCCGGCCGGTTACCGTAGAAGGTGGCTCGGCCTGCATGATCGAACGGATTGATCCCGATATCGACGGTCAGCTTGCGCAGATGCAGGCGTTTCTTTTGACCCTGGATGCCGATTACGATCTGGAAGAAAACGACATTCCGCTGGTGGGCGAGAATTTTGCAACCGAGATCCGCCTGACATGTCCCGATACCTGATTATTCCGGTTTTTCTGGCCTGCGCAGTTCTGCTCTGGTTCTGGGGCAGCGGCGGGTTTGACAGCCTTGCGGCCTGGGCTGCGGGCGAACAAAGGGCGTTTCAGAACCAGATCGCCCGGTCTTTGCGGGCGGCGAAGGCGGAACAACCGGCGGCGGTTGCCACGCTGCTGGGTGTCTGTTTCGCCTACGGGTTTTTCCATGCGATTGGACCGGGTCACGGAAAGGTTCTGATCGGAGGCTACGGGCTGGGTCGACAAGTGGCTTTTTGGCGTCTGTCGGCCATCAGCGTATTATCCAGCCTGGGCCAAGCCGTGACAGCCGTTGTACTGGTCTATGCCGGAGTGTTGGTGTTCCAGATGTCGCGACAGACGCTGGTTGGCACCACCGAGCGCATCATGGCACCTGTCAGCTATGGCGCAATTGCTCTGATCGGGTTGTGGTTGGTGTTTCGTGCCCTTCGTGGCTTTGCGCGACAGCATCAAAGTGGCAAGGCGCAGGGCCACCATCACCATGATCATAGCCATGATCATCACCATGACGGAGAGGTCTGTTCAAGCTGCGGTCACAAACATGGCCCGACAGCCGAAGAGGTCGCAAATGTGGGATCGCTGCGAGAAGCTCTGGCGCTGATTGCGGGGATTGCGGTACGACCGTGTACTGGCGCCTTGTTCGTTCTGATCCTGACCTGGCAGATGGGGATCGCGATGGTCGGCGTCGCGGGCGCTTTTGCCATGGCGCTGGGCACGGCGACAGTCACCACATTGGTGGGCTGGACATCCTTTGGCCTGCGGGGCGGGTTGTTGGCCTCAGCCTCGGCCACGCGTTTTGCGGCGATCCTTGCGCCCACGATCGAACTGCTTGCCGGTCTGATCATCGCGGCAATTGCCAGCGGCCTTTTGCTGCGCGCGATCTGAGTTAGTCAAACACCGGTTCAGGATAGCCAACCCGCGCCAGATACAACCCCTGCGGCGGGCAAACCGGCCCACAGGCGGTGCGGGTTTTGGCCTCTAACGCATCACGCACATCCTGCGGTGACCAGGCCCCAGCACCAACCCGTTCCAGCGTACCGACAAAGCTGCGCACCTGATTGTGCAGGAAGGACCGGGCGCGCACGTGGAAATGGATCTCGGGGCCGGAAAACCCTTGCAACTGCTCGACGCGCAGCTCGTCCAGGGTTTTGACCGGGCTGGCTGCCTGACATATTGATGACCGAAACGTCGTGAAATCATGACGGCCCAGCAACATATCCGCCCCGGCCTGCATAGCGGTCACATCAAGCTCGTGGTTAATCTGCCAAACCTGACCCCTGTCATGGGTCGCAGGTGCGCGGCGCATCAGGATGCGGAACAGATATTGACGCTCAAGCGCTGAAAACCGGGCGTGCCAGTCATCAGCGACCCGCGCGGCGCCAACGATGGCCACCGGCTGAGGCTTGAGGTGATAGTTCAACGCCTCATTCAGGCGGAACGGGTCCCAATCCTTGACCAGATCGCAATGGGCCACTTGCCCCAACGCATGGACGCCCGCGTCCGTCCTCCCGGCAGCTGCTATGGTGTGTTCGCCGGTTTGAATGCACGACAGGGCCCGTTCAATCGCACCCTGCACCGACGGTTGGTCCTTTTGCCGTTGCCATCCGGCAAACGGCTCCCCCTGGTATTCGACTTTCAACGCGTATCTGGGCATGTGCTGCTGGTAACGCGCACGGCCAAAAGGGGCAAGAGCGGGAAAAGCGCTGGCATGTGCTGCGGGTGCTACCTATCTTGGGGGAAAGGATTTTTGCGGGGCGACAGATTGGTCATTTCAGCGCTGGCAGACAATTTGGCACGCGGTGTCGAAACCATCGGCGACACGGTGTCCGAGGCGCTGTTCGAGCCGGTGATCCGGCTGGGTGTGACCGGGTTGGCGCGGTCGGGCAAAACGGTTTTCATCTCGTCACTGGTGGCAAACCTTTTGGACCGCGGTCGCATGACCGGACTTGTGGCCCAACAAGAGGGGCGCATTAACGCCGCCTATCTGCAGCCACAGCCTGATGACACCGTGCCGCGATTTGACTATGAGGCGCATTTGTCGGCGCTGACCGGCCCGTCACCGCATTGGCCCGAAAGCACGCGTGCGGTGTCCGAGTTGCGGCTGTCCTTCAAGGCGCGACCTGCGGGGCTATTGGCCGGGTTGCAGGGGCCCCGGACCATCCATCTGGACATCGTGGATTATCCCGGCGAATGGCTTCTGGATTTGGCACTGCTTGATAAGAGCTACGCCGAATGGTCCACGGAAACGCTTGCACGGATCAAGACGCGCCCCGAGGCCGCGGGGTTTCTGACGCAATTGGAGCAGGTTGATCCAGCAGGCGCGCATGAGGAGCCGGTTGCACAGGGCCTTGCTGCGGCATTCTCGGACTATCTGAATGCCGCCCGCGAGGCGGGGTTTTACGACTGCACACCCGGGCGGTTCCTTCTGCCGGGCGATTTGGCGGGGTCTCCGGTTTTGACATTTGCACCGCTGCCCGTCGACGGCGCTGCGCGTCGCCGCACCCTGCATCGCGAGCTTGAGCGGCGGTTCGAGGCCTATAAGGCGCAAGTGGTCAAACCCTTCTTTCGCGACCACTTTTCCCGCATCGACCGTCAGGTCGTTTTGGTGGATGCGCTGGGCGCGATCCATAAAGGCCCGCAAGCGGTCGAGGATATGCGGCGCGCCATGGCGGACATCCTGTCAGCTTTCCGACCCGGCAAAAACGCGTGGTTGACCCAGCTTTTGCTGGGCAAACGGGTCGAACGCATTCTGTTTGCGGCCACCAAAGCGGATCATCTACACCATCTGCAACACCCGCGCCTGACCGCGATCATGGAGGCGCTGACCCGCGACGCGCAGGATCGTGCAAAATTTGCGGGGGCCGAGACGGCAGCGCTGTCGCTGGCCTCGCTACGTGCCACAACCGAAGAGATGCGGGCCCATAACGGAACCGAATTGCCATGCGTGCGCGGCCGGTTGGCCGAGACCGGAAAGCAGGCGGCGTTTTATCCCGGCGCTTTGCCCGAAGATCCGGCCCATCTGCTGGCCCCGGCGCGGGACGGCGCGCAAAGCTGGCTGGATGCCGACTATGGATTCATGTCGTTCGCACCCGCCGCCCTCAGCCTGCGTCCAGGCGATGGTCCACCGCATATCCGCTTGGATCGGGCGGCTCAGTTTCTGATCGGAGACCGCTTGTGACTGTCCTCTTGCGCCCGGCCCGCAGCACGGATGCGGGGGCCACGGGTGATATCCTGCACCGGTTTGCCACCGAAACGGACTGGATGCCTAAGCTGCACAGCGGGGCCGAGGCCATTGCCTTTTGCGGTCAGATGATTGACCGAGGCTGGGTCACGGTGGTCGAGACCGAACAGGGCGTGGTGGGCTTTCTGGCGCGCAACGGCGCAGAGGTGCACGCGCTTTATCTGTGCCGGGCGTCTTGCGGGCAGGGGCTCGGGCAGCGGCTGTTGGATGACGCCAAGTCTGAAAGCCCGCGGTTGAGCCTTTACACCTTTCAAGCCAATCAGGGCGCGCGCCGGTTCTATGAACGCAACGGTTTTGTCGAGCTGGAGCGTGGCGAAGGGTCGGGCAATGAAGAGAACCTGCCCGACATTAAACTCGGCTGGACCCGTCGGGAGGCCACAGATGGCTAAAGGCCCAGTACTTTTCGATCTGGATGACGACACTCCCGAAACGGATGTCGCTCAGGCACCGCCTGTGCCCGATATCGCCCAGCCTCAGGAGCATGCGATGCAGGGGGCCGCGCGGCTGGCTGGGCGCAAACCTTCGGCCTTGTCCAAATGGTTCTGGGGGCTTGCGGTGTCGGTTGTGGGCGCTGTCGTCTCGGTCGCTGCGTGGGATTTTGCGCAATCGCTTTTGGACCGGTCACCTGTGCTGGGTACGATTGTCTCTGGCCTGATCATCGCCTTGCTGTGTGTCGTGTTGATCATTGTGATCCGCGAACTGGCCGCCATTGGCCGTCTGTCACGGGTCGATGGGATGCGCCGCGCGGCAGACACTGCATTGGCCGAAGAGGATCTGGCACAAGCGCGTGCTGTCACCACCCGCTTGCTGGCCTTCTACGCAGGCCGGGACGAGACGCGATGGGGCCATGATCGCCTGACCGAGCGCATGGACGATCAGTTCGACGTGTCCGGCCTTTTGGGCCTGGCCGAGGACGAATTGCTAGCCTCGCTTGATACCGCCGCCAGTCGCGAAGTCGAGGCGGCAGCGCGTCAGGTGGCGACGGTGACGGCTCTGGTTCCTCTGGCACTGGCGGATGTGGCCACTGCGCTTGCAAGTTCGTTACGGATGATCCGCCGCATCGCCGAGATCTATGGCGGGCGCGCGGGGTTTCTTGGCAGCTGGCGCCTGACCCGCGCTGTGTTCGTGCATCTGGTGGCAACCGGGGCCGTGGCTGTTGGCGATGACCTGCTTGAGCCCATTCTGGGCAGCTCGGTCCTCAGCAAATTATCACGACGTTTTGGCGAAGGTCTGGTGAATGGGGCGTTGACTGCAAGAGTTGGGGTTGCCGCGATGGAGGTGTGTCGGCCTTTGCCATTTTCGGACCGTCACAAGCCCTCGACCCGTGGTGTGATCAAACGCGCGCTGAGCGGGGTGTTCAACAAGACTTGATCTGTCGCAAAGCGCTGGTGCGCCGGTTTCCGCAGAATGAAGGCGGAGCCAGCCATGACCGATCACGGCCACAGTCAGCAAGAAATTGTCGCGCGGATCAACGCGCCACCCGGGCGCGGCGTGTTGCGCGATGTGGTTTATGGTGGCATCGACGGGTCCGTGACCACCTTTGCCATTGTCGCAGGCGTGGCGGGCGCGGGCTTGTCGCCTTTCGTGATCGTGGCCCTCGGGCTGGCAAATGTTCTGGCGGATGGGTTCTCGATGGCGGCGGGCAACTATTCCGGAACCAAGGCCGAGTTGGACAACATCCGTCGCATCCGCGCGATCGAACAGCGCCATATCAGCTTGTACCCTGATGGCGAACGGGCAGAGGCGCGCGAGATTTTGGCGCAGAAAGGGCTTGCCGGACGCGTGCTGGAAGACGCGACCGATGCTGTGACCGCTGATCAAGACAATTGGATCAACCTGATGATCGAAGGTGAATACGGGTTGGGCAGCGTCGACCCGCACCCGATGAAAGCAGCCGTTGCGACCTTTCTCGCCTTTTTGGTCGCCGGGATGATCCCTCTGCTGCCGTTCGTGATGTCTTGGCCGGACGCCTTTACGCTGTCGGTCTGGATGACGATGGCGGTTTTTTTCGCCATCGGTGCGCTCAAAAGTCGGTGGTCACTGGCACCTTGGTGGCGATCGGGGGGTGAGACATTGCTGATTGGCGGCGCCGCAGCTGCGATCGCCTATCTGGTCGGGTCGCTGTTTCATCCATAAAACCTGCCAAAAGGTTTGAGCCCAGGCGCAAACTCACTAATGTGGTCGAAAAACATAAGGTTACACGGCCATGTCCGAACAGTTGTTGCGTGGGAAACGTATCTTGGTGCTGGGTGCCTATGGGTTTATTGGCGCGGCCGTGACCCGATCTTTACGTGCACAGGGCGCGTTTGTCCGAGGCATGGTGCGCAACATGGAAACCGGCGCGCGCATCCTGCCCGGAGTGGAGCTGGTTCAAGGCGATCTGCGTGGCTTTGGTGCGACCTCGGATTGGCAGGGCTATCTGGACGGGATTGATTTTGTGGTGAATTGCGCAGGTGCGCTGCAAGACGGATCTCTGGACGACCTTGAGACGGTGCATCATCTGGCCATCGGTGCACTTGGAAAAGCTTGTGCGCAAAAAGGTATCGCAATTGTCCAGATTTCGGCCATCGGGGCAGAGAAAACAGCTTCGACCGATTTCATGCGAACCAAAGCCGCAGGCGATGCCGAGCTTATGGCCAGTGCTGCACCGCTTTGGATTCTGAAGCCAGGGTTGGTGATCGGGCAGAGCGATTACGGCGGTACTGCTTTGCTGCGGATGCTGGCGGCGATCCCTGTGGTGCAGCCGGTCGCCTACCCGAATTCGCCGGTACAATGCGTCGGAATGGCAGACCTTTGCACCGCAGTATCGCTTGCGATTCAGGGGCGACTGCCACAGGGCAGCTATGATCTGGTTGAAGGTGAATCTCGGCCCTTGGTCGAGGTTGTGACGGAAACCCGAAACTGGCTTGGATTTCCTGCGGCGCGGTTCACTTTGCCGATGCCCAGTTTCCTGACGCGCGCTATTGCTGCCTGTGCCGATGGGCTGGGCAATTTGGGATGGCGATCGCCTTTGCGCAGCAATGCGATGACGGTGATGCAAGATGGCGTCACCGGCGATCCGGGACCGTACCGAGACGCGTCGGGTCTGTCGGTGGCCGGGCTTCCGCAGATCTATGGCGATCTGACCTGCGCCCGGGAACACCGCTTGGCCGCGCGCATGTCACTGCTGCTGCCACTGGTCATCGGCGTGCTCAGCCTGTTTTGGGTGCTGTCGGGGCTGTTTGGTCTGCTGGGGCTTGGAACGGCCGCAAGCGTACTGACCGATGCAGGTTGGCCGACATGGGCCGCCATCAGCAGCGTTGTGTTCTGGTCGCTTGTTGATCTCGCGCTTGGCCTTTGCCTTCTGTGGCGTCCCTGGGCGGCAAGGGTCTGTTTGATACAGGCTGGCGTTGCGCTGCTGTATCTGGTGATGGCCACTGCTGTGACGCCTGGCCTTTGGCTGGATCCATTGGGACCCTTGGTCAAAATCCTGCCCGCGATGCTGTTGCCTCTTTTGGCCCGACAAATGCTCGAAACCCGCTGATGGACCCGGATCTGAACCTGCGCTGGCTCCACGTGATCGGCGCTTGCGTCTTGCTGGGCACCGGGGCCGGGATCGCCTTTTTCATGCTGATGGCGCATCGCAGCGGCGACCCGCGCATCGTCGCGCATACAGCGGGCGTCGTTGTCCTGGCCGATCTGCTCTTCACGACCACTGCGGTGATCGTGCAACCCATTACCGGAGCGTTGCTGGCCTGGCGCTTGGGCTGGTCTTTCAGCGAAGGTTGGATCGTGCTCTCGCTACTCCTCTATGTCGTGACCGGCCTGTTTTGGCTGCCGGTTGTGTGGATTCAACTGAAACTGCGCAATTTGGCAGGCATGGCGGTGGCGCACAGAACGGATCTGCCACCGGAGTATTTCAGACTGTTTCGCATTTGGTTCGCTTGTGGCTTTCCCGCCTTTTTTGCAGTGCTGGGTATAATCTGGTTGATGCTGGCGCGACCAAGTCTTGCGTTGTTTTAGGGTGACGCTTGCGTCATTTGAAAAATCGGCTGAAATCCAGACTGTTGCCCGGAGTCCCGGCAGGTTAGCCTAAGCCAAACTGTCGGAGCGTTTTTTTGGAGTCTCTTCTCGTCCTGCTTGGCCTGATTGTGCTGGCGATTCCCGTTGGCGTTGTTGTCTTGCTGATCGGACACGTTCGGCTGCGCAAGCGCGTCGAACAGTTGGAACAGAGGTTGGCAGATCAAAGCGGACCTGCGCCCAAGCCAGAACCAGAAAAACCAGCGCAAGCGGCTGACACGCCGCCGCCGGTTGAAGCCAAGGTAAAAGGCCCCTGGGCACCGACAAAGCCGCCGCCTAAACCGTCGCGCGAAACCCAGCCAAGCTCTCCGCCTGCAGCGATTGTGATGCGTGAGGACCGGTTTGCAGCGCTTTTCGCGTGGCTGCGCGAGAATTGGTTTTATGCCGTCTCTGCGCTGTCACTTGCTTTGGCTGGTATCTTCCTAGTCCAATACGGCGTCGAAAACGGGCTGTTGCCACCCGCTGCACGTGTGTTTGCCGCTTTGGCCTTTGGGGCTGCTCTGATCCTGGGTGGGGAGGTCGTGCGCCGCAGGTTCGGAGATGACGAAGACTCCGCAACCGCCTACTTGCCGTCGGTCTTTTCGGGCGCGGGGCTGGTGACCCTGTTTGGTGCGGTTCTGGCGGCGCGACAGCTCTATGATCTGATCGGCCCCGAAGCGGCTTTGGCCGGGATGGTTGCGATTGCGATTGTCGGGCTTGTGCTGGGTTGGTTTCACGGGCCATTGCTGGCCGCTGTTGGCTTGATCGGCGCGTTTGCTGCGCCCTTTGTTGTTGGCGGCGCCTCCGAAGATCCCACCTGGCTTTACGGCTATTTCCTGCTGATCGCGGCGCTTGGCCTTGGCATCGATACCGTACGGCGCTGGGCGTGGATCTCGGTTCTGACACTGGTTGGCGCGTATGGGGCGTGCTTTCTGCTGGTTCTGTTTTCGCCTATAACCGAACCGGGTTACCTGATCAGCGTGACGGCACTGGCTTTGATGGCCATTGCGATCCCGGTGCGCAGGCTGGTTCCAAACCATGACGGACCAATGATTGCCGAGATCATCCGTCGCAAAAAGGGCGCGCCCTGGCCCGAGTTTCCCACCCGTCTGGCCTTTGGAGCTGTGCTTCTCAGTTCGGTAATCCTTTCGATACATTGGGCGGATACCAGCAGTGAGTTCTGGTTGTCGGTCGGGTTGTTTGCGGCTTTGATCCTTGCCCTGATCCTGTGGGCCAGCGATGCGCCCGCGTTGCAGGATATGACTGTTTTTCCCGGTTTGGGACTGATCTGGTTCGTCCTGCTGCACGGGTTTGACGGCGGGGTGGTCGCGCAGTCGTTTGCCGCAACCTACGCAGAAACGCCCGAGGCTGACGCACCGCTGACGGTGTCCATCCTGGTGGTCCTTGGTGCAGCCCTTTCGCTTGCAGCAGCGTGGCGCTCGTTTCGCGGCGGGCGCTATGCGGCGGCTTGGGCTGCCGGTGCCGTCACCCTCGCGCCCCTTATGGCCATAGCACTAGAGGTCGGGTGGCAACCAGCCAGTGTGATCGGGGCATATCCCTGGGCCTTGCACGCGGTGGCCCTTGGCGCGGTGATGGTCCTGCTGGCTGAACGGTTTGCCCGTGTCGATACAGGGTATCGCTTGCGCCCGGCCTTGGCAACCATGTCGGCCTTGTCCTGCCTCAGCTTTGCGTGCGTGATCGTGCTCAGTTCGGCTGCGTTGACAGTGGCGTTGGTTGTCATGGTGCTGGTCGCAGCGGTTTTGGATCGCAGGTTCGTCTTGCCTCAACTCAGCTGGTTTGTCTGGGTGGGCGTTTTCACTGTGACTGTCCGCTTGATCCTGAACCCCGGTTTGGAATGGGCCGAGACCGCGCCGCTGCCCGAGGTGATCTTTGCCTATGGCGCAGCAACGCTGGGCTTTGCTGCCGGTTGGTGGGTTCTCAGGCCGATGCCGCGCCCCACAGCCGTTCTGCTGTTGGAAAGTGCGGCTTGGGCCAATGCGGGCATATTGCTGTCTTTGCTGTTGCTGCGCTGGCTGGAAAGCTTGGGCGAGGGCGGGGCGGAAAACAGTCATTGGGGTCTTGGACTGCTTGCGTCGATCTGGCTGTTGCTGGCCTTTGCGCAGGTGCAGCGCTTTTCACTGGGCGGCAAGCTGACCTATGCGCGCTATGCGCTGGCCGGGTTCTTTGCCGCGCACGCACTGATCCGGCTGGGTCAGGCTCTTGGGCCCGAGAATCCGGTTCTGACCGAATTTGCCGACCCGGTGCTGGGTCCCGGAATCGTTAACACATTGGCCGTGGCCTACTTGCTGCCTGCGCTGATCACTCTGCTGTCCCTCTGGCGGTTAACAGACGTTCCGGTTCGGCTTAGACAATTGGGATATGCCGCCGCTGCACTTTTGTTGGTGGTCTGGCTGGGCATGACCATTCGACATTTTTGGCAGGGTGCGGGCGGCATGTTCGACGGCAATGGTGTCAGCCAGCCCGAGCTTTACACCTATACCATGGCGCTGCTGCTGGTTGGGGCAGGGCTGTTCTATCAGTCTCTGGCACGCGGATCGGATCTGATGCGCAAGGCCGGTCTGGCGGTGATCGGGCTGGCGGTTGCCAAGGTGTTTTTGATTGATATCGCTGGCCTTGGCGGGCTGATCCGGGTGTTCTCACTCCTGGTACTTGGGCTTGCTTTGGCCGGGCTTGCTTGGCTCAACCGCTGGGCCAAACTGCGCCATTCGTCGCAAGGCGCAGAACCTCTGGACGATTAGACGAGGGCGTCCTATAAGCGCGGCCATGTTTGACCGTTTGGCCATCATTATTCGAATTATATCCCCGGCGCTCTGAAATCGCGAGACGCCGGGCAAAGGTGCTTGAGTTATCGCACTGACCGCTTCGATCCAAACACGACCCGAACTTCCTGAGGACGCCCCAAATGTGCGCCGAAACGACCCAAACACCTGATTACAAAGACACGCTGAACCTGCCCAAAACCGACTTTCCGATGCGCGCAGGCCTGCCCAAGCGCGAGCCTGCATGGCTGGAACGGTGGGAAAAAATCGGTGTCTATGACCGCCTGCGTGAAAAAGAAAATCGCACGCCTTTTACCCTGCATGACGGCCCGCCCTATGCCAACGGGCACCTGCATATCGGCCACGCGCTGAACAAGACGATCAAGGACATGATTGTGCGGTCGCATCAGATGATGGGCTACGATTCACGCTATGTGCCGGGTTGGGACTGCCACGGCCTGCCGATCGAATGGAAGATCGAAGAGCAGTACCGCAAGAAGGGCAAGAACAAGGACGAGGTGGATATCGTCGACTTCCGTCAGGAATGCCGCAAATTCGCCGAAGGGTGGATCGACATCCAGCGCGAAGAGTTCAAACGTCTTGGCATCACCGGCAACTGGCCCGATCCCTATATCACCATGGACTATCACGCCGAGGCGGTGATCGCGGATGAGTTCATGAAGTTCCTGATGAACGGCACGCTTTATCAGGGCTCGAAGCCTGTGATGTGGTCGCCGGTCGAGAAAACCGCACTGGCCGAGGCCGAGGTCGAGTATCACGACAAGGAAAGCTTCACCATCTGGGTGAAGTTTAGGGTTGTGAATGCGGGCGATCTGGATGACGCCTATGTGGTGATCTGGACAACGACTCCGTGGACCATGCCGTCGAACAAGGCCGTCGTTTTTGGCAAGAATATCTCCTATGGCCTCTACGAAGTCACTGGCACACCCGATGAATGCTGGGCCAATGTGGGCGACAAGTTCCTGCTGGCCGACAATCTGGCCGCAGATGTGCTGGGCCGCGCGCGCCTGAGCGATGAGCAGTGGAGCCGCGTTCGTGACGTGACCACCGATGAGTTGGAAGGCGTCCAACTGACCCACCCGTTGGCCGGGGCCGAAGGGGGCAATGGCGAATGGGACGACATCCGCGATTTCCGTGCGGCTGACTTCGTGACCGACACCGAAGGCACCGGCTTTGTCCACTGTGCACCCTCGCACGGGATGGAGGAATTTGAGCTCTATCGTGATCTGGGGATGCTGGAACAGGTCATCACCTATAACGTGATGGATGACGGTTCGTTCCGCGCTGACCTGCCGTTTTTTGGTGGCAAATACATCCTGTCCCGCAAGGGCGGTGAGGGCGATGCCAACAAGGCGGTGATCGACAAGCTGGTCGAGGTTGGCGGTTTGCTGGCGCGCGGTAAGATCAAGCACAGCTATCCGCATTCGTGGCGCTCGAAGGCTCCGATCATCTATCGCAACACGCCGCAGTGGTTTGCGTCCGTCGACCGCAAGCTGGATGACGGCATGGGTGAGATGGGCGATACCATCCGCGAACGCGCCCTGCGGTCCATCGATGAGCTGGTGAAATGGACGCCGCAGACCGGCCGCAACCGTCTGTATTCCATGATCGAAGCGCGCCCGGATTGGGTTCTGTCGCGCCAGCGTGCCTGGGGCGTGCCGCTGACATGCTTCACCAAGAAAGGCGCTTTGCCCACCGACGCGGACTACCTGTTGCGCAACGACGAGCTTAACGCCCGGATCAAAGCGGCGTTCGAGGAAAACGGCGCGGATATCTGGTACACGGACGGGTTTAAGAAACAGGTGCTGGACGGCATCGCCAACCCCGAAGACTACGACCAGGTGTTTGACGTGCTGGACGTGTGGTTCGACTCAGGCTCGACCCATGCCTTCGTGTTGCGAGATCGCGAGGACGGGACGGAGGACGGCATCGCTGACGTCTACATGGAAGGTACCGACCAGCATCGCGGATGGTTCCATTCGTCCATGCTGCAGGCCTGCGGCACCAAGGGCCGTGCGCCGTATCGTAACGTGGTGACGCACGGGTTCACGCTGGATGCCAAGGGCAACAAGATGTCCAAGTCGTTGGGCAACACCATCGTGCCGGAAGAGGTCATCAAGCAATACGGCGCTGATATCCTGCGCCTGTGGGTGGCACAGACGGATTACACCGCCGATCAGCGGATTGGGCCGGAGATCCTGAAAGGCACCGCCGACAGCTATCGCCGGTTGCGCAACACGATGCGGTTCATGCTGGGCTCGCTGGCCGATTTCTCGGAGGCCGATCGGGTGGAGCCTGCAGAGATGCCCCGCCTGGAACGCTGGGTGCTGAGCCGTCTGGCCGAGCTGGATGAGCAGGTACGCAAGGGCTATGCCGCGTTTGACTTCCAGGGTGTGTTCAGTGCGGTCTTTACCTTTGCCACGGTAGATCTGTCCTCGTTCTATTTCGACGTGCGCAAGGATGCTCTGTATTGCGACGGTGACAGCCTGCGTCGCCGCGCGGCGCGTACCGTGCTGGACATCCTGTTCCACCGTCTGACCACTTGGCTGGCGCCGGTTCTGGTCTTCACGATGGAAGAGGTATGGCTGGAGCGGTTCCCGGGCGATGATAGCTCGGTGCATCTGATGGATTTCCCGGAAACGCCAGGCGATTGGCGTCATGCGGAACTGGAACAGGCCGTCGCCAAGGTGCGCCGCGTGCGCCGGGCGGTCACCGCCGCGCTGGAGGTGCAGCGTCAGGACAAAGTGATCGGATCCAGCCTTGAGGCCGCGCCGATTGTGCATGTCGAGGATGGCGAGACGCGTGATCTTCTGGCCACGTTTGATGTGGATGATCTGTGCATCACTTCGGGCCTGACCGTGTCGGGCGACCCGGCCCCGGCCGAAGCGTTCCGCGTACCCGAGATCGAAGGTGTCGGTGTGGTCTTTGAAAAGGCTGAAGGCGCAAAGTGCCAGCGCTGCTGGAAGATCCTGCCGGATGTTGGGCTGCACGCGAACCCTGGCGTCTGTGGCCGTTGCAATGACGCATTGAGCTAATCTGCGTCGGAGCGCGTGTCGGGCAGGGCTTTTGCGAGGCTCTGCCTCGCGCTCCGAGGTATTTGTGAACAGAAGAAGGGGCGGGCGTGGCGCGATATGGGTTGCGCTATGGCCGCAAAGGCTGTCAGCATCCAGCTATGCCGATGATTGCAGTGGATACCCAATTTGGACGTCTGGGCGTTGAAGAACAGGGCAGTGCGGTGACGCGCCTTGTCTGGAATGGGCGTAACGCGGGAGAGGCAACGCCGGTGCTGCGCGAGGCGGCGGCGCAGTTGCAGGCTTATGACGCGGGGCGGTTGGATCGGTTCGATTTGCCCTATCGCGTATCGGGGTCCGAGTTTCAGCGACAGGTTTGTGACCTGATGTATGCCATCCCGCTGGGCGAAACCGTAACCTATGGTGACATCGCCAAAGAGCTTGGACAGCCTGCCCAGCCCGTCGGGCAGGCTTGCGGGGCGAATCCTATCCCGGTCATCATCCCTTGCCACCGTGTCTTGGCGGCCAATGGTTTGGGAGGTTTCTCAGGTGACGGAGGGATCGAGACCAAGGTGGCCTTGTTGCGTCATGAAGGGGCGGCTGGGCTGTTGATCTGATTTTCGGAAATGGGTTGCAATTCGGTCGGGTGACGCTCAACCTATCGGAAATGGTGAATGTGAAGGATCCGCGATATGACCGATCAGGCAGATTTGGCCGCCCGGAAAAAGAGCATTATCGACCGATTGATGTCTCTTGAGGCGCAAGAGCTTGCCACCGCGCAGGCGCATTATGATGCGTTCCTGAAAGATGCACAGTTGGATGATCGGGAAGTGCATGACAAGGATGATATCGTGGCCGCGCGCGAAAACGCCGATTTGGCGGCGGCGTTCGACACGCCGGTTCACACGCATCACGCCAAGATCGATGTGATCGAGAACACGGATTTTGGTCTCAAGGACCGCGTTGAACCCGGTGCTGTGATCAAATTCAACAATCGTCGTTTTGTGGTCTGTGTCTCAACCACCCGGTTTGAGGTGGACGGGAAGACCTATATGGGGATTTCAACCCAAAGCCCGATCTTTCTGGCCATGTCCGGCCTGCAAGAAGGTGATGTGTTCACCCATAATGGGACCGAGTTTGAGGTGCAGGAGGTCCTATAACCTCAGGCTTTTCGCGGTGGGATGATCTGTTGTGCGATCCCTGCTGAAACCAGATAAAGGCTGGTGATCACCAATCCCCAATGGGCCCAGCTTTCAGGGTGGAAATCGACCCAGGCGGCCCAGCCGGCGAAGAAAGTCCAGGCCAGGGCCATCGGCAGGGTGACACTGCGCCAGCGCGCGGTACGGACCGGGTGGACGAATTTCAGCGGCACGAACATCGCAATCGAGAGCAGCGTGACCAGCATTAGGATCACCCAGAAATTGGGCTCTAGCGCAAAGATCACGATGACAAACATGTTCCAGCAACCGGGAAAACCTGAAAATGAGTTATCCTTGGTCTTCATCCTCGTGTCGGCGAAATACATGGCGCTGGCAAAGGTGATGACGATGATGGCAAACCACCCGGTCCAGCCATCCATCAGGCCCGATTTGAACAGAGCGAAAGCCGGGATGAAGACATATGTCAGGTAATCGATGATCAGATCCAAAAGCACCCCGTCAAACTCGGGCGCATTGTGTTTGACGTGGTAATGACGGGCCAGGGGGCCGTCGATGCCGTCGACAATGAACGACACCACAAGCCACAGATACATCAGGCTCCACTGTCCTTCGACCGCGGCCAACATGGCGAGCATTGCAAAAACGGCGCCAGTGGCAGTGAAAAGGTGAACGGCAAGAGCTTTGAATCTAAGTGTCATTAGGGTGTCATGTACGATCAGCGCTTGGGATGCAAAGCAAAAAGCCCGAACTGACCTGTCATTGCGCCTTGGGATGAGCGCGGTTGTAAACCTCCATCAGGCGGGCTGTGTCAACGGCGGTATAGGCCTGTGTGGTTGACAGGGAGGCATGGCCCAGCAGTTCCTGAATGGCGCGCAGGTCGCCGCCAGCCGACAGCAGGTGCGTTGCAAAACTGTGGCGCATGGCATGCGGCGTGGCGGTTGAGGGCAGCCCCAACTGCATCCGGGCCTTGGCCATCACGCTCTGGATCGCGCGCGGATTCAGAGCGCCGCCACGCACGCCACGAAACAGGGGGGCTTGCGGCGATTGCGGGTGAGGGCACAGGCGCAGATAGTGGTCGGTTGTCGCGCGGGCGGCGGGGATGACAGGGACGATGCGTTCTTTGCCGCCTTTGCCCAGGATGCGCAACGTGTTGGGCAGGGGCGCGTCAGCACCGGTGAGCGACAGAGCCTCGGAAATGCGCAGCCCGCAGCCATAAAGCAATGTCACGACAGCAACATCGCGCGCGGCGATCCAGTCCGAGGTGGATTGTGCCTCAACCGTTTCGATCATGGCGCGGGCAGCGTCTTCGGCCAGTGGACGCGGCAGCTTCTTGGTGAACTTGGGGGCGCGTGTCGACAGGACGGCGGTAGGTTCAAAGCCTTCGCGTTCGGCCAGCCAGCGGTAAAAGCTTTTGACGGCAGAAAGCTTGCGCGCCAATGAGCGGGACCCGACACCCGCGCTGCGCTGGTCTGCCATCCAGGCGCGCATGTCGGACACGGAAATCCGTTCAAGCGCCGCCAGGCCCTGACGTCCGCTGTGATGCAACGTCATGAAGGATAGAAATTCTGTGACGTCGCCCGCATAAGCCTTGCGCGTGTTCTCTGCGCGGCCCGCAAGCGCGCCCAGACTGTTCAGCCAATGCTGCAGTGCGTCGCGGCAGGCGGGTGAAATCAGGCTCACGACAACCAGTGGCGCATGGAACGTTCGAATACGCCGGCAAAAAAGCTGAGCAGATCGGTGCCCAGTTGCGGGCTGAAATGCTTGGGATCCTTCGCGCCCATCACGATCATGCCGGGCAGCCTTCCGGGGCCAAAATCGAGCTTGAGGCAGGCTTCGGAGCGCAGGTTGGCTGCCTTTTCACCATAAATGCGTGGCGTGGGGCGCGCGACTTCGCGCAGCGTAATCTCGCGCGGGGCGCCGGTTCGGTCCTGGGCCAGGTAACCGTCAACAAAGCCGGGTTCAGCGATTGTCAGAACGCCGCCAAGCTTGTCGACAGCGGGGTCTTGTCGCATGGCGGTGGTCTCGAGCACCAGGGTGATCTGCTCAACACGCAAGATCTCGGCCACGTCATTGCCGAGGACACGCAGGAAATCTTCGAACTCGACAGGTTCGAGTAGGCGTAAGATGGCGCGATGGACCTGATTTGTACCCGCCAGATTTTCGTAGGCGGCGGCGATGACAGAACGGTGCGTGTCTTCCAGCCGATCCAGCCTGTCTTCGAGCCGTTGCATGGCGATGCCGCGCAGATCGATGATGTTGTCACCACGCGCCTGTTCATTGGCTGAAACCAAGGCGCGCATCAGGTCTGTATCGTCCAACACCGCGTCCGGTTCCGCCAGAATTGCCGCGCGCAGGTTATCCTCGAGTTTTTGATTGCTGCTCATGTCCTGTCCGGTCTTTTTTTGTTTGTCGCCTTATAGCATGGCGGGCCGGATTTACCTTGGGAAAAATGCACGCAAAGAGAGAATTCCCGTTACGCTGTTGCCCGGAGGGCTCCCGCCTGCAAGGGCCTGATCAAAGATCAGTTTTTGCAGTTGGGCCGGGCGCGGCACCTGGCGGTGCCGCGCGGTTGTGCGATGTGTCAGAGGATCTTTTGACCTGTTTTGGCCCAGTCGGACAGGAACGCTTCGAGACCTTTGTCGGTCAAGGGGTGATCGGCCAGTTTCTTGATCACGCCCGGAGGGGCGGTGATCACGTCAGCCCCGATGCGGGCACTGTCGGTCACGTGGTTCACGGTGCGGATCGAGGCGGCGAGGATTTCGGTTTCAAAACCGTAATTGTCATAGACCTGACGGATATCGGCGATCAGATCCATGCCGTCGAGGTTGATGTCATCCAGGCGGCCGATAAAGGGTGAAATGAAAGTGGCCCCTGCTTTGGCGGCCAGGATCGCCTGGTTGGTCGAGAAGCACAAGGTCACGTTGACCATCTGGCCTTCGTCGCTAAGAGTTTTGCAGGTTTTCAGACCCGCCCAGGTCAGAGGCACTTTGACCGCGATATTCGGCGCGATCTTGGCCAGCTTGCGGCCCTCGGCGATCATGTCGTCGGCTTCGGTCGCTACAACTTCGGCTGAAACCGGGCCATCGACCAGTTCACAGATCTCTTTGGTCACTTCCAGAATGTCGCGGCCTGATTTCAGGATCAGCGAAGGGTTGGTGGTTACACCGTCCACCATGCCCAGGTCGTTCAGTTCGGCGATGGCATCAATCTCGGCGGTATCTACGAAGAATTTCATTTGGGCAGTCCTTTGATGGGTTGGCCTTGATTGCCGATGGCTTTACCTCAAAGAAGGCCGTGCTGAAACCCCTTGGTAAGGATATACTGTGAGCGCTAACGGATTTTTCGACGAAGGAGAGCTGGTTGCGGTGCTGACGACGCAGCCGCTGGACCGGACGTTGGATTACAAAGCGCCCGAGGGCGGGTGCTTTCTGGGCGCTTTTGTCGAGGTGCCCTTGGGCCCGCGCAAGGTACTGGGCGTGGTTTGGGGGCCGGGGCAGGGCGGGTTCGATCTGGCCAAGGCGCGGTCAGTGATCCGGGTGCTTGAGGTTGCGCCCATGCGCGAAGAGATGCGTGTATTCTTGGGCAAGGTCGCCGACTACACGCTGACGCCGATGCCTGCGATGCTGCGGCTGGCGACCCGTGCGCCGGGTTTGGGCGACCCGCCTTCGATGCGCAAGGTCTATCGGCTGGGCGATCGCACGCCCGACCGGATGACCGATGCGCGGACCCGGGTGTTGGAGGTGCTGCGTAATTATGGCGGGCTGGCCTTTACGCTAAAAGAGTTGGCCGAGCAGGCCGGCGTGACTTCTTCGGTGGTCAAGGGGTTGGTCAAACAAGGCGCTGTGCGCGAGGAAGACAGTCCGCGTGATCTGCCCTATCCGCATCTTGACCCTGATCTGCCGGGCAAAGATCTGACAGGTGATCAGGCCGCGGCCGTCGCGCGTTTGCGGGACGGGCAGCGTAGCAGCGACTATGGCACCACCTTGCTGAAAGGCGTCACCGGATCAGGCAAGACCGAGGTTTACCTCGAAGCTGTGGCCGAAGCGCTGCGGATGGGGCGTCAGGCGCTGGTGCTGCTGCCCGAGATCGCCTTGACAGCCGAGTTTCTGACCCGGGTTGAGGCGCGGTTCGGCACACGCCCTGCGGAATGGCATTCCGGCGCAACCATGACCGAGCGCCGCCGCGTCTGGCGCATGGTCGGGCAGGGCGATGCGCAGCTGGTCGTGGGGGCGCGGTCGGCTTTGTTCTTGCCGTTTCGCCAACTGGGCTTGGTTGTCGTCGACGAAGAGCATGACACATCTTACAAGCAGGAAGATGGAGTGCATTATAGCGCGCGAGACATGGCGGTTCTGCGCGCTGCCATTTGCGGGGCGCGGGTGATCTTGGCCAGCGCCACACCGTCTTTGGAAAGCTGGGCCAATGCCGAGGCCGGGAAATATGAGCGGTTGGACCTGACATCGCGTTTTGGCGACGCCGTGCTGCCCGAGATGAAACCCATCGACATGCGGGCCGAACAGATGCAGCCGGGCACATGGGTTTCTCCAACGCTGCGGCAGGCGGTGCGGCAGCGGATCGAGCGGGGTGAGCAGTCGCTTTTGTTCATCAACCGGCGTGGCTACGCCCCAGTGACGCTCTGCCGGGCCTGCGGTGAGCAGATCGGCTGTGACCATTGTGATGCGCGAATGGTCGAACACCGGTTCCTCAAACGGCTGATGTGCCACCAATGTGGCGAGACCAAGCCGATGCCGGAGGTCTGTCCGTCTTGCGGTGTTGAGGGCAAGCTGGCCCCGGTTGGGCCGGGGATCGAACGGCTGGCTGAAGAGGCCGAGACCACGTTCCCCGAGGCCAAGATCGCGATGCTCAGTTCAGATCTGTTTGGTTCGGCCCGGGCGCTCAAGGCCAAGATTGAAGAGATTGCCGAGGGTGATGCCGACATTATCATCGGAACGCAGTTGGTGGCCAAAGGGCATAACTTCCCCAAGCTGACCTTGGTGGGTGTGATCGATGCCGATCTCAGCCTGCATGGTGCGGACTTGCGGGCGGCAGAACGCACGTTCCAACTGATGCGACAAGTTGCAGGCCGCGCTGGCCGCGCGGATAAACCGGGGCAGGCCCTGTTGCAGACCTTTCAGCCCGAACACCCTGTGATACGTGCCATCCTTTCAGGGGATGAAGAGGGTTTCTGGAAAGCCGAGGCAGCTGGGCGTCAGGCCGCAGGTGTCCCGCCCTATGGCCGTATGGCCGGGATTGTGCTGTCGGGCCCCGAGGTTGCACCTGTCTTTGACATCGGAAACGCATTGGCGCGAAATACAGGTCCGTTGACCCAAATCGGTGCGCAAGTCTTTGGTCCCGCGCCTGCGCCAATTGCGCGGATCCGCGGCCGTCACCGGGTGCGGTTGCTGGTCAAAGCCCCCAAAGGCGCGCCGATTCAGGATGCGGTGGCCCGCTGGATTGCGCCTTTGCGGCTAAAGGGAGACATTCGCCTAACTGTCGATATCGACCCGCAAAGTTTCTACTGACTTCTGCATTCGCGCAGGTTTGCTGTGCGTTTGGTCGTCGCCTCTCGCCAAACCGGCAAAATGGGCGTAGAGGGGGCTCATGCTGAAACCAATGCCCCTTGCCGAGGCGCAAAGCCTGCCATTCTGGCGTCGTCCCATTACGCTATTGTTCGTGATGGCGCTGACGATGCCGATTGCGTTCAACGCTTGGAGCGCCTTGCTGAACAACTTCGTCATCGAAGTGGCCAGCTTTGACGGGGCCGATATCGGCTTGTTGCACACTGTGCGCGAAATTCCCGGGTTTCTGGCCGTTGGCGTGATCGCGGTGATCATTTTCATCCGCGAACAGGTATTGGCGATGATCTCGCTGATGATGTTGGGTGTGGCAACCGCCGTGACAGCGTGGTTTCCCAGCTTGGGAGGGCTGCTTTTCGTGACGCTCTTCAGTTCAATCGGGTTTCACTATTACGAGACGGTCAACCAGTCACTGCAATTACAGTGGTTGCCCAAGGATCGCGCGCCGCAGATTTTGGGCTGGTTGGTTGCAATGGGCTCAGCCGCGACAGCGGTGGTATATGGGCTGATTGTCCTGACATGGGACCGGTTCGATCTATCCTATAACTTTGTCTTCATGGCCGCAGGGGGTGTGACGGCACTGCTGGCGCTGTTCTGTCTGCTGGCTTACCCGCAATTCGATGCCCCAACGCAGCAGACCAAAAAGCTGATCCTCCGCAAACGCTATTGGCTTTATTATGCGCTGCAATTCATGGCCGGTGCGCGGCGGCAGATCTTTGTCGTTTTCGCAGGCTTCATGATGGTCGAAAAGTTCGGGTTTGAAGTGCACGAGCTGACCAGCCTCTATCTGATCAACCTGATGATCAACATGATGGCGGCGCCTTTACTGGGCAAAGCTGTCGCCAAATTTGGCGAGCGTCGGACGCTGATCTTTGAATATGCCGGTTTGGCTATCGTCTTTGCGGCCTATGGGGGCATCTATTGGTTCGGCTGGGGCGTTCTTCTGGCCGCGATCCTTTATGTGATCGACCATGTGCTGTTTGCGCTGGCGCTGGCCCTGAAAACCTATTTCCAGAAGATCGCGGATCCGGCAGATATCGCACCAACTGCGGCGGTGGCCTTTACCATCAACCACATCGCTGCGGTGTTCTTGCCTGCGCTTTTGGGTCTGCTCTGGGTGGTGTCGCCAGGGGCCGTGTTTGGTCTGGCGGCGGCGATGGCCTTGATCTCGCTTGCCCTGTCGCTGCTGATCCCCCGCCATCCTGAACCGGGGAATGAGACGGTTCTGACCAAATACGCACCCGCCCCGGCGGAGTAAAGGCGTGCTTGACCTTGGCGGCGCAGCGGCCTAGGCGCTGTTTCGACCGAGACAGGAGGCCCCGATGCCCACATTCACCGCATTCACCACGCTGACAGGTAAGAAGGCCGCCGAAAGCCTGGGCGAAGCGATGGAGCGTCTGGAGCCCGAACCGACCGGTATCGGCGTTTTCGAAGTCGAGGACGGATCGGGCCTTTGGGAAGTGGGCGGATATTTCACGGAAGATCCCGATGAGACGGCGCTGGCCGTTCTGGCTGCCGCCTTCGAGGCCAAGCCTTTTGTGGTCTCGGAATTGCCCGAGACAGATTGGGTTGCGCATGTTCGGCGTGAACTGGCCCCGGTCGAGGCTGGGCGCTTTTTTGTTTACGGCGCTCACGATGCCGACAAACTGCCCGAAGGCCGCATCCCTTTGCTGATCGAGGCGGCCATGGCCTTTGGCACAGGGCATCATGGAACAACGCTTGGCTGCCTCAAGGCGCTGGACCGTTTGTTGGACGAAGGGTTCACCGCAACGAAGGTAGCAGATATTGGGTGCGGTACGGCGGTACTGGCAATGGCCGCTGCGCGCGTGTGGGATGGGGATATCATCGCCAGCGACATCGATGAGGTCGCCGTTGACGTGGCAAAGGCAAACCTCAAAGCAAATGACATGGATGGCGCCGTTCAATGTGTCGAGGCGGCAGGGTTCGATCACCCTGATCTACATAAGCACGCGCCATATGATCTGATCTTTGCCAACATCCTAAAAGGCCCTCTGGTAGCGCTTGCACCCGAGATTTCCGCCAATCTGAGGCCGGGTGGACAAGCGATTCTCTCGGGAATCCTTAACGAACAAGCCCAAGATGTGTTGAACGTTTATTTACAAAATGAATTCAATCTTCATCATCAGGGCCAGATTGGTGAGTGGACGACGCTAATTTTAAGAAAACAGGGTTAAATTGCGGCCATTTACAGGAGTTTTATGGATTTTTGCCACGGTTTCGGCACATTCTGAATTTACGTTTTACTGAATTGATTGGGGGGCGGTTTTCGGAGGCTGCCATGACGACTAAACACTTAGAATTCGATCAGCGCGTAACGCGCCTGGTTAAGAAACATGACAAACTGAGCCGCGGCTATCGGACGACCATGCGGTCGGATGGCTTGGTGGTGATGAAGCCGCAACGCGTGCGTTCAGGCATTCCAGCGAAATTTTTGCTGCTGTGCATACTCGGTTTTATCGGCTTCAAAGCGCTGTTGCTGACGCATCTGGGCGCTGGGGCGTATGAAAACCGTGTTGCAAGCCTGTCCGAAGGCACATCTGTCGAAAAGGCCGGTGCATGGATCATGCAGGCTGACCCTGTTTCGGAATTCGCCGCCTCGCAATTGGCGAAAATCTGGTACTGACCGACAAAGGTTCTTTCGATCCTTTGGTTGCGCTTCGGCGTATTAAAAAACACCGCCTGCCGTTTGGCATGCGGTGTTTCTTTTTCGCGATGTGATTTTCGATTGGTAAACCGACAACGCTTCGCGTCTTAGCGGCGGCCTTCGGCAACCAGGTCGATGTCGCCGCGGCACAGGCCGATATCTTCAAGCTCGCGGTCGCTCAGGTCGTTCAGTGCATTGCGGGTCGAACGGGCGTCATTCCATTCAACAACAGCATTTACGAGCGTTGCGCCGATACGGCCGACAAGGCCGAACGAGCCAGTGGTGGCGCGGGTGAAATCCAGTACAGCCATATCCTGTTTCCTTCTGGTTGGTGGTGACATCAAGTCTTGTGATCTTGGCGGCAGTTAGTGATCTGAAACGGCACCGACAAGATCAAAAATTGCATGTGTCCCATGCAATTTCTGCAATGCTCGAATTTCCTGTAATCCCCTTAAAAAACAGGTTAATTCGCGTTCATGAAGCGGTCGAATTTGGACCATTTGCTGTCGTAAAAAGGCGATGGCGTCGTACCCGGAACAGGAATGTCGCAATCGGACTTTGGCGTAATTTCCTTGGAAAATGTTCACGCTTCGTGCTAATCGGATAAAAATATCACAATAATCCGAGCAGGCTGGGGCAAAACATGCGAATTCTGGGCATTGATCCGGGGCTGAGAACCCTGGGATGGGGCGTCATCGAATCGCGCGGCAGCCGTCTGAGCCATGTTGCAAACGGATTGTGCCAGTCTGATGGGGATGATCTGGGTGAGCGTTTGCTGTCTTTGCACAACCAGATTGTCGAGGTCATCGCCGAACACCAACCTGATCAGGCCGCCATCGAGCAAACCTTTGTCAACAAGGACGGGGCGGGCACGTTGAAGCTGGGCCAGGCGCGGGGCGTGGCACTATTGACGCTGGCACAGGCGGGGTTGCCTGTTGGCGAATACGCGCCAAACCGGGTCAAGAAAACTGTGGTCGGGGTAGGGCACGCGGAAAAAGAGCAGATCATCCATATGGTCAAGCTGCAACTGCCGGGGTGCAATCCAAAAGGGGCTGACGCGGCTGACGCGCTGGCGATTGCGATCTGTCATTCCTATTATGGCGTGGCGCAGCAGGCGCGTTTGAAAGAGGTGCGGGCATGATCGGCAAACTGACAGGGCGGCTGGAGTATCGCGCCGCAGATCACGTGCTGATCAATGTGCGCGGTGTGGGCTATATTGTCTATTGCTCGGACCGGACCATGGCTGCTTTGCCCGGAGTGGGCGAGGCTGTGTCGGTCTACACTGATATGGTGGTGCGCGAAGACCTGATGCAGCTCTACGGTTTTCTGTCACTGGTCGAGAAGGAATGGCACCGCTTGCTTTGTTCGGTTCAGGGGGTTGGGGCCAAGGTATCGCTGGCGATCCTCAGCGCGCTGGGTCCTGATGGGGTCAGCCGTGCGATTGCCTTGGGCGATTGGGCCTCGGTCAAGGCCGCCAAAGGGGTCGGGCCCAAGACGGCGCAGCGCATTGTCCTGGACCTGAAGGATAAGGCCCCCGGCGTTATGGCCATGGGGGGAACCGTTGCCGAGGCGATGGATGGGCCCGCGCTGGACGTTGTCGAACTGACCGAGCCTGCGCCCAAGCCCAAGCGTGCACCCGCACCCGCATCCGGCTCAGCTGCTGCAAGCGCTGGCGCGCTCTCGGCACTGGCCAATCTGGGATATGGACCATCAGATGCGGCCTCGGCCGTGGCCGAAGCGGCGGCAAGCCAGCCTGACGCCGGTGAGGCCGATCTGATCCGCGCCGCGCTGCGTCTGTTGGCGCCGAAAGGGTAAATGAATGGTTGATGCCGATCCCACGCTGCGCCCCGAGCCAATGCCCGAGGACAATGACCGCGCGCTGCGCCCTCAGGGGCTGGATGAATTCATCGGCCAGGCCGAGGCACGCGCGAACCTGCGTATCTTCATTCAATCGGCCCGCCAGCGAGGCGAGGCGATGGATCACACTCTGTTTCACGGCCCGCCCGGATTGGGAAAGACCACTCTGGCGCAGATCATGGCGCGTGAGCTTGGAGTGAATTTCCGCATGACCTCGGGGCCGGTACTGGCCAAGGCGGGGGATCTGGCGGCGATCCTGACCAATCTGGAATCGCGTGACGTGCTGTTCATCGACGAAATCCACCGCCTGAACCCGGCGGTAGAAGAAGTGCTTTATCCTGCGATGGAGGATTTCGAGCTTGATCTGGTGATCGGCGAAGGCCCTGCGGCTCGCACGGTTCGGATTGAGTTGCAGCCCTTTACTCTGGTCGGCGCGACCACGCGGATGGGTCTGCTCACCACGCCCTTACGCGACCGGTTCGGCATTCCCACCCGGTTGCAGTTCTATACGGTTGATGAGTTGCACGAGATCGTCACGCGGAATGCGCGAAAGCTCGGGGCTCCTGCGGATGATGACGGCGCGCGCGAGATCGCGCGAAGGTCACGCGGCACGCCCCGGATTGCGGGCCGATTGCTGCGGCGGGTTGTGGATTTCGCCATTGTAGAAGGCGACGGGCGGATCACACGCGAACTGGCCGATGGGGCCTTGACCCGGCTGGGTGTCGACAATCTGGGGCTGGATGGTGCGGACCGTCGATACCTGACGCTGATCGCCGAGAACTATGCCGGAGGGCCGGTGGGGATTGAAACCCTGTCTGCGGCCTTGTCCGAAAGCCGGGATTCGCTGGAAGAGGTGATCGAGCCCTATCTGTTGCAACAGGGTCTGATCCAGCGCACGCCACGCGGGCGGATGCTGGCGCAAAAG
Source organism: Ruegeria sp. HKCCD7255 (assembly GCF_013031565.1). Classification (NCBI taxonomy): domain Bacteria; kingdom Pseudomonadati; phylum Pseudomonadota; class Alphaproteobacteria; order Rhodobacterales; family Roseobacteraceae; genus Ruegeria; species Ruegeria sp. HKCCD7255. The sequence goes on along the minus strand of NZ_WQAG01000004.1, from coordinate 134,190 downwards.
GCGTGGACGCATCTGGGGATGGCGGCCCCCAAGGGACAAAGCGATCTGTTTGGTTGATATTGCCGAGCTTAGATTTTATGCCTCCGGCGGCCGTATTTGAAACAAGAAGAAGAGGCAGGGCGTGACTCCGGGCGATATCGAAATGCTATTTACGCGCGAAAGTGGCGAGTTTCTGTTTGCCCGTTGGGGGCGGCCCATCGTGCCGGTGGTGTTTGGTGTCGAAGACGCAACGCTGTCCACGATCAAAGGCGCGTTTGAGGCAGTGGTGGCGCTGGCCGGTCATTCGATGGCCGAGACTGACCCGGAACTGGGCGTCAACTGCATGGTGTTCTTTTTCCGCGACTGGCAAGAACTGCTGGAGGTGCCTGATCTGGATCGCTTGATTACCGATCTGGTGCCGCTGGTCGAAAGGTTGGTTGCGGCTGAGGCCAATCAGTACCGCATTTTCCGGTTCGAAGAAGATGGCGCCATTCGCGCCGCCTTTGTCTTTCTGCGAATGGACGAGGACCTGTCTAAGGTTCCTGCGGAAACTCTGGCGCTGAGCCAGGTGGTGCAGACCATGCTTCTGTGGTCAGATACCGCCTTTCGAAACGCCTCGCCCCTGGCGATTGCGGGGGAGGCGACGATCCTGCGCCCCGACATTGCCGCTTTGATCCGGGCCGCCTACGATCCGATCTTGCCAAGCGCGGCGCAGGATGCGTCGCACGCACTGCGTTTGTTTGCCCGGCTGGAGCTTCCGCAATGAAACACATCTATCCGGTGCGGGTCTATTACGAAGATACCGACATGGGCGGGGTTGTGTATCACGCCAATTATCTGAAATTCATTGAACGGGCGCGGTCGGACTGGGTGCGCAAGCTGGGCAATGATCAGAACGCAATGCGCGACGCCGGGATCGTCTGGGTGGTGCGGCGGATCGAGGCGGATTACCTGTCCGCAGCCCGGTTTGAAGATGAATTGGTTGTCGAAACCGAGATCGCCGCGCTGTCAGGCGCGCGGCTGACCATGTCGCAACTGATCAAACGGGGCGAGACCGAGATTTTCCGCGCCGAGGTGACGGCTGTTTGCATGAATGCCGAGGGGAAACCGGTGCGGCTTCCGGCAGAGATTCGCGCATTGATGTAACAAAGAGCTCAATAGCGGTGGTTCTGTTGGCTTTTCATCCCCAACTGCGTTAGCGTTCGTCAAAACAAGGCCAAATGGCCGTCAGGCAAAACTAAAGAGCAGGTTCATGGAAGCTGAAACGCTGGCGCTGGCGCAGGAGATCGATTTCTCCATGTGGGGGCTCTATGCCCGCGCGACCTTTATCGTCAAATTGGTGATGTTGATGCTGATCGCGGCGTCGGTCTGGTCCTGGGCGATCATCATTCAAAAGCTGATCAATTACCGCGCGGCACGGCGCGAGGCGCAGGGTTTTGATGAGCTGTTCTGGTCTGGCAACCCGCTGGATGAGTTGTTCGAAGAGATCGGGACGCAGCCCGATGGCAGCTCGGAAAAGATCTTTGCGGCCGGTATGATCGAATGGCGGCGCTCGCACCGGACAGATGGCGGGTTGATCGCAGGCGCGACGGCGCGGATCGACCGGTCAATGGATGTAGCCATCGCGAAGGAGGCTGAAACGCTACAAAAGGGCTTGCCGATTCTGGCCACCGTGGGCTCGACCGCGCCCTTTATCGGCCTATTCGGCACCGTTTGGGGCATCATGAACGCCTTTATCGAGATTGCAGAACAGCAGAACACCAACTTGGCCGTTGTCGCCCCGGGTATTGCCGAGGCTTTGCTGGCCACGGGCTTGGGGCTGTTGGCAGCGATCCCTGCGGTGATTTTCTACAACAAGCTCAGCGCCGACAGTGATCGGATCGTCGGTGGCTATGAAGCCTTTGCCGATGAGTTCGCAACCATCCTGTCGCGTCAGTTGGACAGCTGACCATGGGCGCGGCGGTTCAGCAATCTTCGGGCAACGGGGGGCGCAGGCGCGGACGGCGTCGTGGTCGGTCTCAGCCGATGGCTGAGATCAACGTGACACCTTTTGTGGATGTCATGCTGGTTTTGCTGATCATTTTCATGGTGGCTGCACCATTGCTGACGGTGGGGGTCCCGGTCGAGCTGCCCAGGACCGCTGCCGGCGCCTTGCCGGGCGATGACGAAGAACCCTTGACCGTCACGATAACGGCGGATGGCCGGGTGCAGATACAGACAACCGATGTCGCACGCGAGGATTTGATTGGCCGGTTGCGGGCCATTGCGGCAGAACGCAGCAGTAATCGGGTGTTCCTGCGGGCGGATGGGTCGATCCCTTATGCACAGGTCATGCAGATCATGGGGGCCTTGAATGCGGGCGGGTTTTCCAATGTTGGACTGGTCACCGATACGGGCGGGCCAACGCTGGACGAAGGTGGAGAGTGAGGTCGCACGGTGGACACCGGCACCAAGATTTCTGCGGTAGCGCATGTCAGCCTGATCAGTTGGGCTCTGTTCGGCGGCACATTCCGGTCCGAGCCATTGCCGATGTCCGTGCAGGATGTCTCGGTCATTACGGCTGAACAGTTCGCGGCGTTGCAGGCGCAGCAGCTTGCGCCCGAAGTGCCGGTGACCCCTGCGGCATTGCCGCAGCCTGATGCGCCGGAGGACGAAACCAATACGCCAGAGCCGACCGAACAGGATCAACCCGAATCCGAGACGGTTGAAACGCCAGCAGAGCCCGAGGCCGAAAGTGAACCGGAGACGTTGGAACTGCCACCCGAGCCTGAGCTGGTGGAAGAGCCGCCGACGCTGACCGAGCCGGAACCGGAAACTGCTGTTTTGCCACTGCCGCCCGGGCCATCTTCGCAACCCGCCCCTGCCGACAAGATCGCTCCTGATCCGATTGCGCCACCGCCACCGGATGCGCGGCCCGACGATATCGAAACCCCTCCGGTCTCGCAGGAGGAAGGGGCCGAAACGCAACAGGAGCAGCAAGAACAGACCGCGCCGGAAGAGGCCGCGCCCGAGATTGTGACCGAGGCAGAAGAGACGCAGGAGTCAGCGCCCGCCACGTCTCCGCGCCCGCGTGTGCGCCCCAACCGCCCTGCACCTGAACCAGAGGTCGCCGAAGCGCCCGAGCCCGAAGCGCAAGAACCCGCCACGCAGGAACCCGAAGCGGCCGCACCGTCGGCCATAGAAGACGCTTTGGCGCAGGCTTTGGGCGAGGGGACCGAGCCTTCGGGGCCGCCCTTGACCAGCGGCGAAAAAGACGCGATGCGGTTGGCCGTGTCGCGGTGCTGGAACGTGGGTTCTCTGTCGACAGATGCGCTGAACGTTGTCGTAGTGGTCGGGTTTTCATTGACCCGCGATGGCAAGGTTGTTGGGGGAAGCCTGCGCATAATCGACAGCTCTGGCGGATCGGCGGGTGCTGCGAAACAAGCGTATGAGGCCGCGCGTCGCGCGATCCTGAGATGCGGCGCCAAAGGATACACTTTGCCGGCTGACAAATACGATCAGTGGCAGGATATTGAGATTACCTTCAATCCCGAGAGGATGCGGATCAAATGATGAGATTGCTGACCGTTCTGTTGATGGGCCTGACTTTGGTGTCGGCACCGGTTCACGCACAAAACGGACCGCTGCGGTTGGAACTGGATGAAGGGATCATCGAACCTTTGCCCTTTGCTGTGCCGCGCTTTGTCCCTGACGGGCCGTCCGCGTCCCAATACGCCACAGATATCTCGCGGGTTGTCGCAGCAGATCTGACGGGCACCGGGCTGTTTCGCGAGATTTCCTCTGACGCCTTTATAAGCCAGGTCAGCAGCTTTGATGCGCCGGTGCAGTTTGCCGATTGGAAAGCCATCAATGCCGAGGCTTTGGTGACCGGTGCGGTCAACGTATCGGGCAACCGACTGACGGTGCGGTTCCGGGTGTGGGATGTGTTTTCCGGGCAAGAGTTGGGCAACGGTTTGCAGTTTGCCGGTACAACCGAAGGCTGGCGGCGCATGGCGCATAAAGTTGCCGATCAGGTCTATAGCCGTGTGACAGGTGAAGGGGGCTATTTCGACAGCCGCGTCGCCTTTGTCTCGGAAAGCGGCCCCAAGGATCAGCGCCGCAAACGGCTGGCGATCATGGATTATGACGGGGCGAATGTGCAGTACCTGACCGACAGCGCTTCGATCGTTCTGGCCCCTCGCTTTTCGCCCTCGGGCGACCGCCTGCTCTATACCAGCTACGAGACTGGGCAACCGCGGATCTATGTTCTGGACGTGGCCCGTGTGCGCCGGCAAGAGCTGAACACGTTGGACGGCACCATGAGCTTTTCGCCTCGGTTCTCGCCGGACGGGCGCTCGATCGTTTATTCGCTGACGCAAGGTGGCAATACGGATCTGTGGAAGATGGACATCGCGTCGGGCCAAAGCGTGCGCCTGACCAATACGCCTGCGATTGAAACCGCACCCAGCTATGCGCCAGATGGCAGCCAGATCGTGTTCGAAAGCGACCGGTCGGGGACACCGCAGCTCTATATCATGCCCGCCAACGGGGGTGAGGCAACACGGATCAGCTTTGGCCAAGGTCGGTACGGCACCCCTGTCTGGTCACCACGCGGCGATCTGATTGCCTTCACCAAGCAGAACAAAGGCCGGTTCCATATCGGCGTGATGCGCGTTGACGGCAGCGAGGAGCGGCTTTTGACGGCATCCTTCCTGGATGAAGGCCCCACCTGGTCACCCAATGGGAGGGTCATCATGTTCACCCGTGAAACCCAAGGGGCCAGCGGGCGCTCGACGCTCTATTCGGTGGATATCTCGGGCCGGAACCTTAAGCCGGTGCGCACGCCCGATGGTGGCAGCGATCCGTCCTGGGGGCCTTTGCAGAATTGATCATCGCGCGCCGGTGCGCAACGTTCACAACATCCCGGCAATGTGGTAGAGACAAAGCAATAATCAAAACCGAGCACGAGGCACTTGAAATGAACCTTCTGAGCAAAGTCGCAGCGGTGGGCGCGCTGGCGCTGATCGCGGCATGTACCAATAGTGATCCTTCAAATCTGGATGGAGGCAGCGGACTTGGCCCTGATGGCCAATTGTTGCAGGGTTCGCCCAGCGACCCGCGTTCGCCCGCCTATTTCCAGCAAACCGTTGGTGACCGGGTGTTGTTTGCCGTGGACCAGTCCTCTTTGACGCCCGAGGCGCAGACCATCCTACAAGGGCAGGCGGATTGGCTGCTGGCCAACCCCGACTTTGTGGCTACAATCGAAGGGCACGCGGATGAGCAGGGTACACGGGAATATAACCTTGCTTTAGGTGCGCAGCGGGCAAATTCGGCACGGGATTTCTTGATCTCTCGCGGAGTCGCTGGCACCCGCCTTAACACTGTCAGCTACGGCAAGGAACGGCCGATCGAGATTTGCAGCACCGAAGAATGCTATTCCAAGAACCGCCGGGCTGTGACCGTTCTGACCGGCTCAACACTGGGGTAAATTGATGCGTATTGCAGGTTTGGTTCTGGCAACCGTTGTTGCTGTCGCAGGGGTGGCCCGGGCGCAGGATCAGCAGACCTTGGCGGATATCCGGCAAGAGCTGACGGTGTTGCACGTGGAAATACAGCGTCTTAAGCGCGAGTTTTCAACCACCGGATCCCCTGCACCAAACCTGGCCGGCAGTTCCGTTCTGGAACGCGTCGATGCCATCGAGGCCGAATTGCAGCGCCTGACCCGTCAGACCGAGCAATTGAATCAGCGGGTGCAGAATATCGTTACGGACGGCACCAACCGGATTGGTGATCTTGAGTTCCGACTGGTCGAGCTGGAAGGCGGTGATCTGAGCACATTGGGTGAGACATCGACTTTGGGTGGCGATGTGCCGGCAGATCAGGTTGCTGTCGCGCCATCACCATCACCTGCGCAACCAGTGATCTCGGATCAGGGCGAGTTGGCCATAGGTGAGCAAGCCGATTTCGACACTGCGTCTCAGGCACTGGCAGATGGTGACTTTCAGACTGCGGCCTCTCTGTTCTCACAGTTTGATCTGTCATATCCCGGCAGCCCACTGGCCCCGCAGGCCAATTTGCGGCGGGGGCAGGCGCTGAAAAGCCTTGGCGACACGCGCGAAGCCGCGCGCGCCTTTCTGGCGAGCTTTACCGGCGACAGCGAGGGGCCTTTGGCGCCCGAAGCTCTGTTTGAACTAGGGGCAGCGCTGGGGCGTCTCGGCCAAACCGATCAGGCCTGTATCACCTTGGGCGAGGTTGGTGTCCGCTTTCCCGGATCCATCCCATCTGGATCTGCGGCTCAGGAAATGGCCGCGTTGGGCTGTTCTTGAGCGTTGAACATGTGACCCTTCAGTCCATATTGCGGGCGCATCTGCCCGATCCCTTGCCACGCCGCTTGGGTGTGGCAGCCTCTGGCGGCAGCGATTCAACGGCGCTCATGCATTTGCTGGCGGACATTACCCAGCAAGAGGGTATCGCGCTTTATGCGGCGACGGTCGATCACGGGTTGCGCAGCGAATCTGCCGCCGAGGCCTCCAGTGTTGCCGCGCAGGCCAGCGCATTGGGTATTCCGCATCACATCCTGAAATGGGAGGGCTGGGACGGTACCGGCAACCTGCAAGACCAGGCCCGCCGCGCGCGGTATCAACTACTGACCCGCTGGGCGCGGGATCATGACCTGCCTGCCATCGCGCTGGGTCATACGGCGGATGATCAGGCCGAAACCGTGCTGATGCGACTTGGCCGCGCCGCAGGGGTCTCGGGCCTTTCGGCCATGGCGGCGATCCGACGCGAAGACTGTATTGATTTGTTGCGACCGCTCTTGTCTGTGACCCGGTCAGAACTCAGGGCCTATCTGGCCGAGGCGGGGGTGGCCTGGATCGATGACCCTTCGAATCAGGATGACCGCTTTGACCGGATCAAGACCCGCAACGCGATGGCGCAATTGGAACAGATCGGGTTGACTGCGCAAGCATTGTCTCGTGTTGCTGACAATATGGCACAAGCGCGTGAGGCCTTGGCGCTCTATGCGCAAGAAGCTGCGCGCCGGGTCACAAAGGTCTCGGACGGCGACATCTGTATCGATGTTGCGGGATTTGTGTTGCTGCCCATCGAAATTCGCCGCCGAATCCTGACGGCAGCCATTTTGTGGATCGCCGGGGGGGCGTATGCCCCGAGACACAGCGCTGTAGATCAAGCAATGCGTGCTGTCGTGGAGCGTCAAAACATGACCATTGGTGGCTGCATGCTGGTACCGGCCAAGGAAAAGTTGTGGATTTGCAGGGAATTAAACGCGGTCTCTCATGAGGTGTGCGACCCACTCGACCTATGGGATCAGCGCTGGGTTCTAAGCGGGCCGTCAGCGAAAACGGCAGAAATCCGCGTGTTGGGCGAAGACGGTATCTCTCAGGTTAAGGACTGGCGGGCCATGGGCAAGCCACGGGCCGCCATTCTGGCTTCCCCAGCCTTGTGGCAGGGCGATACGGTTCTGTCCGCCCCGATGGCCGGTTTCGGCAATGGCTGGCGTGCCGATTTGACGCCAGAGCAGTCCAAGTTCTACTGTTCGATTTTATCGCATTGAACCTGCCACAATCCTCTCTATTTTAAAGAGCAACTCCGGCAGGTCCCCGCCTGTCGAAACCTTTGGGGAGATTTTCCTTGGGCAACGCTCGTAATATCGCCTTCTGGGTCGTTCTGTTCCTGTTGATCCTTGCACTGTTCAATTTGTTCAGCGGATCAGGTGGAACGCTCCAGAATAATGAAAGAACCTATTCAGAGTTCGTCAGCGCCGTGAATTCCGGTGATGTGACCAACGTGACGCTGGATGGTGAGCAGATCCGGTACCGTACAAGCGAGAACCGCGATTTTGTCACCATCATGCCTGGTGACGCCGAAGTTACCAAACTGCTGATCGACAAGAACATTCCGGTTCGCGCCGAAAAACAACAGCAGTCGGGCTTTCAGTCGTTCCTGATCACACTGCTTCCCTTCCTGCTGCTGATCGGTGTCTGGGTCTATTTCATGAACCGGATGCAGGGCGGTGGCAAAGGCGGCGCGATGGGCTTTGGCAAGTCCAAGGCCAAGATGCTGACCGAAAAGCATGGCCGCGTGACCTTTGACGACGTCGCGGGCATCGACGAGGCCAAGGAAGAACTGGAAGAGATCGTGGAATTCCTGCGCAACCCGCAGAAATTCAGCCGTTTGGGTGGTAAGATCCCCAAAGGCGCGCTGTTGGTGGGCCCTCCGGGTACTGGTAAAACCCTGTTGGCTCGTGCGATTGCGGGTGAAGCGGGTGTACCTTTCTTCACCATTTCCGGTTCGGACTTTGTTGAGATGTTCGTGGGTGTCGGCGCATCCCGCGTGCGCGACATGTTCGAACAGGCCAAGAAAAACGCGCCGTGCATCGTGTTCATCGACGAGATCGACGCTGTGGGCCGCCATCGTGGCGCAGGTTACGGCGGCGGCAATGATGAGCGCGAACAGACCCTCAACCAGTTGCTGGTCGAGATGGACGGGTTCGAGGCCAATGAAGGTGTGATCATTCTGGCGGCCACCAACCGCAAGGATGTTCTGGACCCCGCGCTGCTGCGTCCGGGCCGGTTTGACCGCAACGTGACCGTCGGCAACCCTGACATCAAAGGCCGCGAGAAAATCCTGGGCGTGCACGCCCGCAAGACCCCATTGGGCCCCGATGTCGATCTGCGCATCATAGCGCGAGGGACCCCGGGCTTCTCTGGTGCTGATCTGGCGAACCTGGTGAACGAGGCTGCGCTGATGGCTGCCCGTGTAGGCCGTCGCTTTGTCACCATGGAAGATTTCGAGAACGCCAAGGACAAGGTGATGATGGGAGCCGAGCGCCGCAGCATGGTGCTGACCCAGGATCAGAAGGAAAAAACCGCCTATCACGAGGCGGGTCACGCTGTCGTCGGTTTGGAACTGCCGCTTTGTGATCCGGTCTATAAGGCGACGATCATTCCGCGTGGTGGTGCGCTGGGTATGGTTGTGTCGTTGCCCGAGATGGACCGTCTGAACTACCACCGCGATGAATGCGAGCAAAAGCTGGCCATGACCATGGCGGGCAAGGCCGCTGAGGTCATCAAATACGGTGAAGATCATGTGTCGAACGGCCCGGCCGGTGACATTATGCAGGCGAGCCAACTGTCGCGCGCGATGGTGATGCGCTGGGGCATGTCTGACAAGGTTGGCAACATTGACTATGCCGAAGCGCATGAAGGTTATCAGGGCAACACTGCCGGTTTCTCAGTCTCGGCTCATACCAAAGAGCTGATCGAGGAAGAGGTGAAGCGCCTGATCCAGCAGGGCTATGAGCGGGCGTATAAGATCCTGACAGAAAAGAACGAGGAATGGGAGCGTCTGGCACAAGGGTTGCTGGAATACGAAACCCTGACGGGCGACGAGATCAAGCGCGTCATGAACGGTGAGCCGCCCACCGAAAGTGACGACGAGGGCGACAAGCCGGATGAGGGCAGCGCCCCCAGCGTAACCGCCATTCCGAAGACCAAGGTCAAGAAGTCGCCGCCGGACGGCGGGATGGAGCCGGAACCTTCGGCGTAAAAATCAAAACCCGGGCCAACGCCCGGGTTTTTGCTTTCCCTCAGCATGTTCCTGCGCTTTATGCATGGCATGAAATGCGCAGAAGGGACCAAGCGATGCCGTTTTTGAAAGAAACCGAATATGCAGGCGAAGTGGTTTGGTTGGGCCATGTTCCAGCAGGCCAATCCCTGCGCGCAGCCTCGGTGGACAAGCTGGACCTGCGGTTTGACGGTGTTCAGGGCGAGCGGCACGAAGGGCTCAATCGCGCGTCCTGTGTTCGGGTCAAGAACCTCTATCCTCAAGGAACCGAAATCCGCAATGTGCGCCAATTGTCGGTCCTGTCGGTTGAAGAGCTGAATGCTATTGCGGCGGAGATGAAGATGGATCGGCTTGATCCGTCCTATCTGGGGGCGTCGATCGTTCTGGAAGGGATCCCGGATTTTTCGCATATCTCTCCGTCCTCGCGTCTGCAAACAGACGCGGGCGCAACGATCACCGTTGATATGGAGAATGCGCCTTGTGTCTTGCCTGGGCGCGAGATCGAGGCGGATCACACCGGATTTGGCGCGGGCTTCAAACCTGCCGCTCAAGGTCGACGGGGTGTAACGGCATGGGTCGAGCGGCCCGGAGTTCTGAAGCTTGGCGACAGGATGCGGCTGTTTGTGCCGGATCAGCCACTTTGGCAGCCTTAAGGGACAGTTGGTTTCCGATTTGCGTCGCGCAGGCACCGGCAACGCCGTTTCACGGCATGAATATGTCGGAATCCATTACCATTAGCGGTGTGCGCATCAGTATATGTTGCGCAATGCCGACGTGTTTCGTCGGTTTTGCACGGCATTCAATCAGGGACGCTGCCCAATGAGCTATAAATCCGACATCGAAATCGCCCGCGAAGCGAACAAGAAGCCGATTCAGGACATCGGAGCCAAGATTGGCATCGACTCTGCTGATCTGCTGCCATACGGCCATGACAAGGCAAAGGTCAGCCAGAACTTTATCAACTCGGTGCAGGACCGCGCAGACGGCAAGCTTATTCTGGTAACGGCGATCAACCCGACCCCCGCGGGCGAAGGGAAAACCACCACCACCGTTGGTCTGGGCGATGGTTTGAATCGCATCGGCAAAAACGCGATGATCTGTATTCGCGAAGCGTCGCTTGGCCCCAACTTTGGTATGAAAGGGGGCGCTGCTGGTGGCGGATATGCGCAGGTTGTTCCGATGGAGGAGATGAACCTGCACTTCACCGGTGACTTCCACGCCATTACCTCAGCCCACTCGCTGCTCTCGGCGATGATTGACAACCACATCTATTGGGGCAACGAAGCCGAGATCGACATCCGTCGCGTCGCCTGGCGCCGCGTGGTTGACATGAACGACCGTGCCTTGCGTCAGATCACCGCGTCGCTGGGTGGTGTTTCGAACGGTTTCCCGCGCGAGACCGGGTTCGACATCACCGTGGCCTCTGAGGTTATGGCGATCCTTTGCCTCGCAAACGATCTGCAGGACTTGGAAAAACGTCTGGGCGACATCATCGTGGCATATCGCCGTGACAAGTCGCCAGTCTATTGCCGCGACATCAAGGCCGAAGGCGCAATGACCGTGCTGCTGAAAGACGCGATGCAGCCGAACCTGGTGCAGACGCTGGAAAACAACCCGGCCTTTGTCCACGGCGGACCGTTCGCCAATATCGCCCATGGCTGCAACTCGGTGATCGCGACCAAGACCGCGCTGAAAGTGGCCGACTATGTCGTGACCGAAGCTGGCTTTGGTGCTGATCTGGGCGCCGAGAAGTTCATGAACATCAAGTGTCGCAAAGCCGGTATCGCGCCGTCTGCGGTGGTTCTGGTGGCCACGGTGCGCGCGATGAAGATGAATGGCGGTGTCGCAAAGGCTGATCTTGGGGCCGAGAACGTGGACGCGGTGGTCAATGGCTGCGCCAACCTGGGTCGCCACATCGAAAACGTGAAGTCTTTTGGCGTGCCAGTTGTTGTCGCGATCAACCACTTTGTCACTGATACCGATGACGAGGTTGAAGCGGTCAAGAAATACTGTGCTGATCACGGGGTCGAGGCGGTTCTGTCGCGCCACTGGGAGTTGGGCTCGGAAGGGTCAGCGCCTTTGGCGGAAAAAGTCGTGGAGATCGTTGAGGGTGGGACAGCGAATTTCGCGCCGATTTACCCTGACGACATGCCGCTCTTTGAAAAGATCGAAACCATTGCCAAGCGTATCTATCGCGCAGACGAAGTTCTGGCCGACAATAAAATCCGCAACCAATTGCGCGAATGGGAAGCTGCCGGATACGGCAACCTGCCTGTCTGTATGGCAAAAACCCAATATTCGTTTTCGACCGATCCGACACTGCGCGGTGCGCCTACGGGACACTCGGTGCCGGTGCGCGAGGTTCGTCTGTCTGCAGGTGCCGGCTTTATCGTGGTTGTCTGCGGTGAGATCATGACAATGCCGGGTCTGCCTCGTAAGCCAGCCGCTGAAGCGATCTGTCTGAATGATGAAGGTCAGATTGAGGGCTTGTTCTAAGCCCCCGAATAAGACATCTCGTGGTCCGGAAACAGCCCTGGGCCACGAGGAGACACCAATGCCCACACTGACGTCGCCGCAGGATTGCAAAACCATGGGTGAATTGCGGGCGCAGATCGACAGTCTGGATAGACACCTGATCGAAATGCTGAAAACGCGCGCTGGATATATCGACCGTGCCGCTGAATTGAAACCGGGCGAGGGCCTGCCAGCCCGAATTCCGGACCGCGTCGAAGAAGTGGTGCAACGTGTGCGTGCTGCGTCGGACCGTCGGGGATTGGACCCTGATCTGGCCGAGCGGTTGTGGCGCATCCTGATTGACTGGTCTATCGCACGCGAAGAACGTGTGATTGGCACTGATTGACAGACCGGGCGCTGCTGCGCCCGATCCGTTTTCTGAAAGAAGGGACGACAAAATGGTAGCTCAGGTTATTGATGGAAAGGCCTTTGCCGCCAAAGTGCGCGCGCAAGTGGCCGACCAGGTTGCAAAGCTGAAAGAAGAAAACGGCATCACCCCTGGCCTTGCGGTTGTTCTGGTGGGTGAGGATCCGGCCAGCCAGGTCTATGTCCGCTCCAAGGGCAAACAGACGGTCGAGGTTGGCATGAACTCGTATGAGCACAAGCTGGAGGCCGACACCTCGGAAGAGGATCTGCTGGCCTTAATCGACAAGCTAAACAGCGACCCTGCGGTTCACGGCATTCTTGTGCAATTGCCTCTGCCCAAGCATCTGAACGAAGATTTGGTGATCAACTCGATTGATCCTGTCAAGGATGTCGACGGGTTCCACATTTCGAATGTGGGCCTGCTGGGCACTGGGCAGAAGTCGATGGTACCTTGCACGCCACTGGGGTGCTTGATGATGCTGCGCGAACACCATGGCTCGTTGTCGGGCATGGACGCGGTTGTGATTGGCCGGTCCAATATCGTGGGTAAGCCAATGGCGCAGCTGCTGTTGGGTGACAGTTGCACAGTAACAATCGCCCATTCTCGGACCAAAGACCTGCCTGATGTTGTGCGCCGCGCGGATATCGTTGTGGCCGCAGTGGGACGCCCTGAAATGGTGCCGGGCGACTGGATCAAGGAAGGCGCAACCGTGATTGATGTGGGCATCAACCGGATCGAGCGCGATGGCAAGAACAAGCTGGTTGGGGATGTGGATTATGCCGGCGCTGCCGAGCGCGCGGGAGCCATTACACCTGTACCCGGCGGTGTCGGACCCATGACCATCGCCTGCCTGCTGGCGAACACACTGACGGCCTGTTGCCGCGCTAACGGCCTGCCCGAACCCGAGGGTCTGACCGCCTAAGTCAGAGATACGTTTCCTAAAGATGACAGGCCGCGACGATATAAAACTTGCGGCCTGTCAAGATGCCTAACAAATGCTTTAACTCTCTTCCTAACGCTTTGCGTTGTCCGAAAGCCGTGATAAACGTTCTATTCCAAATGGTTACGTTCCAATCGCTGGCGCCTGTTTGGCCCGGCACTCGGAGGATAAATGTTAAGTGTCGCGTCTTCGAGATTGAGCGGGTTGAACGCTCACCTCAGCCTTCAGAGAGTGTTGGCAGGTTTGGTGTTTATCCCTCTATTAGCCTACTCATTTAAGCCGTTTGGAGACATGCAGCTGTCGTTTTCTCTGCGGCTGCTCTTTTGGACCGGAGTTCTGGCTCTGGCACTCACAGTGACATGGGCAGCTCGAAAAATGCTGCAGGAACGGTTGAGCGATGCTGCGGTTTTTACGCGGGACGTGATTTATGCCGTCGTGATTCTTGCCCTGTTTGCACCGTCTCTGTGGCTGTTGGGGTGGCTGATCTTCACCTGCAGCGGGTTGACCGCTCCGAACTTAGCGTCAGTGCTCCCTTATGGCGCGATCTTTGCCACCGGGCTGCTTCTTGTCCGGCAGGGAGATCGTGTGACTGAGGAGGAGACGCAACAGCAACCCGTGCCTCGTCTGTATAGCCGCCTGCCAGAGACGTTTTCGGGCCAGGTTTTTCGATTGGCGGTACGGGACCATTGCGTCGATGTCGTAACCTCGGAGGGAGTGTTCACGATCAGATCCCGGTTCACGGATGCCATCGCTGAAATGGAGCCGGTTGAGGGCCATTGTGCACATCGTTCGCACTGGGTGGTGGATTCTGCGATTGAAGGAACCGAAAAACAGGGTGGCAAAACGTTTCTGCGCCTTAGCAATGGTGACCTTGTTCCGATCAGTCGAAAATACCGCCCGGGCCTGGAACAGGCAGGGCTGATCTAGCCTGCGCGTTACCGTGGCATGGGTATCTTGACAGGATTGTTTCCGGTCAGGATCGCTTGCGCTTCACCGGTCATCAGCTTGGCCAGAACGGCGTCGGTACATCTCAGCCCGCCGGTATAAGTGCCATAAGCCGGAAGGATCAAGCGCTGCCCGTTGACAAGAAATGCCGGGCGCGAAATCGTTCGACCCTTGGCTGCAAGGCTGGCTTTGGGGTGGTAGTGGCCCGAAATCTCTCCCATACCATCCGCAGTCGCGATATGGCGAAACACCAATGACCCGAGAACCCATTCGGAAAGATGAGTTCCGCCCAGTTCAACAGGGCCAGGATCATGATTGCCTTCGATCCAGATCCAACGCCGCCCGGCCTGCATTGCTGTGATCTGCAATCTGTCTTGCGCAGGCAAGGCGCGCGAGGCATCGAGGTCATCGAAACTGTCGCCCAGACAAATCACCGTCTCGGCCTGGCTATGTTCCAGATCGGCTGCCAGACGCGTCAGCGTTTCGCGACTGTCATAAGGCGGAAGGGCCACGCCACCCCGTCTGACGATGCGCTCAGACTTGCCCAGATGCAGATCAGAGACACATAGCAGGCGCTGCTCAGGCCACCATAGCGCCCCAGACCCCAGCGCCCGAAGCGCTTGTCCGCAGAAGGTGAAGTCAACAAAGTTCATGAAACGTTCTTTGCTGCTTGAGGCGCCAGTTGCAAGCGGAATCATTGCGCGGCCAATCCTGCAGCCTGCAATAGACGCGCGCTTTCTTCCGCCAGCAATCGTTCTTCTGCTGCACCTTTGACAGGAACTTTGCCCACCTCAAGGAACAAAGGCGCAGCCAGTGGTGACACGCGATCCAGCCGCAGCAGATCAATGCGGTCCCCGATACGCGAGATCATGGCCTCGATCCGTCCGAAATCGACGAGCCCGCGCATGGCTTCTTCGCGGGTGATTTGCATCAGCAGGTGGTCGGGGTCGTATTTCAGAAGCGTGTCGTAGAGGATATCAGACGAAAACGTCGCCTGACGTCCCGACTTGTTCTGCCCGGCGGTCTTGCGTTCGATCAGCCCCGCTATGGTGGCCGAGGCGCGGAAGGTGCGCTTCATCACCGCGTTTCCGGCCAGCCAGGTGTCCAACCCCTCGCGCAAAGCGTCGATGTTGAACAAGGGCCGGGGGTCGGTCACGGCCTCAAGCCCCCAGATCAATGTCGCATAATCTGTCGCCACAAAGCCCAGCGGCGCAAGGCCGGTTTCCTCCATCCTTTTGGTCAGAAGCAGGCCCAGCGTCTGCTGCGCGTTGCGCCCGGCAAAGCCGTAGACACACAGATGCTCGCGCCCGTCATTGGGAAAGCTTTCGATCAGCAACCGCTCACGCTGAGGCAGGCGTGACATCTGACGTTGCAGGGCCAACCACTCTGCCGTGTGTTTCGGCAATTGCGGCCAGTCGGGTTGGGCAAACATGCGCAGGATACGGTCACTCAGCTGGGTCGAGGTGGCGAATTTCGTGCCCGAGAAGGTGGCGATCTTGGGTTTGCGGTCGGCCCTGCGGCTCACCTCGACCACCATCTCGCGCAGCCCTTCATAACGCACGATCTTACCCCCGATCAGGAAGGTGTCGCCGGGCGTGAGAGAGGCGGCAAAGGCTTCTTCCACCTCACCCAGAGGTTTGCCTCCCCGGTTCCGCCTCAAACGCACCTTTAGCGTGTCGGTGTCCTGAATGGTGCCCAGGTTCATCCGAATGCGCTGAGCTGCGCGGGGGTCACGCAACTGCCACAACCCATCGGGGCGGTGCTGTAACCGTTGCCAGCGGTCGTAGGCGCGCAGGGCGTAGCCGCCGGTGGCGCAGAATTCCAGACAGGCGTCAAAACTGTCGCGGCTGAGCGCAGCATAGGGACCGGCCGAAGTAAGCTCGGCGTACAACGTATTCGCATCAAACGGCCCCGAGGCCGCTGCGATCAGGATATGTTGGCAAAGGACATCCCGAGGGCCCGCAGCGCGGGGGTCGCCGTCCAGATCATGGGCTTTCACGGCCTCAAGCGCAGCCACGCATTCCACCACTTCGAACCGGTTTGCCGGCACCAAAAGCGCCTTGGACGGCGCGTTATAGCGGTGGTTGGCTCGTCCGATCCGTTGGACCAGACGTTTGACGTTCTTGGGCGCGCCGATCTGGATCACCAGATCTACGTCCCCCCAGTCGATCCCCAGATCCAGACTGCCGGTGCAGACGATGGCCCGCAGATCACCGCGCACCATGGCGGCTTCGACCTTTTCGCGCTGTTGCCGTTCCAAGCTGCCGTGATGGATGCCAATTGGCAGAGCGTCATCATTGGCCAGCCACAGGTTGTGAAAAAAGATCTCGGCCTGCGCGCGGGTGTTGTGAAAGATCAAAGTGGTTTTGTGTTTTTTGATCTGCTCCAACACCGCCGGTATCGCATAGGCCGCACCACCACCTGACCAGGGCGGCATCTCTTCCGTTTGCAGCATCGCGATATCGGGGTCGGGCCCGGGATCTGCTTGCACGATGTGGCAGGGATCGGGATGACGGGCCAGAAAGCGGGCGATGGCGTCGGGATCTTCGACTGTGGCCGACAGGCCAACACGCCGCAGTTCGGGGCACAGCGTTTGCAACCGCGCCAGTGCCAGCATCAGCTGATCGCCCCGTTTGCTCTCGGCCAGCGCGTGGATCTCATCCACAATAATGCGACGCGTGCCGGAAAACATCCGGGCCGCGTCCTCGTATGAGGTCAGCAGCGCCAGGCTTTCCGGCGTAGTCAGCAGGATATGCGGAGGGTCCGCGCGTTGGCGTTTCTTGCGGGTGGCTGAGGTATCGCCTGTACGGTCCTCGATCCGAATGGGCAACCCAATCTCGTCGACGGGCGTGCGGAGGTTCCGCTTGATATCCGCTGCCAGCGCTTTCAGCGGTGAGACATAGATGGTGTGCAGCCCGTCATGCCCGCCTTCGCCCAGTTCGGCCAACGAGGGCATAAATCCGGCCATGGTCTTGCCGCCGCCCGTGGGGGCAATCAGCAAACAGGCGGGGTCTTGAGCCCGGTCGAACATATCTTGTTGATGCGGATGGATGGACCAGCCTTTTTGGCTGAACCAATCCGTGATCCGCGATGGAATCTGCGTCATGAACGCAGATTATCCGGTGTCTGCCCGGAAGGGCATGGGCTTATTTGACGATTTTCTCGTCCTTGACGAACATGTTGGCCCAGGCACGATCAATCAGATCGGGGCTCATCTGATAGGGGATGCCCTCGAACTCGCAGATCGAAATCATCTGGTCGATCAGGAAGATCGGCTGATAGTTCGCGTAGATGTTGTTGATGGTCGGGTACTTGACCTTCAACAAATGCACCAATGCGGCCTCATCCAACGGAATACCGCGTTTACGCGCAACCATCGCAAAGATTTTCAGGAAGTTCTCCTGGTTCGGGCCGTCGATTTTGATCTTGAAGAAGATCCGGCGCAGGGCCGCTTGGTCAAAGATTTCGTTCGGGTGGAAGTTGGTCGAGAAGATGACCAGCGTGTCAAAGGGCACTTCGAATTTTTCACCCGATTGCAGGCCAAGGATATCCTTGCTTTCTTCGAGCGGAACAATCCAGCGGTTGATCAGCGCCTGCGGCGGCTCTGCCTGACGACCAAGGTCGTCCACGATGAAGATGCCGCCGGTTGATTTTAGCTGCAGCGGCGCCTGATAGGTCCGGGCGGTGGGGTTATAGACCAGATCCAGCATGCTGAGCGACAATTCACCACCGGTCACAACGGTTGGGCGTTCGCACTGAACATAGCGTGAGTCGAACCGTTTGCGGCGACGCAGGCTGTTGGGGTCATCGGGCTCTTGTTCGATGGCGGTGTGTACAATCGGGTCATAAACGGTGATCACCTGACCGGCATATTCAATAGCCCAGGGCACATAAACGTTGTCGCCCAACGCATCGCGAATACCGTTCGAGATTGAGGACTTACCATTGCCCGGAGGGCCATACATAAGAACCGAGCGACCGGCGCTGACGGCGGGGCCCAACTGATCCAGCAGATCGTCGGGCAGAACCAGATGGCCCATCGCACCCGTCAGCTGATCTCGGGTCACCTGAATGTTGCGGATCGACTGGCGTTTGACCTGCTCGCGGTAGACATCCAGCGGCACCGGCATTGCACCGAAGTATTCTGACTGGCTGAGCGCGTCCAGCGCCCGGGCCTTGCCCGCATCGGTCAGCTGATACCCCATCTCGTTTCCCGAGTTGGCGTTGAGTGTTCCGGTCGCTTCCAGCAGCTTTTGGTCGCGGGCCATGTCGATCAGTTCTTGCGTGACAGCGCCCGGCAGACATATCGCGGTGGCAATTTCCGAAACCGTATCCACATTCTTGCGAAAGATGGTTTTCAGCAGAATGTCCCGCATCATAACCAGAGGAAGTCTCATCTCTCCCAGGCCCTTAGGGGCAGGGGGGGCCATTACGGAAGTGGTCTGCATATTCATGAGCGTCGCCCGTCTATCCAAAAATAACGTCAATAACCTGTGCAGGCTTACGCGTTAAAATTTGGCGGGGCTTTGTGGCAGGACCAAGGCGCTGGCAAGGCGTGGTGATGATTGTTTACGACCCGCGAAGCGCGCCGAAAATCAAGTAGATACAAAGGGTTCCGGCCAGTGTCAGGCCCATGGGAAACTTTTTACCCATCTCCCAGCTTTTCCAGTCGGGGGCGAATTGGCGCAGAGGCGTGTGCTTGACCAACCTATGCGCTGTGACCGATCCCAAGGTGGTTGCCGCCAGGATCATGATCACCAGGAACAGATCCCCGGTCCAGATAAACGGGGCTGCCGCGGCGCAGAACTTTGCGTCTCCGGCGCCCATTGCGCCAGCAGCGTTCAGGACAATGCCAGCCAGCAGGACCACAAGAAAATGCGACAATTGCCAGACATATACCGGCAGAGTTAGCCCGAAACTGCCTTGTACCCATTCTCCCGACCAAGGGGGCAGCAGGAACAGACCGACAGTGACAAAAACAATCAGCAGCGCCGTGACGGCATGGTTCTTGATGCGCATTTCCCGCATATCGGTGAATGCAACGTAAAAGCAGATCGGCGCCACGAAGGGTAGAAACCACGCCGCGACTGCGGCCGGTATGACCATGGATCAGGCTTCCTCAAGCGCGCGCAAAGAGCGGACGGCCTCATCAAAATGCTGCGGGTGGGTGGCGATGGCTTCGCGGAACAAGTTCTTGGCGATGTTGACGTCCCCCCGTTTCACCGCGGAAATGCCCATCGTGTTCAGCAAAAGCGCGCGTTCTGTTTGCGACATCGGGATGACAGGCAGGCTGTAATTCCCCTGAGCGCTTCGCGCCAGAACCAGATTGTTCTTTGCGGTAAACAGATTCTTGTCCTGCTGGATAGCCTGCGTGAACAGACGTTCGGCATCAACAAAATCGCCGCGTGTCAGCTTGGAATAACCCCAATTGTTCATAACGCCTGCCGGTCGTGTGGTCAGACCAACAGCTGTTTCATAGAACTGATCCGCGCGCTTCCAATCTTTTCGAGAATCTGCGACGACCGCTTCAAGCCTGTAGCGTTTGAAGGTCTCATAGGTCGGTGGAATGGCGTCAAGCACCGCTTTCGCTCCATTCCAATCACCATTTCGTACCAGCGCGTCGGCATATTCCACACGATCGGAATTTGTGACGCCGTTCATTGTCGTAACCCGTTTCCAGGCGGCTGACGCTTCGGTTGTGCGTTTCGCACGTGTCAGGCTGATCGCCAGCCCGCGTTGCAAATCGATACGGTCCGGATTCTTGGCTGCGGCACCCATAAAATAGGTCACCGCTTCGTTCGGGTCGGCGGCCGTCAAGAGAACTTCATTGAGGTTCGTCTCGTCAATAACGTTCACTTCCTGAAACGTGCGTTCGACCTTTTCTTCTTCGGTCTCTTTTTCGCACGCAGCCAGAACAAAGCCGCACATAACAATGGTCGGAATCACAAATGTATGGCGCATTTTTGCGTCCTTTACTGCTCTTTGCCTCTGTTACTGGACTTTCCGCAGCAGGAATTCTCCGTCCCCGCGCTGTTCCAGCTCAAATTCTTGTTCTTGCGGCGTATTATTAACAGGATTTTCCATTTTTGCGAGTGCTAAGCGCAGATTGTCACGGATTGCGTCACTTTCGCCATTGTCCAGCGCATAGGCCCGTTGAAAGACTTGCGCTGCTTCGGGATATTCACCCTTTTCGACCAAAAGAACACCCAGGTTGTTCCAGCCCACGGGCCAGTCGGGTTCTTTCTCGACCGCTTGTCTGAGCAGAGGTTCAGCCTGACCCAGGCGCCGCAACCCTACATTGGCTGTGCCAAGCGATGTCAGGACCCGTGCGCTGAGGCCTTCGTCAAGCGCGACGCGTGAGAAAGACTTGAGCGCAAGTTCATATTCGCCCGCCGCCATCAGGCGATTACCAACGGTGAATTCGTCTTCACCTTCGGCACTTGTATCGATGCCTGGCGCAAACGGATCGGGCGTATTGATGGGCTCAGTGCACGAAGCCACCATGGCAAGGACCATGGTGGCTAGGAACGTTTTACGCGCGCGCCTTGTTGCGGCGCTTGAGAATGAATTCATGCCTGTATCAGACTCCGGTGGAGACTCCACCGCCTCTGCCGAACTCCATGATGCCTTTTGCCGAAGGCCCCACAAGAATGACAAGCAGCGGAGGAACTGTCAGCATCATTGTGGCAAGTGTCATTTTGGTTGGCAACTTATTCGCGGCCTCTTCGGCCCGCATCACGCGTTTGTCACGCATCTCGCCGGCGTAAACTCGCAAAGCTTCGGCGATGGACGTACCGAATGTTGCCGATTGGATCATCACGGTCACAAACGCGCTGACATCCTGCACACCACACCGCGTTGCAAAATCACGCAGCACCGTGTCTTTTTCTTTACCGGCTTTCATCTCATAGGCGACGACTTCGAATTCAAGCGCGATGTCGGGGTAGGATTCCTTCATCTCGGCGGCTACGCGCACGATCGCCTGGTCCAATGACTGGCCGGCTTCGACGCAGACCAGCATCAGGTCCAACGTATCGGGGAAGCCGGCGATGATCGCCTCTTCTCGTTCCGCAACGCGTCGCGTCACCCAGTATTTCGGAATAAAATACCCGGCCAGACCGGGGCCAAGGACCCGCAATAGCAGCTGAGTTGAATCGAACTCCTGGCCGTTTGCAAAAACCGTTACCAGGGAAATCCCGACCAAGATGCCGACGATCCCCAACGCAAACTGGGAAAAGTGATAAAACCGAACCGCGTCCTTTGACTGATACCCCGCCTGGCGCAGCTTCAGCTGAACGGCAGAATACTCTTCCTGATCTTTTGGCTCCAGGAAAGTCGCAAATTTTTCAAGCTGTTCGTTCTGCCCAGCCTGACGCAGTCGCTCTTTCTGAGCTTTTTTGCTTTTCTTCGGCGCCGCGGTTGAACGCTGCAGCTTTTTCAACGGATCTTCGGGTTGGTTCAGCATCAGCGGAACCGCCACCAGGACCATGATAAGCCCAAGCGCTCCGACGATGATCAGGGGGGCAAGCTCGCCGAGGTTTTCGGTAAGGAAGGTGTTGATACTACTCAGGAATTCCATGACCCAACCTCAGACCTTGATGTTTGTCAGAATGCGCATGACGATCAGGTTCAGCGTCAGCATGATGCCAACGAAGAAACACGCGGGGATGAAATACGGGTGATCCAAAACATCGTCGTAATAGGTCGGATCATTCACCATGATAAAGATCAGACACGCCACCGGGAAACCCGATAGAAACTTGCCCGACCATTGCGCTTCTGCGGTGATTGCTTTCACGCGGCGGAACAGACGAAACCGTGCCCGGATCACTTGGGCCAGACCAGCCAGAATTTCGGCAAGGTTACCACCAGATTGTTGCTGGATCCCAACCGCAACGGCGAGGAAGCGAAGATCCTGCATATCCAAACGGGCCGCCATTTCTTTCAGCGCCTCACCCACATCGCGACCATAGGCGACTTCATCGGAGATGATGCCAAACTCGGTCGCCAGCGGACCATCGACCTCATTCGCGACGATCTGAATGGACGAAACGAACGGGTTACCGACACGCAATGATCGAACCATAAGCTCGACAGCGTCAGGCAACTGTTCTTCGATGAGTGCCATGCGCTTTTTAGCTTTTTGGTTAACCCACGCATAAACAGCGCCAACACCAATCGCGACCGAAAGCGCCGAGCGCAGCAGAATGTCCGTTGCGGTGGCCACGCTGAGTGCGACAAAAACCAAGCCGGACAACGCTGCCATAATGACAACCAACTGTCTTGGTGAGAAAGCGATCGCTGCTTTTTGTGCCTTGTCCGCAAGAAGCGAATACAGCGGGATCGACTGGGTCTTCATATGCTGCTGCATTTCTTTGCGCAGCTGCTCAAGAACCTGTTCGCGCCCGACGCCTTTGTCGATCATATCGAGGCGGCGATTGACCTTGCTGTTCAGACTGATGGATTTGCCGAAGGTAACAAGATAAAGACCTTCAACCAGGGCCAGCACCCCAACAAAAATGGCGACGTAGATGAGCGCCTCAAACGGCAATTGCATATCTGATGTCTCCTACATCGTGGTGGGGTCATAGATCGAAGCGGGCAGGTCAAAGCCCCACAAGCGGAAGCGCTCAGAGAAGTTGCTGCGCACGCCGGTGGCTGTGAAATGACCGATGATCTTATTGTCGGGGGTCAGGCCAACGCGTTGAAATTTAAAGATTTCCTGCATCGAGATTACGTCGCCTTCCATCCCGGTAATCTCGGTGATGGAAGTCATCCGGCGCGAGCCGTCCTGCAAGCGGCTGGCCTGAACGATCAGGTTCACAGCGCTTGAGATCTGGCTGCGGACCGCCTTGATCGGCATTTCGATCCCGGCCATCGCGATCATGTTTTCAAGACGCGAGATGCCGTCACGGGCCGAGTTGGCGTGGATCGTGGTCATGGAACCGTCGTGGCCGGTGTTCATGGCCTGCAACATGTCGATCACCTCGGCGCCACGCGTCTCACCCACGATGATGCGGTCAGGGCGCATACGCAGGGCGTTTTTCAGACAATCGCGCGGGCTGACCTCACCTTTGCCTTCCACGTTGGGCGGGCGGCTTTCCATCCGACCAACATGGGTCTGTTGCAGCTGAAGTTCCGCAGTATCCTCAATGGTCAGGATGCGCTCGGCGTCGTCGATGAAGCTGGACAAGGCGTTCAGCGTGGTCGTTTTACCCGAACCGGTACCACCCGACACGATGATGTTCAGGCGGGTCGATACTGCGGCCTGCAGATATGCCGCCATTTCCTCGGTAAACGCGCCGAAATTGACCAGATCGTCGATCCCTAGCTTGTCTTTCTTAAACTTACGAATGGACACCAGCGAGCCATCAACCGCAATCGGCGGGACCATGGCGTTGAAACGCGAGCCATCGGCAAGACGGGCGTCCACATAAGGGTTCGACTCATCAACACGACGACCCACGGCGGATACGATCTTGTCGATAATCCGCATCAGGTGTTTTTCGTCTTTGAAGGTGATGTCACTGATTTCAAGCTTACCGGCACGTTCCACAAAGATCTGCTGTGGACCGTTCACCAGAATATCGTTGACAGTCTCATCCTGAAGCAAGGTCTCAAGTGGACCAAGACCGGTGACTTCGTCATACAGCTCTTTGTTCAGCTGAGTGCGGTCTTCACGGTTCAGGATAATGTTGCGCGATTCCAGAACTTCGCTGGCAATTGCACTGATTTCAGTGCGCAGATCGGATTCTGCAGCGTTTTCCAGGGCTGCCAGGTTCAGGTTTTCCAGCAGTTCCCGGTGCAGCTCTAGCTTGATTTCACCCAAACGCTCTTTGCGCTTGCGCTCTTTGTCCGATCCGACAACTTCGCCTTTGACCTTTTGAACGGGTTTGCGCACGACGGCGTTTGCAGTGGCTTGAGGCGCTGCTGTCTCAGCAGCCGACGCCTGAGGCGGTTGCTGGACCGGTTGGGCGTCGGAAGGTTTCTTGTATCTTGAAAACACGGCGACTCTCCCTCGTGTTAAGCGGCTTCAGCGTCGTTGTTACCAAGGCTATGAAGCGATTGAGCCAGTTTGGCGATTTCTTTGCGCAACGGGTTTTTGGCCGCTGAGCTTTCCAAGGGCAGACCATGGTCGCCGCTGTTCATGACCGGCTTGCCGCCATCGGGCAGGTGCAAATCGATGGAAATTCCAAGGCTTTCACCCATACGTTTGACCCGGCTTTTCCCGTTGAGATCCGTGAACTTGGGTGCCCGGTTCAACGCAAAGCGTAATTTGTTGAACGGAAGCTCTTCGGATTGCAGCGCACGTTTCAGGCGCAGCGCGTTTTGGGCTGATCGCATGTCCAGTTCGATCACAGCAAAGTAAACATGTGCTGCCTGCAACACCGTCTCGGACCAGTGAACCAGCGTTTTTGGCATATCCACGATGACATAGTCGAAATGCCTGCGCGCTGTATCGATAACTTTTTGAATGTCATCGGGCGTAATGATGTCCAGCGGAACCATGTCTGACGGTGCGGTCAAGACTTCCAGTTTGTCATCAAATGTCTGCAACGCTTGGGCAAAGGATTCTTCATCCATCGACGCTGTATCGGAGAGCATCTCAAAAACAGCTTCATGGCGCGGCAGGTCGAGATAGGTTGAAACGGTGCCGTATTGCAAATCCAGATCGATCAGGCAAACACTTGGGCCGTCTTTGGGCGACACATTAGCCAGTTCCCAGGCAAGGTTCACGGCCAGTGTCGTCGCCCCGACGCCACCAGCAAGCCCATGGACAACGAACAAAGCGCCTTCTTTGGCCGAGTTTTCGGCCAACGCGACCGCCGATTGCTGAACGACAACCGGATCGGGCTGGTTCATCCGATCGATTGCCTCTTGCAATTCGTTTTCTGGAAGCGGGTAGGGGACAAATTCGTCCGCGCCTTTGCGCAAAAGCTGGTGCAATGAGGCTGGAGTAACGTCTTCCGCGATCAGAACAACCTTGATCTTTTTTTCTTTTGCCTGAGCAATGATCTCACCCATCAAAGAGAGGTTGTCTTCGTCATCACCATCTATGGCCAGCGCTACGAACTCCAACGCTTCGGCTTCGGGTTGGCTGAAAAAAGCAAGGGCTTCGGCGAAACCGAGATCGCCCCAGCGTTCGCCCAGAGCGGCTTCCATGTCTTCGATCAGAAGGTCGAAATTCTGAACATCCCGGCTGATTGTGCAGGCCAGGATGGCGGTGTCATCATCGTGCGGCGTTGCGCTCATCTTAAATCAATCCTCGTCGAGAGGGCTGAGCAAACCGGCTGAACTGTAGGGAAGGTTCTGGTTCGCTGTCGCCCTGGTGCGGTCAATCTAAACCGCAGGTCACCCTATTGTTCGCAATGTCGCGTGGAAGTTGGGCGAGATTTAGGCGCAAAAGAACCAATTGTTTGAAATTGGGCGACGATGCCGCCCAATTTCATTTTATTGTGTTATTCGCCGCTATTGACGTCTTCTTGTTTCTGAATGTCACTCTTTGTTTTCGCGCTTTCGACGTATTCGCGATAAATGACTTCAGCATACTTGCCATCGAGCAGCTGGTTGCGGCTGTCAACGAAACCCGAGACTTCGGTTACGGTTCGGCGGTTTCGACGGTCCCGATTTGGCGTATCGACCAGTGGGCGCGATTTGCCAAACGAAACAGCTGCCTCCAGACGCGAGCGCGAGATACCCTGTTGGGTCAGGAAAGCAACTGCGGCATTGGCGCGACGTTGCCCCAAAGCCTGGTTGTATCCGCTTGATCCAACTGCATCCGTGTGCCCGTAAACGCGGAAGCGTGCTTCGGGGAACTGTTTGATCCAATCGGCCTGGCGCAACAGGATTTGCTGTGCAGACGCGTCCAACTGCGAGCTATTGAAAGCAAAGTTGATTTGCGTCGGTACCTCAGCAGCGAAGCGTTGCCCAAGGATCTGTGCGTAGGACAGTTCTCCGCTTTGAACTTGGATATTGTTCAAGGTGGCGTTGCCAAAAGTGCCCTGATCAATCTCAAATCCTGCTTCACGTGTGCAGCCAGCGATCGCGACTGAAAGACCGAGTGTAATAATCCACTTATTCATTGGTCTTACCCTCCAATTAATCCAGCACGTAGCCGTATGAGCTGCCGAAATCTTGATTGGCGATCTCTGACGCGGCACCATTGCCAAGACGTTCGGTTCTGGCGACGCGCCCGTTGACGAACAGGTCAAACTCGCTGGGCGGTTTCACCCGATCTGTCGGCAGGGCAAGCGCCTCACCGCGTGTCGGCGTGACCAGATGCGCTGTTACGATGATGATCAATTCACTCTGTTCACGCTGGTATTGCGAACTGCGGAACAGTGCACCCAACACAGGAACGTCACCGAGCCATGGAACTTGTGCGCTCAGATCTGCGAAGTCATCTTGGATCAACCCAGCAATCGCAAAGCTTTCACCATCGCGCAGTTCAACGGTTGTCCGCGTTTGCCGCACAATAAAGCTTGGAACGTTGTCACCATTGATGGTGAAGGTCGAGTTCGGGTCGATGCTGGACACGGTTGCGCCTAGTTCCAAGTTGATCAGGTCTCCGTCGACAACGCGTGGAACGAACAGAAGCTGAACACCAAACTGCCGGTATTCAATTGCGACCACGCCATCATCTTGCGGAACCGGGATCGGAACCTCACCACCGGCCAGGAACTCGGCCTCTTGCCCAGAAAGGGCAGACAGGTTCGGTTCCGCCAAGCTGCGCGCCAGCCCTTTGTTTTCAAGCGCTTCGAGCAACAACCGGACTTGAGTAGAGCCCGCGCCAAACCCGAAGAGGATAGCGCCGGTATTCGTTTGAACAAACGGAATGTTGTTGTTCAAAGCGTTGCTCAATGCACCTTGGTTGTTCAGGGTATTAAAGCCGCCTGATGCGTCAGTTCCGCCAAAGCCAAGCGATGCGGTCAGGCTTTTGGCGACCGACCGGTTCATCTCGGCAAAGCGGACTTTCAGCATCACCTGCTGAACACCCGCGACGCTCATCAGGTTGGACACACGCTCGGGGGCATACCGTTCGGCCAATTCCAGTGCACGTGCCAGACGTGCGCTGCTGGAAACCGTACCGGATAGCACGATACCGTCATTGGCTGTGCGCACTTCGATCTGCTCGTTTGGCAGAATTTGGCGAAGCCGCTCTTTAAACTCTGTCACATCCGGCGCAACACGCACCCGAACATTGGCCAGAAGGTTGCCTGCGCCATCGAACAATGTCAGCGTCGTAAGGCCAGGTGTCTTACCCAGCACATAGATCGTCCGATCTGATAGCGAAGAAATGTCAGCGATACCGGCGTTTGCAATGCTAAGCTCTGCAAACGGCTGCTCGCTTTCTACTACAATCGCGCGGTTGACGGGAACTTCCAGCGTTTCCGCTGTCCCTTTCTTGACCACGCGAAGGGTTTCAGCCCAAGCGGCATCGCCGATTGGGCCCACAACTAGCGACAACCCCAGCAGGGTTGCGCTGATCCAGGAACGTATTGTCATGTGACCTGCCTCTCCGATCACCACTCTGTTATATGGGTCTAATGCCCTATGTGAGCGGAGCCTGCGATGAATCTGGATTTATTGCAATAATCAATGGTTTCCGGAGTTTTCCTTATGTGGACAATCCGCAACAACCTAAAAGAGAGAGCCGCGCAAGAAGCGCGGCCCAATAACGTTAACGGGTTGAATTGACGTCAATTTGTGCAGGGGATCGGAGTCTCGACGATCTCTCCGCCGCGGCGGGTTTTGATCGTGCAGACACGCTCGGGCACTGGAGCGGGCGCCGGTGCGGCTTCTTTGATATCCAACAGTTTGCGCTGATCGACTTCTACCGCGCTCGCGACCTCTTCGTCTTGGAACCCAACAAGCGCCAGCGACATACGTCCTGTGTTTTGCGCCTGCGCCAGAGCAGCAATCTGTTCAGATGTCGCTGCCACGGTTACGGTTCGTGCGATTGTCGCGCCCGTCAGATCCGATCCAGCTGTCTGGTCCACCGCAATCAATTCGATATTTGTTTGAATCAAACGGGTGATTTCACCGGCGACGCCTTGTCCAAGCCCTTGGACCGACCCTGTCCAGTAGACATCTACACGGTCACCAGGACGCAGAAAGCCCGAAACACCCGATGCGACATCTACGCTGATGGCAAAGGCGCGCATACCTTTTTCAAGTTGGGATGTTAGCCCGGCAGCTTCGCCTGGTCGCGTGACCTTTACGGCAAGCAGCGCTTCGTCTTTTTCCATCGCTCGCAGAACAAAGCGATCTTTGTTGGCGTCGTCCGGGAACAGAACGCTCATGTCCACGAATGCACCCTCGGGTATCGCGTCCTCGGGCCAGCGCACGGTGCGGACATCTTCTGCGACCAGTTTTTCACCGTAGCGGAGTGACCGATTCGAAACGATTACCTCGACAGTTGGGACAAGCCCGGCCTGTGCATTCGCAAGTGCTTCTTCGCGTTGCCGCAGCTCGTAAGCCTGCTGCGCGCGAGTTTTTGTAATATAGTCGCGTGCTAGATATACAGCACCACCGGCCAACGCGACCCCGATGATCAGAACAAGTCCAAAAACAGCTCGCATTTGTTCCTCGTTACCTAATGTTGTTTCACTTCAAACGGCGATCATTGCCGCTTTGGCTCATAGACAACCGTAATCTGGAATTGTGTCGAAAAAGGGGACAATGCGCAGTGTTTTTAGGTCATAAAAAGGTGTGCTAAGCCTCTAGACTCTAGTCGAATTTGAGTTGCACCACCTGTACATTCTCCAGCGCACTACCGGTTTTTTCATCAAGTTCCTGAAGAGACCCGTTCAACTGAGTATAGGTTAGGCCTGCAAGTCCGACGATCCCGGCGGTTAAGACCACCCAATCGACAGTGACAGCGCCGTCTTCGGATTGGAAGAAATCAATAAATTTTACCAACATCGTTTCGCTACCATCCTGGGCTAATAAGTAGGGGTCCCGCCTTGGCAAAGGCGCGACCCCCAAATTCATGTTTCAGCTGTTGCTGATATTACGGCGAAGGTGTGAAGTTCGGCGCAGTTACTGTGGTGTCTGTCAGAGCGGTGCTTACGTCACCGGCCAGGTCGCTGGCACCAGCGCTGATCTGGTTGTAAGCGATTGCTGCCAGAGCAACAACAGCAGCGGTCAGTACGACCCAGTCAACGGTCACAGCACCGTCTTCGTCTTTGCGGAAGTTCTTGATGAACTTGATCATGTTACGTCCCTCCTAAAGGATCAAAAAGTAATAACCTAGGCGTCTTTCAGAGCTTTCTCTCTCAGTCCGCTCCCGATCGTCTCGGTATGACCCAATGTTTGCCTGTTGCGCGTGGCAGGAATTGGGCCAAACGCAATTTTTTTGGAAAAAGACGCGATTTTTTTCCTTTGAGATGATTAAGTGGCTGAAAAATATAGGGAAATATTTTCATATTTTCTTAAAGACTCCTGAGAAGCGATGCAAAATAGCGGCAAATGAGGCGAAACTGCCCCATTCTGGGATGTTTTGCTGGCGCCGAGCGGTGTTTCAGGGTTCTAAATGAGCAAAAAGAACATTCGAGGCAGGCAAATGTTATTTCGCAAAGCGCTGATATGCGCTTCAGCAGCGTTGTTGCCCATTGCAGGGGCAATTTCGGTATCGGCGACCGAACAAGAACCACGTGGCGTCTATAAGCGCATCAAGGCACCGGCACCGGGGACAAGCCCTCGTGTAACGATACAGATAACGCCAGAAGAACACGCGGCGAAACCGTCTGCGCCAAGTACCGGCGCTGAACTCATCGTGCCCGAAATCATCGCGCGGGCAAAAGCGCCGCCACCTGACTTCGTTTTGCCGGGCAAAGCCAGCAAGCCGGTCGGGTCTTATAAAGCGTTCTGGAATCGTGTGTCGCCAGAGATCGACCGCGCCAGTGCCGAGCGTTTGAGCTCAGCGATTCAGGCGCTGTCTCATGTCAACGTCTCGTCACCAAGGCTGCAAAGCTTGCAAGACATCGCGCAGCAGCGCGGCGTTGATATTCTGCGTTCGACAGTGGGAACAAACGTGTCTCCGGCTTTGGTGCTTGCGGTTATTTCGGTCGAATCTGCGGGACGGGCAGACGCTGTCAGCTCCGCCGGGGCGCAGGGATTGATGCAATTGATGCCCGCAACCGCCTCACGATTTGGGGTCAGTGACAGCCTGAAGCCCGATCAGAACATTGCGGGCGGTGTGAAATACCTGAACTGGTTGATGGAAGAATTCGGCAACGACCCGATTCTTGTTCTAGCGGGTTACAATGCGGGCGAAGGGGCGGTGCGCAAACACAGCGGGGTTCCACCCTATGCTGAAACCCGAGATTATGTGCCCAAGGTTCTTGCGGCCTTTCAGGTGGCTCGGGCTCTTTGCACCACGCCGCCTCAATACATCTCGGATGGTTGCGTCTTTCAGGGACTGAACTGAAAAAAGGCCCGCACAAAAAGGCGGGCCTTCTCTATTGGTGGAGGCAAAGCGGATCAGTTGACCAGATTTGCTTCGGTTGCCTCGCGAATTTGATCCTCGGTCACCCCTTCGGCGAGTTCGACGATCTTCAAACCACCTTCGACGACATCCAGTACACCCAGATTGGTGATGATACGGTTCACAACTTTCTTGCCGGTCAGTGGCAGGGTGCATTTCTTCAGCAGTTTGGATTTGCCGTGTTTGTTGGTGTGATCCATCACCACGATCACGCGACCAACACCGGCAACCAGATCCATGGCGCCACCCATGCCTTTGACTAGAACGCCGGGAATCATCCAGTTGGCCAGGTCACCTTCTTCATCAACCTCCATCGCACCCAGAACCGCAGCGGCGATTTTACCGCCGCGGATCATGCCAAATGAGGTGGCGCTGTCGAAATACGAAGTGCGCGACAATTCGGTGATCGTCTGCTTGCCCGCATTGATCAGGTCGGGGTCTTCTTCACCTTCGAAGGGGAACGGGCCCATACCCAGCATGCCGTTCTCGGATTGCAGGGTGATGTCCTTGTCGCCCACATAGTTCGCCACCAGCGTCGGAATCCCGATGCCCAGGTTCACATACATGCCGTCTTCAAGCTCTTGCGCCGCACGGGCGGCCATCTGATTACGATCCCAGGGCATTATGCATCCTCCTTCTTGCGGGTGGTGCGCTGTTCGATGCGCTTTTCATGGCTGCCCCGGATGATGCGGTGCACATAGATGCCGGGCAGGTGGATCGCATCCGGCTCCAGCGAGCCGCGCGGAACAATCTCTTCGACCTCAGCGATGCAAATCTTGCCACAGGTCGCGGCGGGCACGTTGAAATTGCGCGCGGTCTTGCGGAAGATCAGGTTGCCGGTGTCGTCGGCTTTCCAGGCTTTCACGATGGCAAGATCGGCAAAGATGCCTTCTTCCATAATGTAAGTCTCGCCGTTGAACTCTTTGTGCTCTTTGCCTTCGGCGATCACGGTGCCTACACCCGTTTTGGTGTAAAAGCCGGGAATGCCTGCACCACCGGCACGCATCCGTTCAGCCAAAGTGCCTTGCGGGTTGAATTCCAACTCCAGTTCTCCGGCCAGATACTGACGCATGAATTCCGCGTTCTCACCCACGTAAGAGCTGATCATCTTCTTGACCTGCCTAGTCTGGAGCAGGATCCCGATGCCAAAATCATCCACACCGGCATTGTTCGAGGCAAAAGTCAGATCCTTTGCGCCCGACGTCTTGATCGCCTCAAGCAGCAGTTCCGGGATACCGCACAGGCCAAACCCGCCTGCCGCGATCAACATGCCATCCGAGATCACCCCATCGAGCGCCTCGGTGGCATTGTCATAGATTTTCTTCATGTACGATTCCCCCCAAGACGTGGTGTTGTGCCGAGTTGTGCCGCCACGTCACTGGGAAGTCAACGAAACCGGGGGGAGGGTGGTATTTCTACCTATTCCGCCGCTTTCTTGGTGGTCTTCTTTGCAGCCGCCTTCTTTTTGGGTGCGGCCTTTTTCTTGGTACCTTTCTTGGCCGCGCGTTCATTGACCAGTTCGATGGCCATTTCCTGCGTCACGTCCTCGGGCTTGATGTCCTTGGGAATCGTGGCGTTGACCTTCTCCCATTTGACGTAGGGCCCATAACGCCCGTCCAGTACCTGCATGGCACCGCCATCGGGATGCTCGCCCAGTTCTTTCAACGGTTTCGCAGCGGCCCGGCGACCGCGACCCGGATTGGCGCGTTTCTCGGCCAGAAGTTCGACGGCGCGGTTCATCCCGATCTCGAACACGTCGTTCGGATCTTTGAGGTTGGCATAGACCGGTTTCGCCTCGTCGGGCAGTTGGTGCATCAGATAGGGACCGAACCGTCCGAAATTCGAACTGATCATGCCGCCTTCGGGGTGTTCACCAATCTGGCGGGGTAGGGACAGAAGCGTCAGCGCCTTGTCCAGATCCATGTCGTCCTTGCTCCAGCCGCGCGGCAGCGAGGCGCGCGGGGGTTTCTTGTTCTCTGGCGTTGGCTCTCCACGTTGAACATAAGGCCCAAACCGACCGGATTTCAGCCAGATCTCATCACCCGCATCTTCGCCCAGCAGCCGCTCATCGCCTTCGGCCCCTTCGCCAGCAATTGGGCGGGTATAGGTGCATTCAGGGTAATTGCCACAGCCGACAAACCCGCCGGTGCGCGAGGTTTTCAGATGCAGCTGACCCACACCGCATTTGGGACAGACGCGCGGATCAGATCCGTCCTCGCGCGGCGGATACAACTGCGGGGCCAGCGCCTCGTCCAGTTTGTCCAGAACTTCCGAGATTCGCAGTTCCGAGGTTTCACCAATCGCAGCTGAGAAATCGCGCCAGAATTTACCCAGAAGGTCTTTATAGTCTCGATCACCGGCGCTGACATCATCCAGCTCTTCTTCCAGGTTGGCGGTGAATTCATAGCCCACATATTGGCGGAAGAAGTTCAGCAAAAAGATCGTGACGATCCGGCCCTTTTCCTCGGGGATCAGCCGGTTCTTGTCTTTGCGCACATATTCGCGGTCCTGAATCGTTGTCACGATCGAGGCATAGGTCGACGGTCGCCCGATGCCCAACTCCTCCATCCGTTTGACCAGAGTGGCCTCGGTATAGCGCGGCGGGGGTTGGGTATGGTGTTGCAGGGCCAGAACGGCCTCATTGTCGGACAGGATCGCGGCCTTGTCTTCTGCCTTGGCAAATTGGTCTTTCAGTGAGGTCTTGGCGAACTTCGCCGGGTCGCCTTGCATGATCTGCGGCAGGCGCTTGTCATCATCGTCGACCACATCGTCGCGGCCTTCTTCATAGACGCGCATGAACCCGTCAAACAGAACTACCTGACCCGTCGCGCGCAGACCCACCTGACCGTCTTCGCTGCCAATCTCGACCGTGGTGCGTTCTAGCCGGGCGGCGGCCATCTGACAGGCAATGGTGCGTTTCCAGATCAGGTCATAAAGCTTGCGCTGATCCTCATCCGTCACTTTCAGGGCCTTGGCATCGCGCGTCATATCGGTTGGGCGGATACATTCATGCGCTTCCTGCGCGTTCTTGGCCTTGTTCTTGTACATGCGCGGGCTGTCGGGCACGTATTCATTGCCATAGCGGTCGGCGATTGCATCACGCGCGGCGGCTACGGCCTCGTGCGCCATGTCGATCCCATCGGTCCGCATATAGGTGATATATCCTGCCTCATAGAGCCGTTGTGCCACCTGCATCGCGTGGCGTGCGCCCATGCCGAACTTGCGGCTGGCTTCCTGTTGCAGGGTCGAGGTCATGAAGGGCGCGCTGGGATTGCGCGCGGCGGGCTTGGCCTCGACCGAGGTCACGCTGAGCGCGCGGCTGGTGATGGCCTGAACCGCCAATTCCGCCTGGGTCGCGTTGGCCAGATCATGTTTGTCCAGCTTTTTCCCGGCCAGTGTGACCAAACGCGCCTCATAGGTTTGGCCGCGCGGAGTTTCGAACAGCGCCTTGACTGACCAGTATTCAACCGGTTTGAACGCCTCGATCTCCATCTCACGCTCGACGATCAGACGCAGACAGACTGATTGCACACGACCGGCGGATTTCGCACCGGGCAATTTGCGCCACAGAACCGGAGACAGGTTGAACCCCACCAGATAATCCAGTGCGCGTCGGGCCAAATAGGCCTCGACCAAAGGCATATCCACTTCGCGAGGGTTGCGCATCGCCTCGGTCACGGCCTCTTTGGTGATGGCATTAAAGGTCACACGGCTGACCGGCGTGTCTTTCTTTATCGAGCGGCGCTTGGTCAGCGCTTCTTGCAGGTGCCAGCTGATCGCCTCACCCTCACGATCAGGGTCGGTGGCGAGGATCAGGGCGTTGTCTTCTTTCAGCGCATCCGCAATGGCTTTGACATGTTTGCGGCTGTCATTGCCAACCTCCCACTTCATCGAAAATTCGTGGTCGGGATCGACCGATCCGTCCTTTGGGGGCAGGTCCCGCACATGGCCATACGAGGCCAGAACCGTGTAGTCAGGGCCGAGATATTTATTGATTGTTTTTGCTTTGGCCGGAGATTCTACAACAACTACGGGCATTTAAGGGGAATCCTCGCTCGACGAAATGGGCGCCTTCTATGGTGGTGCAAAATGTGTGGGGCAAGATAGAATTGTCAATGCGTTCCTTTTACTGTGTGAAAAGCGACGTGATTTCAGCGCACTATTGACGCTATCATCGCCTTGTCAGGACGCCAGGCCGGGAATATCACACCGGGTTGATCAACCGGCCAAAGACAGGAGGCCTCCGGGCTGACGTTGGATTCGGCCCTCTAATTCAAGATCGACCAATGCCGGACCCAGTTCCCCGGCCGTCGCTGCAATATCGCGCAGCAATTGGTCTTCGGCGATGGGTGAGGGGCCAAGACGATCAAGTATCTGCGTGTGTATGGCGTGCGCGGGTTTGGGGGCCGGCGTCGGTATCGCAGGCTGAGGCTCAGCAAAGAGTTCAGCCTGCGCTGGCAGGGCTTCAATGACATCATCCGCCGAACGCACAAGGGTCGCGCCGTCGCGAATCAGCGTGTTGCATCCTGCCGCCCGCGCATCAAAGGGATGGCCGGGAACCGCCAGCACCTCGCGCCCCTGATCCAAAGCGTCCCGGGCGGTGATCAGGCTGCCGGATTTGGCGGCGGCCTCAACCACCACCACCGCGCGCGCCAGACCCGAGATGATCCGGTTGCGGCGCGGGAAATGCCGGGCCTGCGGTGTCACGCCCATGGGCTGTTCCGACAGGCGTAGTCCCTGTTGCGCGATCATGTGGGCCAGATCGGTGTTTTCAGCAGGATAGATCACATCAACGCCGCCTGCCATGACGGCAATTGTACCGGTCTCAAGCGCCGCCAGATGCGCCGCGGTATCAATACCGCGCGCCAGACCTGACACGATCACATCACCTTTGCCGCCAAGATCTGTCGCCAATCCCCGGGCCATGCGCGCACCCAGAGACGAACAGTTCCGCGCACCGACCATGGCGACCGCAGTATTTCGCAACAGGGATGTATCGCCGAGCGCCCAAAGCATCGGAGGCGCGTCGCTGAGATCATTCAAAGCATCTGGGAAATCGGAAGCGCCAAGGCACAAAAGCCGCGCTTTGGCGGCTTTTGCGGCCTTGAGTTCCGCCTCAATCACGCCAGGAGGGCAAATTTCATACCCTTCGATTCCGGCTGCGCGTGCCATTTCGGGCAGCGCGGCCAGCGCGTTCTGCGCCGAGCCATGTTCGCGCAGTAGCCTGCGAAATGTCGCCGGACCAACCTTGCGCGAGCGCAACAGACGGAGCCACGAAAACCGATCCTCTTCCGTGGTGGGTGGGAGTGGGGGGTGATTGGAAGAAAGCTGCTCCTCGGTCATCCGTTGCTCCGCCTGA
Source organism: Ruegeria sp. HKCCD7255 (assembly GCF_013031565.1). Classification (NCBI taxonomy): domain Bacteria; kingdom Pseudomonadati; phylum Pseudomonadota; class Alphaproteobacteria; order Rhodobacterales; family Roseobacteraceae; genus Ruegeria; species Ruegeria sp. HKCCD7255. The sequence continues at coordinate 98,030 of NZ_WQAG01000004.1, read as the reverse complement.
TTGCAGAACCGGTTTACGGGATTCGGGGTTAACAGCTTGTGAATCTTGGATAGTTTTAGACGAAATTTCGAATGTGAGAGGAGGGAGTTTGGCGCAGTGCATTGAAAAGAAAAGAGTTTCTTCCAGAGAATCTTTTCGGGCCGCAGGCAAAGGCACATAGCGGCACAAGGGTAACCCTGTGCCGCTGCGCGGTTAGGTCGCCGATCCGCCCACCGTCAGCCCGTCCATCAAAACGGTTGGCTGCCCCACACCCACAGGCACCCATTGGCCGTCTTTGCCGCAGGTTCCCATACCGGGGTCCAAAGCCATGTCGTTGCCCAGGCCCCGGATGCGTTTGAGGGCCGAGGGGCCGTCTCCGATCAGCGTTGCGCCTTTGACCGGTGCGCCGATCTTGCCATTTTCGACGCGATACGCCTCGGTGCAGGAAAACACGAACTTGCCATTGGTGATATCGACCTGACCGCCGCCAAAGCCCACGGCCCATATGCCGTCCTTGATATCGGCCACCAGCGACGCGGGGTCTGCGTCTCCACCCAGCATGATCGTGTTGGTCATACGTGGCATGGGCTTGTGGGCATAGCTTTGACGGCGACCGTTCCCGGTGGGGGCAACACCCATCAAGCGTGCGTTCTGGCGATCTTGCATATATCCGGTCAGGATACCGTCTTCGATAAGTACAGTGCGCGCGCTGGGCGTGCCTTCATCATCCACGGTGATCGAGCCGCGACGGTCCGCGATGGTTCCGTCATCTACAACAGTTACACCTTTCGAGGCGATCTGCTGCCCCATCAGCCCTGCAAAGGCCGAGCTGCCCTTGCGGTTGAAATCGCCTTCCAGCCCGTGGCCAATGGCCTCATGTAGCAATATCCCGGGCCAGCCGGGGCCCAACGCGACTTCCATCACACCAGCAGGGGCAGGGACAGCGTCGAGGTTGACCAGAGCAATGCGCAGCGCTTCGCGGGCCTTGTCCTGCCAATCGGCCGGATCAATCAGCCCGTCCAGACCAACACGCCCACCGCCACCCGCCGATCCGCTTTCGCGACGACCGTCCTTTTCGACAATGACCGAGACGTTCAGCCGGGTCATTGGACGCGTGTCTTGCACCAACACGCCATCGGGGCGCAGGATCTGGACCTCTTGCACGGAAGCCATGATCGTTGCGCTGACCTGCACGACACGTGAGTCGAGGTCACGTGCAAAGGCGTCAATAGCGCGCAAGGTTTCGATCTTGACCGGGAAATCAGCGGACTCGATCGGATCCTGATCGGTGTAAAGCCGCGTGTTGGTCGGGCGCGGCGCTTCGGCCAGGCTGCCGCCGCCATCGCCCACCGCCAGTCGTGCGGTTTCAGCCGCCCGCTTCAGTGCCGCCATCGAAACGTCGGTGGAATGCGCATACCCGGCAACTTCACCCTGGACCGCACGCAGACCGAATCCCTCGGACGCGTCATAAGACGCGTTGCGCAATCGCCCATCGTCAAAGACCAGAGATTCGGATTTCCGCCGTTCGACAAACAGGTCTCCGTCTTCTGCGCCGTCCGTTGCTGCCTGCAAAACAGACAGGGCTTCGTCCAGTGGCAGGGCGCTTTCAAATGGGCGAAACGGGTCGTTGGACATGGGGCGGGACCTTTCCGGTTTGATCCAGATCAAAAATAGCGTCTGTTTGACGCAAGCATTTTGCTTTATCTACCCGCAGGAATATGGTTTTTAACGCGGCCAAAGACAACGGGTGAGGTGTGACCGATTCACATCTTTTCGCCAGAGACGCAAAGATCAAACGATCAGGACAGAACATGAAGAATGCTTTGATGCTTTCGGGGCTTATGGCAGCCCTCTCCAGCCTTCCCGCCATGGCTCAGGAGCTTGAGATTATTGGCAAACCGGTGGATGGCGGTATGGGTTTCCAGCCTGCAGCCACGGATCTGGCCACCGGAATTCACCGGCTGGACAACATGCTTTTGGTGATCATCACCTTGATCTGCGTCTTTGTTGCAGCCCTGCTGGTCTATTGCATCGTGCGCTACAACCAGCGCGCAAATCCGACGCCTGCGCGATTCTCGCACTACACTCCGGTCGAGATTGCCTGGACCTTGGGCCCGGTTCTGATTCTGGTCTTCATCGGGGCGTTTTCGCTGCCGGTGCTGTTCAAACAGCAGGAAATCCCGGAAGGCGACGTTGTTATCAAGGTGGTCGGCAACCAGTGGTACTGGACCTATGAGTATGTCGATCACGACTTTGCCTTCGACAGCTACCTGCTGGGTCACCCGGCAACCCTGGACGAAGGCGCGCGCCCGGCTGATGCAGATGTGACACCGTTTGTGCTCGACGACGCGATGCGCGCCAAACTTGCAGATGCGGGGTACAGCGACGATGAGTGGCTGCTGGCCACCGACACCGCGGTTGTTGTTCCTGTGGGTAAGGTCATCGTCATGCAGGTCACCGCATCGGACGTGATTCATTCCTGGACCATCCCATCCTTTGGGGTGAAACAGGATGGTGTTCCGGGTCGCTTGGCCGAGCTGTGGTTCGAAGCGGACCGTGAAGGCATCTATTTCGGCCAGTGCTCGGAACTGTGCGGCAAGGACCATGCCTACATGCCAATCACCGTCAAAGTGGTGAGCGAAGAAGCCTATGAAGAATGGCTGCAGGGCGCGATTGATGAATATGCGGGCCTGCCGCAGAGCTATCAAGTTGCGGCGAACTAAATCGACCAGAGTGGTGCAGGCCACCTGACACAGCTAACGGGCTGCGCGGGGGATCGCGCAGCTTTCGCCTAAGAAGGACCGGAAATGACCGACGCAAGCATCAATGCCAGCACAGCACCCGCCCAGGCGGATGAAGCCGGCTTTGGCGACTATTTCGCGCTGCTCAAGCCGCGCGTGATGTCGCTTGTGGTGTTTACTGCGCTGGTCGGCCTATTGGCGGCGCCGGTTTCCGTGCATCCGATTGTGGGCTTTTGCGCAATCCTGTTCATTGCCATCGGCGGCGGCGCCTCGGGTGCGTTGAACATGTGGTGGGACGCGGATATCGACCGGGTCATGAAGCGCACTAAGCGGCGTCCAATTCCTTCGGGCAAGGTGGACGAGGGCGAAGCGCTGGCACTTGGTTTGGCTCTGTCCGGTCTGTCTGTGATCATGCTGGGGTTGGCGACCAACTGGTTTGCCGGCGCATTCCTGGCCTTCACTATCTTTTTCTACGTCGTGATCTATACCATGTGGCTCAAGCGTACGACGCCACAGAACATCGTAATCGGTGGCGCGGCAGGGGCCTTCCCGCCGGTGATCGGATGGGTCGCGGCCACTGGATCCATGACGCTTGAGCCTTGGCTCATGTTCGCCCTGACCTTTATGTGGACACCGCCGCATTTCTGGGCCTTGGCACTGTTCATGCGCTCGGACTATGACGATGCGGGCGTCCCGATGCTGACGGTGACCCATGGTCGCCGGGCGACCCGCACGCATATCCTGATCTATACCGTTCTGCTGGCGCTGCTGGCGATCGGTACGGGGTTCTCGGGCATCGGCGGGCCGATTTATCTGGCTGTCGCTTTGATCTTGAACGCACTGTTCTTGCGGGGCGCCTGGCAGATTTCGCGCCGGACCGAAGCGGATTCCGAAGCTGATAACTTCAAGGTCGAACGCAGTTTCTTCAAGCTGTCGCTGCTATATCTCTTCATGCATTTTGGCGCGATTCTGGTCGAGGCGCTGCTGAAGCCCTACGGTCTGGGAGGCTGGTCATGAGCCTGCGCAAGTCCCACGAGCTGCATCAACGCCGGTTTAGTCGCAATCTGGGCGTTGGCCTGATGCTGGCGGCGTTTATCGTGATTATCTTTGGCCTGACGGTCGTAAAGGTCTCGGGCACCGATTTTGGAATGGCAACGCAAGAGGTTCAAAACTGATGGCTCTGTCTGGTCCTCAGAAAACGGTTGCTCAAACAGTGGGGCTGGTCCTGTTGATGGGCAGCCTGGCATGGGCAGCGGTCCCGTTCTACGACTGGTTCTGCCGGGTGACCGGCTTTGGTGGCACGACAGGCGTGGCCGAGGCGGCGCCCGAGGACATCATTGACCGCACCATCACTGTGCGCTTTGACGCTTCGAAAGCCAAAGACATGGCTTGGGAGTTCAAACCCGTGGAACGCGAGATGGAGGTTCGCATTGGCGAAACCGGATTGGCGTTTTACGAGGCATATAATCCGACCGACAGACCGATCGCGGGGCAGGCGTCGTACAACGTAGCGCCGTATTCTGCTGGTGGCTATTTCCAGAAGATCGCCTGCTTCTGCTTTGAAGAGCAGGTCTTGCAACCCGGTGAGCGGGTCGAGATGCCGGTCAGCTTCTTCGTTGACCCGGAACTGGTCGAAGATCTGGAAGCCAAATATGTGCATACGATCACGCTGTCGTATACATTCTACGAAATTGACCTGCCCGAGGGCTATGCCGCCCTTGAGACGCAGGATGATACAAACACGAACTAACGCCTGTAGGTGAGGGACGCTGATGGCACACGCAAAAAACCATGATTATCACATTCTGGCCCCGTCGATCTGGCCATTGGTCGGCGCGGTAGCCGGATTTGTGATGCTGTTCGGAGCCGTTCTGTGGATGCACGGGATTACCCCATGGATCTTCTGGATGGGCCTTGTTGGTGTTCTTTACACCATGTTCGCCTGGTGGTCCGAAGTGGTGGTCGAAAGCCGTCAGGGTGATCACACGCCGGTTGTGCGCATCGGGTTGCGCTATGGCTTTATCCTGTTTGTGATGTCCGAGGTGATGTTCTTCTTCGCCTGGTTCTGGTCGTTCTTCAAACATCGCATGTATCCGATGTACGACTATGCGGGCACCGAATATATCCAGCCGGATATTCACGCGGTTGACCCGTTCCACCTGCCGCTGATCAACACGCTGGTTCTGCTGTTGTCGGGGTGTGCGATCACCTGGGCGCACCATGCGCTTGTGCATGACAATGACCGCAAGGCGCTGATCAACGGTCTGGCGATCGGTATCGTGCTGGGCATCGCCTTCACCGCGTTGCAAGCCTTTGAGTACTATGAATTGTTGGCCCATGAGGGTTGGGTCTTCGGCGGCGATCAGTTCTATTCGAACTTCTTCATGGCCACCGGGTTCCACGGCGCGCATGTGATCATCGGGACGATCTTCCTGTCTGTGTGCCTGATCCGGGCGCTCAAGGGCGATTTCACGCCAGAGAAACATGTGGGCTTTGAGGCTGCTGCCTGGTACTGGCACTTCGTCGACGTCGTCTGGTTGTTCCTGTTCTTTGCCGTATACATCTGGGGTCAGGCCCCGCTGATGTAACGCCGGATGGGCTGTTCAAATGCAAAAGCCGCCCCAGGGGCGGCTTTTTCTCTATCAGGGCGCAAGATTGCGCCCGATACAATTGCGTTGTTGCAAATCGCTGCACTGCGCCCTTAACAAGACGCCGATTCCGGCTTTGATACATGGTCTTCGAATGCGCCGCCTTCTGTTCTTGCTGATCTTCGGACTGACCGGTCTGGGCATTCTGCTGTCGCTGGGCGTTTGGCAGGTGCAACGGCTGGCCTGGAAGCAAGGCATTCTGGCCGAGATCGAAGCGCGCATATCCGGCAACCCAGTTGGCCTGCCCGAAGCGCCACAGCCTGTACGGGACCGTTACCTTCCTGTTGCCCTGACCGGTGAGATGCTGCCGGGCGAGGTGCATGTGCTGGTCTCGGTCAAGCAGGTCGGTCCGGGGTATCGAATCGTCGCTCCTTTCCGTAGTGGCGACCGCACCGTTTTGGTGGATCGTGGCTTTGTCCCAACCACCGCCAAGGACACGGCGCGTCTGGTTGGAACGATGGAGGTCACCGGCAATCTGCACTGGCCGAATGAGATCGACAGCTACACGCCGGACGCGGATATTGAAGGCAACATCTGGTTCGCCCGCGACGTGCCCGCATTGGCCGCAGCAATGGGGACCGAGCCGGTGCTGCTGATCGCTCGATCTGAGACCGATCCGGGCGTGATCCCTCTGCCCGTGGACACGGCCGGTATCCCCAATGATCACCTGCAATATGCAATCACCTGGTTTGGGCTGGCCCTGGTTTGGGCCGCGATGACCGGATACTTCCTGTGGCGCAGTCGCGCCAATTCTGAGAGTAACGCGCTATGAAATACATCTCGACCCGTGGGCAGGCGCCCGAACTGACATTTGAAGAAGCGATGCTGACCGGTCTGGCCCGTGATGGCGGCTTGTACCTGCCAGCTGAGATCCCGGTGATGCGCCAGGACGAGATCGCGGCTTTGGCCGGTCTGCCCTATGAAGAGATCGCATTTCGGGTGATGTGGCCCTATGTCAGCGGCTCGTTCGGGGAAGATGAGTTTAAGGAAATCATTGCACGGGCCTATCAAGTCTTCGGTCATGATGCGCGCGCGCCGTTGAAGCAGCAGAACGAGAACCATTTCTTGTTGGAGCTGTTCCACGGGCCGACACTGGCCTTCAAAGATTTCGCAATGCAGCTGATCGGCCAGCTGTTTCAGGTGGCGCTGAAGCGGCGCGGCGACCGAGTAACCATTGTGGGCGCGACCAGCGGCGATACGGGATCAGCGGCGATCGAGGCCTTTCGGGGGCTGGATGCGGTGGATGTGTTCATTCTTTACCCGCATGGCCGCGTGTCCGAGGTGCAGCGTCGTCAGATGACAACGCCTGCGGACTCCAATGTGCACGCTTTGGCTGTGGATGGCGATTTTGACGATTGCCAGGCTGCGCTGAAAGACATGTTTAACGATTTTGATTTCCGGGATGAGGTGAAACTGGCGGGTGTGAACTCGATCAACTTTGCCCGCGTATTGGCGCAGATCGTGTATTATTTCTCGGCGGCGGTTAGCCTGGGCGCACCGCATCGCAAGGTCAGCTTTACCGTGCCTACGGGCAATTTCGGAGATATCTTCGCAGGCTATCTGGCCAAACGTATGGGGCTGCCCATCGAGCGTTTGGTGGTGGCTACCAATCAAAATGACATTCTGCACCGGTGCCTGTCGGGCGAGGGTTATTTCAAAGGTGACACGATCCCGTCGATCAGCCCGTCGATGGATATTCAGGTCAGCTCGAATTTCGAACGTGCGCTGTATTATGCCTATGGTGAGGATGGCAGCGCTGTTGCGCAGTTGATGGATGAGCTGAAGTCCGGTGGCTTCAACGTGAGCCAAGGCGCGATGCAGGCACTGGGCGAAAGCTTTGACTCGGGCCGCGTGTCCGAGGACGAGACGCTGGCGACCATCAAGCACACGCTGGCCAACAGCGCGGAACTGGTTTGCCCGCATACCGCAGTGGGTATCAAGGTTGCCGAAGAACAGCGCAGGGCGGATGTCCCGATGATCACGCTGGCCACAGCGCACCCGGCGAAATTCCCGGCGGCGGTCGAGAAGGCGAGCGGTGTGCATCCGCCTCTTCCCTCCCGCATGTCTGATCTGTATGAACGTCCGGAACGGGTGACCCGCATCGCCAATGATCTGGGCACCCTTGAGGATCATATCAGAAGGCATATCGCTGAGTGACTGTCAGGCAAGACCAATTGAAGAACGGCTTTCGGATCGTCAGTGAACATATGCCGGGGCTGCAATCGGCAGCCATCGGCATCTGGGTGACCGCCGGGGGACGGCATGAGAGGATCGAGCAGAACGGGATCGCCCATTTCCTTGAGCATATGGCGTTCAAGGGAACCGAGCGGCGCTCGGCTCTGCAAATCGCTGAGGCGATCGAGGATGTGGGCGGCTATATCAACGCCTATACCTCACGCGAGGTGACCGCCTATTATGCGCGCGTTCTGAAGGACGATGTGGCGCTGGCCATGGATGTGATCGGCGATATCGTGTTGAACCCGGTCTTTGACCCGCGCGAGATCGAGGTTGAGCGTGGCGTGATCCTGCAGGAGATCGGTCAGGCCTATGACACGCCCGACGATGTGATCTTTGACTGGCTGCAAGAGCAGAGCTATCACGATCAACCCTTAGGACGCACCATTTTGGGCCCGTCCGAGCGGGTCAGCGCGTTTTCGCGCGAGGATTTGTCAGGCTTTGTGGCAGAGCACTACGGGCCCGAGCAGATGATCCTGTCTGCCGCCGGAGCGGTGGATCATGATGCGCTGATGGCGATGGCCGAAGAAATGTTTGGCCATCTAAAGCCTCGGAAAGGTTTGATCGCTGAAACCGCTCGTTTTACTGGCGGCGAAGCACGGCAGGAAAAGGATCTGGAACAGGCGCATTTTGCGCTAGCGCTTGAGAGCCCGGGATATCGCGATGACGGGATCTATACGGCGCAGATCTATTCGACAGCCTTCGGTGGCGGAATGTCCTCGCGCTTGTTTCAGGAAGTGCGTGAAAGCCGGGGGCTTTGCTATACGATTTTTGCGCAGACCGGAGCTTATGCCGATACCGGAACCACCACGATCTATGCGGGAACATCCGCCGATCAGGTGGCAGAATTGGCGACGATCACCATTGATGAGATGAAACGCGCAGCCGATGACATGAGCGCCCAAGAGGTCGCGCGGGCGCGCGCTCAGATGAAGGCGGGAATGTTGATGGGGCTTGAAAGCCCGTCGAACCGGGCCGAACGGCTGGCGCGACTGGTGCAGATCTGGGGGCGAGTCCCGTCGCTTGAGGACACCGTGGCCAAAATAGACGCGGTGAGTACCGATAATGTACGCAGCTTTGCCGAGGTCATGGCAGCCCAAGCCCCAGCGGCGCTGGCGCTTTACGGTCCGATCTCGGGCGCTCCTTCACTGGCGGACTTGCAGGAGAGGCGCGCGGCGTGATGCTTCTGGGCCGACGCAAGCTGAAACTCGAAACCGAGCGCCTGAGCTTGCGCCCGCCCATTCACTCGGATTTCAACGACTGGGCCGCGCTTCGCCGCAGCTCAAAGGATTATCTGGTGCCGTGGGAGCCGGTTTGGGCCAAGGATCATCTGAGCCGTAAATCCTTTACCAACCGGGTCTATTGGGCGCAGCGATCTGTGGCGAGCGGGACAGCGATCCCGTTATTTCTGTTTCGGCGCAGCGACAATGTGTTGTTGGGAGCGATCACGCTGGACAATATCCGGCGGGGGCCAGCGCAGGCGGGCACTCTGGGCTATTGGACAGGGCAGACCTATGCGCGCCAGGGATATATGCGCGAAGCCATTGGCGCAGTGGTGCATCACGCGTTTACCCGCCTGGACCTGAGCCGGGTCGAGGCGGCGTGTCTGCCTGAAAACAAGGCCTCTCGCGGATTGTTGGAAAGTTCGGGCTTCAAATACGAGGGCGTTGCGCAGTCGTATTTGCAGATCAATGGCCGCTGGCGCACCCATGTGCTCTATGCAAGCCTTCGGTCCGACCGTCGGGGTCGGACGGATGCGGGCTAGGGGGCTTTGCCCCGTCGCGGCGGGCCGCGACTTCCGTTTGTATATTTTTGGCCAGATGAACAAGGGACATGACTTGCGGGGATTCTGCGCTACACTCTGATCATGCGCTGGTTGGTTGTGGCATTGATGTTGATATCGGGCGGGGCTTCGGCGCAGGAACGGCGACCGAGCCATTGCATTGCCATCGCTGATGCCGCGCCGGGGATTGAATACATTCACAAGGCGGCCTGGACAGACCCCGTGCCGGAATTTTCGGTGCGGATCAGCTATGTTGCTCATGCGTCTTTTCTGATTCAGACGCAGGGCGGATTGAACGCAGTCACCGATTTCACAGGCTTTATCGGTGGCGCGGATCTGATTCCGGATGTGGTGACAATGAACCACGCCCACAGCACCCATTGGACCGCCAATCCCGATCCGGCCATCCCGCATGTCCTACCGGGATGGGGCGAGTTTGGGCAGGGCATCGATCATTACCTGGATCTGGGCGAGATGCTGGTGCGCAATGTCTCGACCGATATCAGATCAAGCTATGGTGGCGTTGAAGAGCGCGGCAATTCGATTTTCGTGTTCGAGGTTGAAGGTCTGTGTATCGGGCATCTGGGGCATCTGCATCACGTGCCGTCGGATGAGCAATTTGCAGCGCTTGGGCGTCTGGATGTGGTCATGGCCGCGGTCGATGGTGGCACGACCATGCCCTTGCCCGAGATGGTGACGGTGCTGCGGCGGCTGAAAAGCTCGGTCATCATTCCGATGCACTGGTTTTCGAGCTTTTCGCTGGACCGGTTCCTGGTGGAGATCCGCGAGGATTTTCCTGTTGAGCGGTCCGGTGCGTCAGAACTTGTGGTGTCGTTGCGCAGCTTGCCGGACAGGCCAACGGTCGTTGTGCTTGAACCGCAATATCTGATCGATCTGGAATAGGTCTTGCTGCACAGCCGTGTCTTGGGCAAAGAGGCAGCATGTTGTTGAACCCCGTAGATGAGCCGTTTTGCGCGCGGGTGCGCCAGGTTTTGCCCGATGTGCTGCGCCCGATTGAACCCCGCTATCTTGACGAGCCGCGTGGCCGGTTTTCCGGCCATGCAGGTGCCGTGGCATTGCCGCGCAGCGTTGAAGAGGTATCAACTCTTGTTCGTATGGCAGCAGAGGCGCGCGTGCCCGTTCTACCCTATGGCGGTGGGACCGGCCTGGTTGGCGGGCAAGTGATGCCGGAAGGGCCAGCACCGCTTGTGATTTCGCTGGAACGTATGGCGGCGATTCGGGCAGTCTACGCCGACGAAAACGTGCTGATTGCCGAGGCCGGTGCCATTCTGTCGGATGTACAGGGCGCGGCAGAAGACGCGCAGCGGTTGTTCCCGCTGGCCCTTGCATCGCAAGGCTCGTGCCGGATCGGAGGCAATCTGGCGACCAATGCGGGCGGGGTCAATGTGCTGCGCTATGGCAATGCCCGCGATCTGTGCCTGGGGCTGGAGGCGGTGTTGCCCAATGGTGAGATCTGGCATGGGCTGAGTAGGTTGCGCAAGGACAATTCCGGCTATGACCTGCGCAATTTGTTGATTGGGGCGGAAGGGACGTTGGGGATCATCACCGCTGCGGCGCTGAAGCTTTTCCCACAACCCGCAGGTGTTGGCACGGCGATGCTGCAGGTCGCGTCTCCTGCTGCGGCGATAGATCTTTTGGCATTGGTACGTGACAGGGTCGGCGATTGCGTGACCTCGTTCGAACTGATCCACCAACAGGGTTTGGACTTTCTGGCCGAGGTTTTGCCGGATGTGCGCCAGCCGTTTCAGACGGCCCCGCTCTGGAGCGTGTTACTTGAACTGGGGCTGCCAGAAGGATTGTCCCCTTCGGATGTGATCGCAGAGCTTTTTCAGAATGCCGAGGCCAAAGGGTTGGTCAGCGATGGTGTGATTGCGCAGAACAAAGAGCAGCAGGATCAGCTGTGGTCGGTGCGCGAACATATCCCCGAGGCCAACCGCTTGATCGGGTCTGTTTCGAGCCACGACATCTCGGTTCCTATCTCAGAGATTCCTGCGTTCATCCAGCAGGGGGCCGAGGTAATCGCCGCGTTGGGAGATTTCCGCATCAACTGTTTCGGACATCTGGGTGACGGTAATCTGCACTATAACGTGTTCCCACCAAAGGGGCGGAGCAAGGCTGAATTTGATGAAATCCGTGGTGACGTGAAGCGCGCCGTGCATGATCTGGTGCACCTCTTCAACGGCTCGGTCAGTGCCGAACACGGTGTGGGTCGGCTGAAGACCGGTGATCTGCAGCGCTATGGCGATCCCGTAAAACTGCAGGCGATGCGTGCGATCAAGGCTGCGTTGGATCCTATGGGGATCATGAACCCCGGCGCCGTTCTGTCGGAATAGTCGCGGCCCCGGTTGGGACCGCAACCAGGTGCCAGATCAGGTGGCCGGCAGGATGACTTTGTCGATCACGTGGATCACGCCGTTATCCGCCTCGATATCCGCCTGAACAACGTTGGCGTCATTGATCATCACACCACTGTCCAGATCGATTGTGATGTCACCGCCCTGTACAGTTGCGGCTGTCATGTCGTCCGACAGATCACCTGACATCACTTTGCCCGGGACCACGTGATAGGTCAGGATCGCGACCAGTTGATCCTTGTTCTCGGGCTTGAGCAGGTTTTCGACAGTGCCTTCGGGCAGAGCCGCAAAGGCCTCATCCGTGGGTGCAAATACGGTGAACGGGCCTTCGCCTTTCAGCGTATCCACCAATTCAGCGGCTTGAACAGCTGCGACCAGCGTTTCGAAGGTGCCAGCGTTGACCGCTGTATCGACGATGTCTTTTTTGTTGCTACCAGCAAAGACTGTGGTGCTGAGCAGGATGGTGGCTGCGCTTGCGACTGCGAGTTTACGAAACATTTTGGACTTCCCTTGTTGAAAATGCCCAATGTGGCATCGACAAGGGTACGGGGCAGGGTCACGAAGAGATCACCAAAACTGTTGGCCAGTCGCTCTTGAAGCGCGCGCGGCGCGCGCTAAGCCAAGGATGGTTTCTCTTTCCAATCACAAAAACGTGATCACGAGCCGCTCAAAGGCCTTCGAATTCACACAAAACGTGGACATCCATGCCCATCTCTTCCAGCACTTTGCGACCGCCCAACTCGGGAAGGTCGATGATAAAGGCGCAAGACACAATCTCGCCACCCAACCGTTCGATCAGCTTGATCCCCGCCGCGGCCGTGCCCCCCGTGGCCAGCAGATCGTCGACCACAAGGATCTTTTCACCAGGTTGAATGGCATCGTCGTGAATCTCGACAATCGCCTCACCGTATTCAAGCTTATAGTCCTGGCTGATGGTGGTGCCCGGCAACTTGCCTTTCTTGCGGATGGGCACAAAACCAACGCTCAACTGGTGGGCAATGGCACCGCCCAGGATAAAGCCCCGCGCCTCAAGGCCGACAACCTTGTCGATCTGCTCTCCGGCGTAAGGGTGCAGCATCTGATCGATTGCCATGCGAAACCCGCGCGGATCTGCAAACAACGTCGTCACGTCTCGGAACATGATCCCCTCATGTGGGAAATCGACGATGGTTCGAACGTAGTCCTTGACGGATTTTGTCTTAGGCATGGGCCACCCCCTTGGCATCAGGCACGCAGAAGTGTTTGGCCCATCACAGAAAGTCTTGCAAGGAAAGTTTGCGCCGGGCCTATTTGCGACGTCGGATCATGATGCTTGGCAGGCCGTAATAGCGATATAGGTTGGCAGGAAGCCAAGACAGATGGGGTTTGCGCCAATTGCGCTGATCTTTCAAAAGAAATGCTTGAGCCACATGAAGATTCATTGCGTCAGTCCTGTTTTTATTGTTAGGTGCCCGATAACGACAAACTCTATGCTGCGTATATACAATGCATCGCTAAAAGAATCAAGTTTAGACGGGGTCAACGCTAGTGGCGAAGAAAGACGGCAAAGGGTCCACCAAGAAAAACAGCCAGTTGGTCTTGCGTCTGGACAAGGATGAACGCGACGCATTTGTTGAGCTGTGCAAAGAATTGGACACATCAGCGGCGCGTGAAATCCGTCGGTTTATTCGCGGATTTATGAAAGAAAACGCCGACAGCTAAGTACCATCAGGCCGGGCGGCGCAGTACCGCCGTGGCCAATCCCATTCCAATCAGGGTCAACCCGCCAAACCGTGTCATCGCGGTAATCACGCTTTCACGTCCGATCAATCGGCGCAAACGGTCAGCCAGCAAAGCATATGCCAAGGCGTTCAACCAGGCCAAGCCGACGAATGTTGCGATCAGGATGGCGAACTGAGGCCCCAAGGGATCAGCAGGGCGCAGGAATTGGGGTACAAAGGCAATGAAGAATGCAATGGATTTCGGGTTCAGCGCTGTCACCGCCGCTGCGTGCCCAAACACGCTGCGGGCTGAGACGTCTCGATCCGTTTCCACCGTCGTCAACCCGCCCGATGGGGCACTGCGCAACAGCTTGATACCCAGCCAGATCAGGTAGGCGGCCCCGACCCATTTCAAGACCGAAAACAATGTGGCCGACGCCAAAACCAGCGCCCCCAACCCTAACAAAGACGCGGTCATGGCGACGAGATCTCCGACCGCCACCCCCGTTGCCGAAGCCACGGCGACACTCCGACCCTTGGACAAAGCATAGCTGAGCACCAACAGCACAGTCGGGCCGGGGATGAGCAAAAGGGCGGTCGATGCGGCGACAAAGGCCAACCAAAGATCAAAACTCATGGAGGATCCTGTTCTATTTTGAGACAGGAAGCCTGCAAACCTGTAAGCCGTCAAGCTATTCACGTATCGTTCCGCGCAAAGCCAGGTCGTACGACACATCGCGTTGAAAGAAACCGCACCGGCGTAGGTCGGTCTGACCCTTCCAACCAGCTCCGGTTTTTCGTTTGCAAGATGGTTGCAACATGAAGACCACGTTAAGCCGCACTCATTCGGCTTGAAACAGCGTCGGAAATCCCCAGTCTTGAGGGGCAGATCAATATTCGGAGCGTCAAATGGCACAGGCTGAGAATTTGAGCACGGCGTCGACCAAGCAAAACCGTGCCCATCGCATTGCTGGGGTGAAACGCCTTGTCGGAAGTGCTCTGGTTCTGCTCGTTCTGATATACGCGACCATTCTGGGGTATATGTATTTCAACCAGCGGCAAATCCTGTTCAAAGCGGGCGAAGACTTGCCTGATCCCGCCTCGGTCGGGCTCGCGGATGTCCAAGTCGAACGTATTGCCATGGCCGACGGGACAGAACTGACGGTTTGGTCAGCCGCGCCTGTATTGGAGGGCGCGCCGACGGTTCTCTTCTTTCACGGTCAAAGCGGGAGCCTCGGCGACCGCGCAGACAGGTTGAACGAAATCCTGAACTCCGGCTATGGCATCCTCGCCCCCAGTTATCGCGGCTTTCCCGGCAGCGAGGGGGCGCCGTCCGAGGCGGCCTTGATCAGCGACGGTTTGCAGCTTTATGACCGGCTGGCCGCGCAAGCGTCATCAATTGTCTTGCATGGGCAAAGCCTTGGTACCGGTGTTGCCGCAGCTGTGGCTGCGGAACGGCCGGACGCGGCGCTGTTGGTGCTTGAGGCACCGTTCACGGCGACTGTTGATGTAGCTGGCGAACGTTATCCGCTTCTGCCTGTCTCTTTGCTGATGAAAGACCAATTCGCAACCCGCGACATCATCGGTGACATCACAGTGCCAACGCTGATCTTTCATGGCGAATTGGATGAAACTGTCCCGGTCCATCATGGCAAAGCCTTGGCGGATTTGTCGAACGGCAATGCCGAGTTGTTCCTGACCCCTGAAGGGCATCACAACGATCTGTGGTCTTTTGGCCTGTGGGATCAGGTTCAGGCGCGCCTGACGGCGCCCTGAACCTGCAAGATCACAGGATACGCCCGGCAACCGCATCCAACTTGGCCAAGAGCGCAGGATCGCGTTTTTCCGGCGCCGTGAGGATGGCGTATTCCAGTGCGCGGTCGCAGCCATGGGGGCAGGGTGCGCGGTCAGCCCCTAAGAGTGCTGGCAGTCCTTTGACCAAAGCCCGACCTTTCTCGGCGTTTCCGGTCAGGGTGGCCACAATTGTGGTCACGTCGACCTCGCCATGGTCGGGATGCCAGCTGTCGTAATCCGTTACCATCGCGATCGAGGCGTAGCACAGCTCGGCCTCGCGGGCGAGCTTGGCTTCGGGCATATTGGTCATGCCGATCACATCACATCCCCACTGCTCGCGATACATCTTGGATTCCGCTAGGCTGGAAAACTGCGGCCCTTCCATCGCCAGATAGGTGCCACCACGGTGAATGGTGATGCCCGCAGCTTTGCCCGCCGTCTCGCAGGCATCAGACAGGCGCGGGCAGGTTGGATGGGCCACACTGACATGGGCAACGCAGCCCGTGCCGAAAAAGCTTTTCTCGCGGGCAAAAGTGCGGTCGATGAACTGATCGACAATCACAAAGTCGCCTGGCGCCATCTGTTCACGGAACGACCCGCAGGCCGAGACCGAGATGACATCCGTCACGCCCAACCGTTTCAACGCGTCAATATTGGCGCGATAAGGAACATCGGTGGGCGAGTGTACATGACCACGACCATGGCGCGGCAGAAAGGCCATACCGACCCCTTCCAGTGTTCCGGTCAGGATCTGATCTGACGGTTCGCCCCAAGGGGTTTTCACGGTGACCCATTCAGCCCCTTCCAGCCCATCGATGTCATAGATACCGGATCCGCCGATGACGGCGATTTTCGTCTGGGTCAATGATCTTCTCCATGCGGATTGATTTCTCTGAATTTTTGCGGCTTGCAACGTTGTTTGGCAAGAGGCACGGATGTGCAAAAAGAAGGCGTTTTTGGAATCTCTGCTATGCGCCGTTTGCATATCCGCATCCCACCAGGCGCTGTGGCTCTTGTGCAAAGTTGCGGCTAGAAAGCCCCTTTCGCGCGAAAAGACCCAAGCCACAGGACCGTTCTATGCCCCGAGCCATACTGGCAAGCTTTGCCAAACATGTCGCCATACCCGATTTGCGCTGGTCTCCGGACGAAGGTCTGACGCCGTCGCGCCTACGGGTCGAACTTTTGTCGGGACTGACTGTTGCCCTGGCGTTGGTGCCCGAGGCGGTGGCTTTTGCCTTTGTTGCTGGCGTGCATCCGTTGGTGGGGCTCTATGCGGCGTTCCTTGTGGGCCTGATCACGGCGCTGATTGGTGGACGGCCGGGCATGATCTCGGGCGCAACCGGGGCTTTGGCTGTGGTCATGGTGGCATTGGTCGCAGAACATGGAGTGGAATACCTGTTCGCGACAGTTGTCTTGATGGGCATTTTGCAGGTGATCGCAGGGGCGATGCATTGGGGCCGCTTTATCCGACTGGTTCCTCACCCTGTGATGCTGGGTTTTGTGAACGGTCTGGCCATCGTGATTTTCTTGGCGCAGCTTGGGCAGTTCAAGGTGCCCGGCACGATGGAGAACACCGGCCACGGCGTCGGCGGCGGAGAATGGCTGGCGGGGATGCAGCTATATACAATGCTGGGGCTCGTGGCGCTGACCATGGCGGTTATTTGGGTCATGCCACGCGTCACACGGATCATTCCCGCACCCTTGGCCGGAATAGTTGTCGTGGCGGCGATCGTGATCGGCATGGGTCTGGATGTGCCGCGCGTGGGCGATCTGGCCTCAATCGAGGGTGGCTTGCCGGCCTTCCATATTCCGATGGTGCCGCTGACCTGGGAAACCTTCGAGATCATCCTGCCCTACGCCGTCATTCTGGCCGCCATCGGCCTGATTGAATCACTGCTGACCCTGAACCTCGTCGGTGAGATCACCGGCAAACGCGGCGGTGCCTCGCAGGAATGTATTGCGCAGGGCGCGGCGAATGTTGTGACTGGTTTCTTTGGCGGTATGGGCGGTTGCGCCATGATCGGCCAGTCGATGATCAACGTCAAATCCGGCGGGCGCACGCGAATTGCGGGCATCGCGGCGGCGCTGTTCCTGCTGTTGTTCATCCTCGTAGGCTCCCCCTTGATCGAGCAAATCCCGCTGGCCGCGCTTGTGGGCGTGATGTTCATGGTGGTGATCGGGACCTTCGCGTGGAACTCGTTCAAGATCCTGCTCAAGGTTCCGCTGATGGACGCGTTTGTGATCATCCTGGTCACTGTCGTGACCGTGATGGAAGACTTGGCGGTAGCGGTTGTTGTGGGCGTGATCGTCTCGGCGCTGGCCTATGCCTGGAACAACGCCAAACGCATCCATGCAGTCACGCGCGATTCACTGACGGAAGAGGGTGCGAAGGTGTATGAGATTCAGGGCCCGCTGTTCTTTGGTTCATCAGACGGGTTTGTCGAGATCTTCGATATCGCCAATGATCCTGAGACGGTGATCTTGGATTTTGCTGACAGCCGTGTGGTCGACCAATCGGCACTGCAGGCGATCGAAAATGTCGCTGCAAAATACGAGGCTGCGGGCAAACGCCTGATGCTGCGCCACCTGAGTCGGGATTGCCACAGGCTGCTGAACAAGGCGGGGCATCTGATGGTCGACAGCGATGATGATCCGGATTACGGCCTGGTCGTGGATTATTCAGTACGAACCGGCATTCTTGGTGGTCATTAACCCATTTGCGAGGCTCTGCCGCGCGCTCCGGGTTATTTGGTGCCAGATGAATAATGGATCACCTGCTTCATCTGGCTGAAAATATCCCGGGGGAGGCGCGCGCAGCGCGGCTGGGGCAGAGCCCCTGGCCGGATCAATCATCTGGGCGGGACAGGCTGAACAAATCGGTGACCACCGAATAATCACGGTATCCTAGCCGCGCCAGCGGTTTGAATGAGGTCACGTCGAACTTGCCCTCTTTGATATGATCGTCTTGCATGTGAACACCTGTCACCTCGCCGAACACCACCCGGTTGGCTTCGCCGGGTAGCGTCACGATTTGCGTCAGTTTACATTCAAGTGCCGCTGGCGCATCAGCGACCCGCGCGCAGTTGATGGTTTCGCATTCGGCGGTTGCTATCCCGGCGTGTTCGAACTCGTCTACATGCTTGTCCAGCCCGGCCGAACTTGCATTCATCGCAACCCGATGCGCATAGGCCACGATGTTGACGCAGAAAACTCCGGTGGCTTCGATATTGGAAACGCTGTCCTTTCCGTTCTCTTGATCATGCTTGCCGCTGGTGGTGGCGAACATCACCTGCGGCGGGGTATAGGCGACGCCGTTGAAGAAAGAATACGGCGCCAGGTTGTTGATCCCATTCGCATCCCGTGTCGAAATCCAGCCGATGGGCCGCGGCGTGATGATGGCGTTGAACGGATTGTGCGGCAGGCCGTGGCCGTCTTCGGGGCGATAGAACATGGTGTCTCCTAGCGTTTGCCCAAGGCGTACCGAAGTGCTAGGGCGATTGCCAGCAAGGAAAAGAGGGCCAGCGTGCAGCAGTTCGAAATCAGGCCGGAAGAGCCGGAGGATTGGTGGGAGGTCGAGGCGCTTTATGACCTGTGTTTTGCACCGGGGCGCGAGGCGCTTTCTTCCTATCGTCTGCGCGATGATGTGCCGCCTGTGTCCGGGCTGTCACTGGTGGCGCGGGACGGGCAGGGCATTTTGGCGGGTGCGATCCGCTTTTGGCCGGTTCATGTGCATGACAAGGATGCTTTGCTGTTGGGGCCGGTGGCCGTTCACCCGACCCATCAGGGCGAGGGCTTGGGCGGTTATCTGATCCATCACGGGTTGGAGGCCGGTCGCGGGCAAGGCTGGCAGCGCGTCATGCTTGTGGGTGATGCGCCCTATTACCAGCGGTTCGGCTTTTCGAAACTGCGCGGGGTAGAGATGCCGCCGCCGACCAACCCGGACCGCGTTTTGGGGGCCGAGCTTGTGCCGGGCGGGTGGACCGGATTGCGCGGCGCGGTCACCCGCTGGACCCGCTGACCTATTGAAATCCTTGATCACAATCCCGACATCTTCTGTACAGGAGGGTCCGGATGCAAAACGTGGTGCTGGTGCACGAGATCGATGCCGAGGCTGAATTGGATCGGTTGGCGGCGTGCTATCAATCTGCCGGTGGGGCAGGTGTCAAACTACTGAATAGGCTGGGCGGCTCCGCTGAATCTCTGTTGTCGCAATTGCCCGAACCGGTTCAGGCGGGCCTGAATGGGGCAACCGAATCTGCGCTTTGGATTGCGATGCATGCAGCCGAAAGCTCGCGCCGGGCGGTACCGGATCAGACGCCTTGGGTCAATACTGCCGTCACGACGGCCATGGGCGCCGCTGGTGGGTTTGGCGGGGTTTCGACCTCGTTGATGGAGCTTCCTGCAACCACGGCAATGCTGTTGCGCTCGATCCAGGGCGCGGCGGCGCGTGAAGGATTTGATCCCTCAGAACAGGGGGTGAAATTTGACTGTATCCGAGTTCTGTCGGCAGCGGGGCCTTTGGCACATGATGACGGTGCCGATGCGGGATTCTTTTCTGCACGCCTGACTTTGAGTGGCCCGACCATGCAGCGGTTGATCGCGGCGGTTGCACCTAAACTATCCGTGGTGCTGGGTCAGAAACTGGCTGCGCAATCAGTGCCTGTACTGGGCGCTTTGGCGGGTGGTGGTACGAACTATGTCTACACACGCTATTATCAGCAGGTAGCCCGCGTGCATTTCGGCCTGCGTAGGCTGGCTGTCGATGCCGATATCCCGCACGAGGAATTGGTATCCCGGCTTTCGAACCGGATGCTGCGCTAAACTTGTCATACGCCGCAAACGATCGAAACCTTGTCGTCTGGCGCCCAGAACGCTTAAGTCCGTGGCGTTAGCCCAGCTTTTGGCTCAGCGCTTCACTTTTACGCGGGTTTCGTCTGCAAGACAGCAATTTACCACAGGAATGACTTGATCTTAACGGTTTGCTCGGTATCTATTCGTCATCCTGCTAATCTGGACGGACCATGATACAATACGCCTTGAAATGTTCTGAAGGTCACAGCTTTGACAGCTGGTTTCAATCGGCGGAAGCCTATGACAAGCTGGCTTCGTCGGGGATGATTGCCTGCAGTGTCTGCGGATCTTCTCATGTGGAAAAGGCGGTCATGACCCCGCGGGTCCGCCCGGCGCGGCGCGCAAGCTCGGCCAATGCAAAAGGCAAATCGGCCCCTGAGCAGGTTCAGATGACTTCGGCGACACCAGATGTCGAAGAAGTCCTGTCGGAGCTGCGCCGCAAAGTCGAAGAAAACTCGGACTATGTTGGCAAGGACTTCGCGAGCGAAGCGCGCAAAATCCATCTGGGTGACGCCCCGGATCGCGCAATCTATGGTGAGGCGAAACCCGAAGAAGCACGTGCCCTGATCGAAGATGGCGTGCCGGTCGCGCCGTTGCCCTTCGTACCCAGCCGAAAGACCAACTAGCCTATGCATATCGTGATTACGGGGGCCAATCGTGGAATTGGCAAAGCTCTGGCGGATTGCTATCGAGACCAAGGGTACAATGTGATTGGAACCGCGCGCGACAAAAGCGGGCAGGTTCGGTTGGATGTCGCTGATCCGGCGCATCATGCGGATATGGCAGTGCAATTGCAGGGACAGCCGGTTGATCTGCTGATCTGCAACGCCGGTGTCTATTTGGACAAGGGGCAAGGTATTGACGGCTATCCGTCCGAGATGTGGGCCGAAAGCTTTGCAACCAACGTGACAGGTGTGTTTCTGACAATTCAGGCTTTGTTGCCGAATCTGCGGGCTGCGCGGGGCAAGATCGCAATCATCTCGTCGCAGATGGCGTCACATACGCGTGCGCCCGGGGGCAGCTATATTTATCGTGCCTCAAAGGCCGCTGCACTCAATCTTGGGCGTAATCTGGCCGCTGATCTGAAATCCGATGGAATTGCTGTCGGGATCTACCACCCCGGCTGGGTTCAGACGGATATGGGTGGGGCCGCTGCCGACATTCATGTGGACCACGCAGTTCAGGGCCTGACCGAACGGTTCTATGCGTTGTCACTGGCCAATACTGGGTGTTTCGAAACCTACGACGGGCAACTACACGCCTACTGAGTGGATAGCGCTGCCTTGGGCAGTTCGTAAACCTCTCCGGGCTCGATGAAGATCACCAAGATGTCGCCGCGTGTTTCATAGCTGAGCCTCGAGGTTGAACTGCTGGAATCGGGAACGCCATTGGTGAAATAGATGTTGCGCACTTCGCCATTGCCCAGACCGACAGCCAGCGTCGCGGTGCCATCGTCGCGACGCCGTAGTTCCGCGTTGCAGCTTTTCAGCGGGTCACCGGCACTTACCGCGCAAGGCACTGTGCCCAAAGAGTTCTGGCCGTCAGTGCCAGATAGGGTCGCGACCTGAGCGGTGGCAGCGGAAGACATAAGTGCAAAAGCGAAAGCAAAGCGGAGCATGAATAACCTCTTGAAACGGGTGTGCCTCTTAGGCTGACATCACGCCTGCACAATGTAAAGCGGCCCCGCGTTGCAGTGCGGGGCCTCTTGCCCTTACGGCCCCCCTCGCATAAGACGCACGGGATTTGAATCCCAAGGCGCGGAGACTTCAGCCCCATGCCCGTACTCGTGATGAAATTTGGTGGCACCTCGGTGGCCAACCTTGACCGAATCCGCCGCGCGGCCAAGCGCGTTGGGGTCGAGGTTGCAAAGGGGTATGACGTGATCGTCATCGTCTCGGCCATGTCGGGCAAGACAAACGAGCTGGTGGGCTGGGTGAACGAAACTTCCCCGCTGTTTGATGCGCGCGAATATGATGCGGTTGTCTCTTCAGGCGAAAACGTGACGGCCGGTCTGATGGCACTGACCTTACAGGAAATGGATGTGCCCGCGCGCAGTTGGCAAGGCTGGCAGGTGCCGCTGCTGACCAATGGCAGCCACTCGGCCGCCCGTATCGAAGAGATTCCCACCGCCAACCTGAACCAGAAGTTTGGTGAAGGGATGCGCGTGGCCGTTGTGGCAGGGTTCCAGGGGATCAGCCCCGAGGGCCGGATTACAACGCTGGGGCGGGGTGGTTCGGACACAACCGCGGTGGCCTTTGCTGCTGCTTTTGAGGCGGAGCGCTGCGACATCTATACCGATGTGGACGGGGTCTATACCACCGACCCGCGCATATGTGAAAAAGCGCGCAAACTGGACAAGATCGCGTTTGAAGAGATGCTTGAACTGGCCTCGCTGGGGGCGAAGGTGCTGCAAACCCGCTCGGTCGAGCTGGCGATGCGCTACAAGGTGCGCCTGCGGGTGCTGTCCAGTTTCGAAGAACAATCCGACAATGCCGGCACGCTGGTCTGCGACGAGGAGGATATTATGGAATCCAATGTAGTGGCCGGTGTGGCCTATTCCCGCGATGAGGCGAAGATGACGGTTGTGTCGGTGGCTGACCGACCCGGCATCGCCTCGATCATCTTTACCGCGCTCAGTGATGAGGGTGTGAATGTGGACATGATCGTACAGAACATCTCGGATGAAGGACGTACGGATATGACCTTTTCGTGCCCAACAGATCAGGTTGCCCGCGCAGAAAAGGCGCTGACGGCGATCAAGGACGCGGGTGAGTTGAACTATGCTGAATTGGTTGCAGACGAAGATGTCTGCAAGGTCTCGGTCGTGGGTATCGGCATGCGTTCGCAATCCGGTGTGGCTGCAAAAATGTTCAAGGTTCTCTCGGATGAGGGGATCAACATCAAGGTCATCACCACCTCTGAAATTAAAATTTCCGTTCTGGTTGACAGGAAATACATGGAACTTGCGGTTCAAGCGCTGCATGATGCGTTTGAATTGGACAAGGCGGCCTGAGCGTTTCAGCCAAGGGTTTCGTCTGACACCGTAAGTTGGTTGGGCAATGGTGGACGGTACCGAAACGGAATCTCGCAAGCTGCTGGGGCGGCTGCGCGAGGAAATGGCAAGCGAGGCCGCCGGTCAGGAACGTCTGGATCGGATCACGCGGTTGATCGCGGACAGCATGAGGGTCGAGGTTTGCTCGATCTATCTGTTCCGCGATGAAGATACGCTTGAGCTTTGCGCAACCCAAGGTCTGTCCTCCGAGGCGGTTCACAAAACGCGCATGCGTTTGGGCGAGGGTCTTGTGGGCCGCGTGGCCAAATCCGGTAAGGTGGTGAACGAGGCTGACGCGCCTTCGGCCAAGGGTTTCCGGTTCATGCCCGAGACGGGTGAGGAACGCTATTCGTCCTTCCTTGGGGTTCCCGTACAGCGCTTGGGTCAGAAGCTTGGCGTTCTGGTCGTGCAGACCCGCGAGGCACGTGAGTTTTCCGCTGACGAGATTTATGCCTTGGAAGTTGTGGCGATGGTGCTGGCCGAAATGGCCGAGCTTGGCGCTTTTGTCGGTGAAGGCGCGGCCCTGTCCCCGTTGCACCAGCAATCGATACAATTGACCGGCGGTCCCGCGCAGGAAGGATCTGCCGAGGGTCATGTCTGGCTGCACGAACCTCGCGTTGTCGTCACCAACCCGATTGCCGAAGATCCAAAGCGCGAACGCGAACGCTTGATCGAAGCGGTAGAAGAGCTGCGTGTGGGCGTCGACAAGATGCTCGAAATCTCGCAGGGGGGTGACAAAGAGCAGCTTCAGGTTTTGGAAGCCTATCGCATGTTTGCCAATTCCAAAGGCTGGATGCGACGCATGGAAGAAGACATCGCCAGCGGGTTAAGCGCCGAGGCTGCGGTTGAGAAAGAACAGACGCAGGCCAGGAGCCGCATGGGGCAGGTCACCGATCCTTATTTGCGGGAACGGCTTGCTGACCTGGATGATCTCAGCAACCGATTACTGCGTATTCTGACCGGGCAGGGCGCGAATAACGGTGCTGACTTGCCGCCCGACCCGATCTTGATCGCGCGCAATATAGGCCCCGGTGATTTGCTGGAATACGGCCGGTCGCTGAAAGGTATCGTGCTCGAGGAGGGCTCGGTCGGAAGCCATGCGACAATCGTTGCCCGCGCATTGGCGATTCCTTTGGTCGTTCACGTTGGTCGGATCACAACCGAAGCGCTGAACGGAGATCATATTCTGGTTGATGGTGATCAGGGTATCGTACATTTGCGGCCCGAAGATACGGTGGTGTCGGCCTTCCGCGACAAGATCGCCATGCAGGCCAAGGCACAAGAACGCTATGCCTCGATCCGCGAAACCAAAACGGTGACGCAGGACAATCAGCGTATCACGCTCACCATGAATGCGGGCCTGTTGGCTGACTTGCCATCCTTGGCCAATTCCGGTGCCGAAGGGGTGGGCCTGTTTCGCACCGAATTGCAGTTTCTGGTGCGTAACCAGATGCCCAAACGGTCCGAACTTGTGGCGCAATACAAGCGTGTTCTGGATGCCGCCGGCGATAAACCTGTGGTCTTTCGCACGCTGGATATCGGCTCGGATAAGGTCCTGCCTTATATGAAGCATATTGACGAACCGAACCCGGCACTGGGTTGGCGAGCCATTCGGGTGGGCCTCGACAAGCGCGGTGTTATGCGGATGCAATTGCAGGCGCTTTTGCGCGCTGCAAACGGGCGTCCGCTGACCATCATGTTTCCGTTTGTGGCTCAGGCGGATGAATTCCGCGAGGCGCGGAGCGAGGTCAACAAAACCGTTGAACGAGAGCAGCGCCTGGGCCATGTGCTTCCCGAAACGCTCAAGGTTGGGGCGATGCTTGAAACGCCTTCGCTGGGATTTGCGCCGCAGAAATTCTTTGATGAGGTCGATTTCATTTCCATCGGTGGCAACGACTTGAAACAGTTCTTTTTCGCGGCAGACCGCGAAAACGAACTGGTGCGCCGCCGCTATGACACGCTGAATGTCAGTTTCCTCAGCTTTATCGAACGCATTGTCGAACGGTGCAGTATCTCTGACACACCTCTCAGCTTCTGCGGAGAAGATGCCGGGCGACCTATCGAAGCGTTGTGCCTGACGGCGATGGGGATGCGCAGCCTGTCGATGCGTCCTGCGTCGATCGGCCCCGTCAAAAGCCTGCTGCTACGGTCAAACCTGCAAGACGTGCGCAAGATCATCGCAGATGCACGCCATCGCGGAGAACAATCGGTTCGACCCGCAGTAATGGAATGGTTGCGGAGCCAGAATTAGGGTTTTCGATAGAAAATTGCCTCGAGATACAGATTTCGCTGCTTGATTTTTGTCATCGGAAAAACTATTCAGACGATGAATGTTAGCGTTAACAGTGTCGCGAAATAATAGCGACGAGACCGCCGGGGTCGCAAGCGGCCATCCCGCGCGAAAAGGGGCCTGATATGGTTTCAAGGGTAATTCCCGTCCAGCCGTTCGATCTGGTGTTGTTCGGTGCAACTGGTGACTTGGCGCAGCGCAAGATCTTGCCAGGGCTTTATCACCGTTTCGAAGTCGAGCAGATGCCTGACGACGCACGCATAATTGCGACCGCACGGTCCTCAATGGATACCGAGCAGTTTCGCGCTCAGATTCTGGCGTCGATGAAAGAATTTGCACCGGGTTTCAAGCAGGACGTGTTGGATCAGTTCTTGCAGCACGTCGAATACATCCCGGTGGATGCCTTGGGCGAGTCCGGCTGGTCGGAGTTGAGCGCGGCATTGCGCCCTGATGTCGTGCGGGCCTTTTACCTTTCGGTTGGCCCGAGCCTGTTTCCCGGCATCGCGCAGCGCCTGTCGGACCACAAGATGGCGTCGCCGGACAGTCGTATCGTCGTTGAAAAGCCCTTTGGTCATGATTTGGCCTCGGCCAAAGCCTTGAATGAAGGTCTGCGCGCCTGCTTTGAAGAGCATCAGATTTATCGGATCGACCATTACCTGGGCAAAGAAACGGTGCAGAACCTGATGGCACTGCGCTTTGCGAACTCTTTGTTCGAGCCGCTCTGGAATTCAACTCATGTCGACCATGTGCAGATCACCGTGGCCGAAACGGTTGGTGTTGACGGTCGCGGGGCCTATTACGATCAGTCCGGCGCGATGCGCGACATGATTCAGAACCACTTGGTCCAGCTTCTGTGCCTGACGGCGATGGAGCCGCCGTCGAAGTTTTCACCCAACGCGGTGCGTGACGAAAAGGTCAAGGTGATCGAGGCGTTAGAGCCGGTTTCGCCCGCTGACATCGCCCGGGGTCAGTACCGTGCGGACAAGGGTGGCGATGGCTATACCGATCACGTGGGTAATGCCGATAGCCGGACGGAAAGTTACATCGCACTCAAGGTGCATCTGGGAAATTGGCGCTGGGCGGGTGTACCGTTCTATCTGCGCACCGGAAAACGCCTGCGGGCGCGGGAATCCGAGATCGCGGTTTTCTTCCGCGACCCGCCGCATACGATCTTTCCCAATGTTGGCCCGCTACGCGGAAACGTCCTGGTGATCCGGCTGCAACCGGATGAAGGCATCACGCTGCGCACCACTATCAAGGATCCGGGGCCGGGTGGGTTCCGCCTGTCTGATGTGTCGCTGGACATGAGCTTTGCCGATGCGCTGGGCGAAGACGCCAGCGCGCCCGACGCCTATGAACGCCTTGTGATGGATGTCATCCGTGGCGACCAGACGTTGTTCATGCGCGGGGATGAGGCCGAGGCGGCTTGGGCCTGGGTGGATCCTATCGTCGAAGGGTGGGAAGACCGCGGCGACCGACCGTCGTTGTATGATCAGGGCAGTTCCGGCCCGGAAGACGCTTTGATGCTGATGCATCGCGATGGCCGCCGTTGGCGCCAGATCGGAGGGTAATCATGGTCAACACAGTTATTTCCGACGTCACCAAACGTATTATCGACCGCAGCGCTGACCTGCGCGGCCCGCATCTGGAACGGATGGAACAGGCCAAATCCAAAGGTCCGGCGCGGGGGCATTTGTCATGCTCGGGGCAGGCGCATGCCTATGCGGGCGCTGGCGAAGACCAGCAATCCATGGCGACTGGCACGGCCGGGAACCTGGGCATCGTCACCGCCTATAACGATATGCTGTCCGCCCATCAGCCATTCGAACGATATCCCGAACTGATCCGCCAAGCGATCCGCGCAGCGGGCGGTACGGCTCAGGTGGCAGGCGGTGTTCCGGCCATGTGTGACGGGGTCACGCAGGGCGAAGCGGGGATGGAACTGTCGCTGTTTTCCCGTGATGTGATCGCGCTGGCGACCGGTGTGGCGCTGAGCCACAACACCTATGACGCGGCCGTATTCCTGGGCGTCTGTGACAAGATCGTGCCCGGCCTGATCATCGGGGCGCAGGCTTTCGGCCATTTGCCTGCAGTCTTCCTGCCAGCTGGTCCCATGACCAGCGGCCTGCCAAATGACGAAAAGGCCAAAGTACGTCAGCAATTTGCCGCCGGAGAAGTAGGGCGTGATGCGCTGATGAAGGCCGAATTGGCCGCCTATCACGGCCCCGGCACCTGCACCTTTTATGGCACCGCCAACACCAACCAGATGTTGATGGAGTTCATGGGCCTGCATCTGCCCGGGTCCAGCTTTATCAACCCGAACACTCCCCTGCGTGACGCGCTGACCGAAGAAGGCGCCCGTCGCGCCCTGTCGCTCAGCGCGCTGGGCAATCATTATACACCGGTGTGCCAGATCCTGGACGAACGCGCCTTTGTGAACGGCATCGTTGGTCTGATGGCCACGGGTGGTTCGACCAACCTGCTGATTCACCTGATCGCCATGGCACGCGCCGGTGGCATCGTTCTGGATTGGCAGGATTTCTCGGACATCTCCGCCGTGGTGCCTTTGGTCGCGCGGGTTTATCCCAACGGTCTGGCCGATGTGAACCATTTCCACGCAGCAGGCGGCTTGGGCTTTGCAATCGGAACGTTGCTGGACGAAGGCCTGCTGCATCCCGACACGCTGACCGTGGCAGGGCAGGGGCTGCACAACTATACCAAAGAGCCCAAGCTGAAAGACGGCGAGTTGGTCTGGGAAGACGGCGCAGGCCACAGCCTGAACGACAAGATCGTGCGCCCCGCCAATGACCCGTTCCAACCCACCGGCGGTCTGTCACGCCTGACCGGCAATCTGGGCACAGGTGTCATGAAAGTTTCTGCCGTCGCCCCCGAACACCAGATTGTCGAGGCCCCCGTGCGGGTCTTCCATGATCAGGACGAGGTAAAGGCGGCGTTCAAAGCGGGTGAGTTTACCGATGACGTCATCGTGGTGGTTCGTTTTCAGGGCCCAAAGGCCAATGGGATGCCCGAATTGCACTCGCTGACACCCTTGCTTTCGATCCTGCAAGGGCGCGGTCAAAAAGTGGCGCTGGTCACGGATGGCCGTATGTCGGGGGCATCTGGCAAGGTGCCTGCTGCCATTCATGTCTGCCCCGAGGCGCTGGACGGTGGCGCAATCGCCTATCTGCAAGATGGTGATCTTTTGCGCGTCGATGCCGTAAAAGGAGAATTGGAAATCCTCACCCCAGGCGTTCTGGACCGTAACCCAGCAACCGCAGACCTGACCAAAAACCAACACGGTGTTGGCCGCGACCTGTTTGGCGCGTTCCGCCAGAATGTCGGTTCTGCTGACACCGGCGCCAGTATTTTCGGAGTTTAAACCCATGTCCAAAACCCAACGTACCCGCGAAATCTGCTCGCTGGCCCCGATCGTACCTGTTTTGGTGGTCGAAGACGCTGCCCAGGCACGTCCCTTGGCCGAAGCCTTGGTCGCAGGCGGGCTGCCCGCGCTCGAGGTGACCTTGCGTACCCCCGCTGCGCTGGACGCCATCCGCGCTATGGCCGACGTCCCGGGCGGGGTCGTCGGCGCAGGCACGCTGGTCACACCCGAAGATGTACGCGCCGCCAAAGAGGCCGGTGCTCAATTCGGTGTCTCACCTGGTGCGACGGACGTGCTGATCGCAGCCTGCGAGGCCGAAGGCTTGCCCCTCCTACCGGGCGCTGGCACCGCCAGCGAAGCGATGGCCCTTTTGGAAAAGGGCTATGACATGTTGAAGTTCTTCCCTGCCGAAGCCTCTGGCGGTGCGCCTGCCTTGAAGGCAATCGGCGCACCGCTGCCGCAGATCACCTTCTGCCCCACCGGTGGCGTGTCGCCGTCAAACGCAAAAGACTACCTATCTTTGTCTAACGTGATCTGCGCCGGCGGCAGTTGGGTCGCCCCCAAACAGATGGTACAGGACGGCGACTGGTCGGGGATCGAATCCCTTGCACGCGACGCTTCCAAGCTGATGGATTGACGCCACAGGGCAAGACGCTAGGGTAGGCCCGATTCAAACAGGTTACCCTCATGACAAACCAGCTCTCCCTCGCGCAGGGGCGCGAGTATCTGGCCATTCCCGGCCCTTCGGTGATGCCTGACGCGGTGTTGCAAGCCATGCACCGCCCGTCGCCCAATATCTATGATGGCGCGCTGATCGAGATGATGCCGGCGCTGACCCGGGATCTGTGCCGGGTGGCTCGTACCGACCATAACGTCGCCATCTACATCTCAAACGGCCACGGCACGTGGGAAGCTGCCCTGTCCAACGTGATCGCTCCGGGCGAAACGGTGCTGGCACCGGCCTCGGGTCGGTTCACCCATGGCTGGGCCGAAATGGCCGAAGGGCTTGGCGCCAAGGCGGAGCTGATCGATTTTGGTGCCTCCTCTGCTTGGGATCTGGATCGCATTGCCGAGACGCTACACGCCGACACGGCACATGAAATCAAGGCTGTGCTTGCGGTCCACGTCGATACATCCACTTCGATCCGCAACGACATCCCTGCCTTGCGCGCTCTGCTGGATGATCTGAATCACCCGGCGTTGCTGATGGCTGATTGCATCGCCTCGATGGGCTGTGACCGCTTCGAAATGGACGCCTGGGGCGTGGATATCGCCGTCACCGCCTGCCAAAAGGGGCTGATGACCCCGGCGGGCACCGGTTTTGTGTTTTTCAATGACAAAGCTCAGGCCAAACGCGCCGCAATGCCAAGGGTCTCGCGATACTGGGATTGGGAGCCCCGCGCCAACCCCGAATTGTTCTACCAGTACTTCAACGGCACCGCGCCCACCCATCACCTCTACGGCCTGCGCGCTGCACTGGACCTGATCCATGCCGAAGGGATTGAGACGGTCTGGACTCGCCACCAACGTTTGGCCCAAGCCATCTGGGCTGCGTGTGAGGTTTGGGCCCAAGGCGGGGCTTTTCACCTTAATGTCACCGATCCCGCTTATCGCAGTCATGCGGTCACCGCGCTGCGCCTGACCGAGGGTCGCGGTACCCCGCTGCGTAACTACACCGAAAACCAACTTGGCTTGACGCTGGGTATCGGGTTGGGGATGGAAGATTGGGACGGTTGTTTCCGCCTCGGCCATATGGGGCATGTGAATGCGCAGATGATCATGGCTCTGTTGGGCAGCGTCGAAACCGCCATGGCTGCGCTGGATATCCCGCGAGGCTCAGGCGCGCTCGAGGCCGCCGCCGCCACATTGGCCGCCTGACGCCACGCCACCTCTTCTTCTGTTCGAAAATACCTTCGGGGGGAATCGCGCGGTGGCGCGATGGGGGGCAGACAGCCCCCCTCTACCGTCCTTGGGCCTTGGCCAATGCCTTGGGCAAAGCCGCCTCAAACGCCGCCATTTCCTCTGCGCCGCCACAGCTCACCCGGATGCATCGGTTTTGCGGGGCCACAAACGGCATCCGCACAAAGATGCCCTGATCGATCAGAGCCTCAAGCACTGCCTTGGCAAACACCCCATCCCGCCCGCAATCGATGGCCACAAAATTCGTGGCCGAGGGCAAAGGCGTCAAACCGTTGGCGCGCGCGATCTGTCCGACACGCTCTCGCGCCTCTGAAATCTGCCTCTGAACCTGCGCCAGCCAGCTAGCATCGTGCAACGCGGCCAGCGCGCCCGCTTGCGCGGCCCGGTTCATCCCAAAGTGATTGCGCACTTTGTTGAACGACGAAATCAAACCTGGCGCTCCGATGGCATAGCCCACGCGCGCACCCGCCATGCCATAGACTTTGGAAAAGGTTCGCATCCGGATTACGCGCGGGTCATCTGCGGTCACCGGTGCAGCCGTACCTTCGGGTGCGCATTCCACATAAGCCTCATCCAGAACAAGCAGGCAACTTTCGGGCAATCCGTTCAGCGCCGCCACAACATCCGCCCCGGACCGCCATGTGCCCATCGGATTGTCTGGGTTGGCCAGATAGACCAGCTTGGCGTCCACCTCCGACGCTTTGGCGAACAAGGCCGCCGGGTCTTCATGATCTTCGTTATAAGGAACCTTGTGCAAAACCCCACCAAACCCGGCCACATGATAATTGAAGGTGGGATAAGCCCCGTCCGAGGTCACCACCGCGTCGCCCGGACCCACAAGCAACCGCACGAGATAGCCCAACAGCCCATCAATGCCTTCGCCCACAACGATATTCTCGGGCGCCACACCGTGATGGGTCGCCAAAGCGTGGCGCAGTTCGAAATTTTCTGGATCCCCATACATCCAGATTTCACTGGCCGCCGCCTGCATCGCCGCAATCGCACGGGGAGAAGGACCAAAGACGCTCTCATTTGCACCAATCCGTGCCACAAAAGGCGTGCCGCGTTGCCGCTCCTGGGTTTCGGGGCCCACAAAGGGTACGGTTGCGGGCAGGGATTGTGCAAGCGGGGTATAGCGCGGATCAGTCATGCGGGCAGATAAGCGCAAGGCTGCCGCGCGGGCAAGTGTTGCGCCACAGCGCATTCCCTCGCAGACTGCCCGGAAACAGGGGTTGTGAGGTGTCATGCGGTATCTGCTCGGGTTGGTCTTGATCGGCTTGGTCTATCTTCTGTTCTGGCCAGTTCCCGTTGACCCGGTGGCGTATTCTTTCCCCGAAGATCAGGGCTTTACCGGCGAATTCGCCGAAAACGCAGCGTTGGACAAGGTCAAGCTGATCCAATTGCCCGATGGTGAGATCGGGCCCGAAGACCTGGCTGTATTGCCGGATGGTGCGATCTATACGACCAGCCTGTCGGGAAAGCTTTATCGTATCGACGGCGCGGATCCGGTTGAAGTTGAGGATCTGGGCGGACGGCCCTTGGGGCTGCGCGCAGGGCCCGATGGCGCGCTTTACATCGCTGACAGCTATCGCGGGCTGATGCGCTGGACGGGGCCGGGGACTTTGGAAACCCTTGTGTCCGAGATCGACGGGGCCCCGGTGATCTATGCCAACAATCAGGACGTGGCGCAGGATGGCACGGTTTACTTTTCGAACTCGTCAGACAGGTTCAATCCGCAAACCATGGGTGGAACAAAACCCACGTCTGTTTTGACCATTTGGGAGCAGTCCCCAACCGGATATGTCGCGCGCTATT
Source organism: Ruegeria sp. HKCCD7255 (assembly GCF_013031565.1). NCBI lineage: Bacteria > Pseudomonadati > Pseudomonadota > Alphaproteobacteria > Rhodobacterales > Roseobacteraceae > Ruegeria > Ruegeria sp. HKCCD7255. Next base: position 65,468 of record NZ_WQAG01000004.1, on the reverse strand, counting down.
CTCCTGATGGTGAGGTCGAGAAAATTGCCGAGGGCTTCGTGTATACCAACGGCGTAGCTCTGTCGCCGGACGAAGACTTCCTGCTGATTGCCGAAACGGGCCGGGCCAAGGTGCATAAGCTGTGGCTCAGCGGTCCGAAGGCCGGCACGCGCGAGGTGCTATTGAACAATCTTCCCGGCTATCCCGACAATATCAAAGCCCAAGGCGACGGCACCTATTGGATGGCGTTTGCCAGCCCGCGCGTCCCGTCGGAAGTGTTGATGCCCTATCCGTTCCTGCGCAAAGTGCTCTGGCGTTTGGGCCCCATGGTGCGACCGGGGCCAATCCATCGCGGCATGTTGGTTCAGTTTGATGGTGACGGAACCATTCTGCGCACGTTGCAGGACCCGGAGGGGCAGCTTGGGATCACCACCAGCGGTCAGGTGATCGGGGACCAGCTTTTTGTCATGACGCTCGATTCCCCGTGGTTCGGGCGCATGCCCGTGGCGGATATGCCCTGACGTCGTAGTGGAACTGCCCGGCCCGGGCTGGCATGATCCGCATCAATTGCAGTGGGAGGCCCGAATGGCGCGTGTATCCGTCGAGTACAAAAATCACATCGCTCATGTCACGCTGACTCGCGGTGACAAAATGAACGCGCTTGATGACGCGATGGTCAAGGCCATCCTGTCTGCCGGGCAAGAGGTCGCAGCGTCCGACGCGCGGGCCGTGGTTCTGTCGGGCGAGGGCAAGAGCTTTTGCGCGGGCCTCGACATGGCCAGCTTTGCCGCGTTGGCGCAGACAGATCCAACCGAATGGCTGATGACCCGCAGCCACGACGACGCCAATGAAATGCAAGAGCTTGCCCTGATCTGGCGGCGTGTCCCGGTTCCGGTGATCTGCGCCCTGCAAGGCGTAGCTTATGGTGGCGGCCTTCAGATCGCGTTGGGGGCGGATATCCGCATCGCTCATTCCGATACCAAACTTGCGGTGATGGAGATGAAATGGGGGATCATCCCGGACATGGGCGGCATGGTCTTGCTGCCTCAGCTTGTCCGTTCGGACGTGCTGCGCCTGCTGACCTACACCGCGCGCCCGATCGGCGCTCCGCAGGCTGCAGAGTGGGGGCTTGTGACCAAACTGTCCGATGATCCCGTGACCGAAGCGCTGGCGCTGGCCGAGGATATCGCAGGTCAAAGCCCGTCTGCCATTCGCGCGGCAAAACGCCTGATAGATCTGGCTGAACAGGCCCCGCGGTCCGAAGTGCTGCTGGCCGAGTCTTCGGAACAGGTGGACTTGATCGGCAAGCCCGATCAGATGGAGGTTGTCATGGCGCAGATGCAGGGCAGAAAGCCCGAGTTCAAATGATCACCGCAGAAAGGCCCGGCGCGCGTCGCGCGCCATGTTGTATCGCATCTCGAGGTCTGCGATCTCTGCCATAGCTGCTTTCCGGTCCTGAGCATCAGTCAGAGCCGCATAGGACTTGCGCGCCTCATCCAGTTTCTTCTTGATATCAAACTCTTCGGGCAGCACACCGGCTTGCGCCATTATCCTGTGGCCCGCCGCAATAGCGGGATCGCTTTGCGCCTCGGCAGACCGGTCCGGCAGCGGCGCGCCTTCGCCTTCAAGACCCCGTAACTGGCCCTCGGCTTCGGCCTTTTTGATCTGGCGTTCGACCAGTTTTCCAAGTGCTCCGAACATGTTCAGACCATAGCACTGACAGAGGTCGCACTAAAGGGGTTCACCGCATCCTGTGCGTCACAAGATATGCAATGCCACCAGCCAGCAATCCCCAAACGGCGGCCCCCAGCCCAAAGACAGTGATGCCCGAGGCGGTAATGGCGAGCGTCAGAATGGCCGCCTCTCGCTCGGTTGGAACGTCCAGTGCGGCGTGAATGGCACTGGCCAGCACGCCGATCAGCGCGACACCGGCCAATGTTCCCATCAGCAGCGGGTCGGCATGGGCGGCGAAGCTGGTGATGGCCACGGCAAAGACGCCGAATAGGCAATAGAACACGCCTGCCATGACCGCAGACCAATAACGTTGCGCCGGGTCGGGGTGGCTGTCCTCGTTCGAACACATCGCAGCAGTTATGGCTGCCAGACAAGTGGCAGGCGCCCCGAACGGAGCCGACAGCATGCTGGCAGCACCGACAGAAGAAAACAATCGGCCCGCAACAGGGTTGAACCCAAAGCTGCGCATCACCGCCACACCGGGAATGTTCTGTGTCGCCATCGTGACAATAAAGAGCGGCACGCCTATTCCGATGGCCGAGGCAACCGAAAAGCTGGGCGCAGTCCAGATTGGTGTGGTGATCATTCGGTCGGGCAAAAGCTGCGCGCCGTTTGCGTTCAAAGACACGATGATGGCGGCTGCGACCACGGCGGCGGGTACGGCAAAAAGCCGGTTGAACCGGCCTGCTATGAACCAGGTCAGGATCACCGGCAGCGCTTGCCACGGGATTTCAACCGCTGCTTTGAAGGGCACCAGACAGAGCGGCAAAAGCACCCCCGCCAGCATCGCCTGCGCCAGCGATGTGGGGATTGCGGCTGCCAGTCGCCCCAGCGGTTTCCACAACCCCGCCAGAACGGTCAGCGCACCAGCGCACAGGAAAGCTCCAATCGCTGCCGAATACCCTTGGGCCGGTGCGGCGGACACGGCCAGAAGGGCTGCACCCGGGGTCGACCACGCGACGCTGATGGGCAGTTTGTAGAAAAGGCTAAGGGCAATCGCCGCAAGCCCCATGGCAATCGCCGCGCTCATCAGTCCAGACGCCGCCTGCACGGGCGAGGCGCCCATGGCGCTTAGCCCCTGCAAGACAATCGGGAAAGAGCTGAAGAAACCGACAATGGCCACCACCAACCCAGTTGAAACGGTTTGCATCGGAGGAAGGGGGTGCGCCATCTGAGCCTTTCAGGATTGCTTGGGCTAAGTGCTAGCAAGGGCAGGGTGGCGCGAACAAGGGGGAAAGCTTTGATGGCAAAGAAAAACCTCACCGCTTGCATGGGCGGTGAGGTTGGGATTTTCCGTATTTGGAACGAGAAGAAGATCAGGCAATTTCGGCCAGACGTGCGAGCGCTTCGTTCAGTTTCGCCTCTTCTTCCTCGCGGGCGGCGAGGTTGGCTTTGGCCTCGGCCACCACCTCTTCAGGGGCTGAGGCCACGAATTTGGGGTTGTTCAGGCGACCGCGCAGACCGCCCAGTTCCTTGGCCAGTTTGCCCTTGGCTTTCTCCAGCCGCTCTTTTTCAGCGCCGATGTCGATGATGTCGGCCAGTGGCAGGCCAAAGCTTGCGCCGGGGGCGGCGATCGAGATCGTGCCTTTGGGCAGTTCCTCGGCCTTGGTCAAGCTGTCGATACGTGCCAGGCGTTTGATCAGCGCCTCATTACGGTCCCAGGCGGCCTGGCCGTGAGCGTCGATCTCGGTGACCAGCATCGGCACGTAGAGGCCCGCCGGGACGCGCATCTGCGCACGGGCCGAGCGGGTGTTTTCGATGACCGAGATCACCCAGTTCATCTCACGATCCGCATCGGCATCAACCCGTTCAGCACCATAGGTCGGCCAATCAGCGTGGACGACCATTTTGGCGCGGGTGCCGGTCAGGCCCCAGAGTTCCTCGGTGATGAAGGGCATAATCGGATGCAGCAAGACCATGCACTGATCCAGAACCCAGCGCATGGTGGCGCGGGTCTCAGACTGTGCCTCGGCATCGTCGCCTTGCAGCAGCGGTTTGGACAACTCCACATACCAGTCGCAGACCTTGCCCCAGACAAAGGCGTAAAGCCCATTGGCCGCGTCGTTGAAGCGATAGCTTTCCAGTGCCGCATCGACCTCTTCCCGCACGCGGGCGGTTTCGCCGATGATCCAGCGGTTGACGGCGGCTTTGGGTTTCAAATCGCCCACGTCCAGTTGCGGAACCGCGTCGGTGAAGACCTCGTTCATCTCGGCAAAGCGGACGGCGTTCCACAGTTTGGTGCCAAAGTTGCGGTAGCCGGTGATGCGCTCGCGGCTCAGTTTCAGCACGCCGCCAATCGCCGCCATCGAGGCGTTGGTAAAGCGCAGCGCGTCGGCGCCGAATTCGTCCACGATCTCCAGCGGGTCGATGACGTTGCCGGTGGTTTTGGACATCTTCTTGCCCTTCTCGTCGCGGACGAGCTGATGCAAGTAGACGGTGTGAAACGGGATCTGGTTCACCACGGCCAGTTGCATCATCATCATCCGGGCGACCCAGAAGAACAGGATGTCAAAGCCGGTGACCAGAACATCCGTGGGGAAGTAGCGTTCCAGTTCCTCGGTCTGTTCGGGCCAGCCCAGCGTGCCGATGGGCCAAAGGCCGGAGGAGAACCATGTGTCGAGAACGTCGGGGTCGCGCGCCAGCGTAACCCGCCGAACAGTAATGTGTTCTGCGTTTCCGATGCCGCTAGCGGCTGGGTTAGGTTCTTTGCGCTGGCCTTCTGGTGCTTGGATATGTTCGTAGGTGGAAAATTCCACTCGAACGCTTTCGCCGTAGAAGGCTGCGGCTTTCTGTTGCGCTTCTTCCTTTGTGGGTGCGCAGAAAGGTTGTTTGGTTTCATATGTCAGAGCCCGCATTCCATCGTCTTTGATGGACATTCCCTCGATGACACCCGGCCCATACCAAACCGGGATCTGATGCCCCCACCACAGCTGGCGCGAGATGCACCAGGGCTCGATGTTTTCCAGCCAATGATAATAGGTCTTCTCGCCCGACTCGGGGATGATCTTGACCCGACCGTCCTTGACCGCGTCCAGCGCGGGGCCGACGACCTTTTCGGCATCCACAAACCACTGGTCGGTGAACATCGGCTCGATCACCACTTTCGAGCGGTCGCCGAAGGGCTGCATGATCGGTTTGCTTTCGACAAGCGGCACCAGCGCCGCCGGGTCGTCATCCTCGCCCAGCTTGGTGCCCAGACGCGGATCATCGGTGCGGGTCATTACGGCCAGGCCGTCAGCCGTGATCTCTTCGACCACCTTTGCCCGCGCCTCGAACCGGTCGAGGCCGCGCAAGTGGTCGGGCACGAGGTTGATCGCGTCGATCTCGTTCTCGGTAAACTCACGGCCCCGGGCATACTCCTGCGCCAACCCTGCGGCTTCGGCATAGGGCGCGCCGTCGGCCCGCATCGCGCCTTTGGTGTCCATCAGGCGGTACATCGGGATACCGCCGCGCTTGGCCACCATGTTGTCGTTGAAGTCATGCGCCCCGGTGATCTTCACCGCGCCCGAGCCAAAATCGGGATCGGGATAGTCATCGGTGATGATCGGGATCTGGCGGCGATGCTCTTTCGGGCCAACCGGAATTTCGCAGAGTTTTCCAATAATTGGCGCATATCTCTCATCCGATGGATGAACCGCGACCGCACCGTCGCCCAGCATTGTTTCAGGCCGCGTGGTGGCAATCGAGATATAGTCGCGCTCTTCCTCAAGCACGATATTCCCGTCTTCGTCTTTCTCGACGTAAGTGTAGGTCTCACCCCCGGCCAATGGGTATTTGAAGTGCCACATATGCCCGGGCGTTTCGATATTTTCGACCTCAAGATCCGAGATCGCGGTTTCGAAATGCGGGTCCCAGTTGACCAGACGTTTGCCGCGATAGATCAGGCCCTTTTCGTACATATCGACAAAGACCTTGATCACCGCATCGTGGAAGTTGGCCGAGTTCTCGTGCCCCGTGCGCGGATCACCCGCCGCACCGGCCATGGTAAACGCGTTGCGCGACCAGTCACAGGAGGAGCCGAGGCGTTTTAGCTGCTCAATGATCGTGCCACCATATTCGCCCTTCCATTCCCAGACTTTTTCCAGGAATTTCTCACGGCCCAACTCGCGTCGACCGGGTTGCTGGGTCAGCATCAGCATCTTTTCCACCTGCATCTGCGTGGCGATGCCTGCGTGATCTTGCCCGGGCTGCCACAGCGTGTCGAAACCACGCATGCGGTGCCAGCGGATCAGTATGTCCTGCAGGGTGTTGTTGAACGCGTGACCCACATGCAGCGCGCCCGTCACGTTGGGGGGCGGGATCATGATGGTGAAGCTTTCGTCGCGCGATTTGTTCGCGCCTGCTTTGAAGGCGCCGGCCTGTTCCCAGGCCTCATAGATGCGGGCCTCGGCCTCGGCCGCGTTGAATGTCTTTTCCATCGCCATGGGGTGCGTCCTGCGTCATCAATCTTGGGTCAGCGCCTGCAATAGCGAATGGAGGCGGGAAGGGAAAGGCCCTGCGCCGCCTGCAGCGTTCAGATACCTGCCTTGCTAGGCGCGTGGCGCAGACGCCGAATAAAGATGGAGCTGTTCGCTGGCCCCTTCAGCCAACGCTTTGGACTGATCCGCGCGGATGCGCGCATGAAGGTCCAGAGCGTCTGGGGTGAAGGGTTCAGCTGGTGCCGGAATGTGGATGAAATTGCTTTTGCGGTCCTCGCCCCGGGCCAGAATAGCATAGTCACGATCCGCAACCTTTTGCTGTGCATTCGGGTTGAGATAGCGGATCGCCAGGCCGATGCGTCGGTCATCCGAGGTATTGGGGCCCGAGCCGTGGATCGTCAGCCCGTGATGCAACGACATCTGTCCAGGCTGCAACTCGATATGGGTCTTGTCGTCTTCGGCGACGTCGACGGCCACTTCCTGCCCGCGCGACAAAAGGTTGGTGTCCGAGAAGGTATCGTTATGCGGCAGGATCGGGTTTTTGTGGCTGCCCGCCACGAAATCCATGCACCCGCTCTCGACCGTTGCGGGCGACAGCGCAACCCAGGCGGTGACTTGATCGGGGGTTTCGCCCATCCCCCAATAAGTTAGGTCCTGGTGCATGCCTACAATCTGCTTGGTCTTGGGTTCCTTGATGAAAAACTCAGCCGACCATAGCAAAAGATCTGGCCCCAAAATCCCTTCGACGACATCCAAAATACGCGGGTCCAGCGCGATATGGGCGGCCAGCGGTATCACCACATGCGCGTTAACGCGTTTATACATGTTCAACGGCAGGGGCAGGTCCGCTGTGCGCCAGTCGGCCTCGAGCGTTTCCAACTCAGTCCGGAACTGGGCAGCTTCATCAGTGTCAAACACAGTGATCGGGAAAGCATATCCGTCTTGCCAGTAAGACTCGACCGTCTGTGCATCAAGACGCCCATTCGACAAGGAAACAGATGTGGGCATGTGAACCTCCGCAGGCTAGGGTATTGAGGAGCGTAGAACCGGCGCAAGCCATCGCGCTACGCGCATTCGAGACATCAATGTCGTATTCAGACCACCGCAATGGATTTTCTGCTGCCACTGGACATGAGCAACCGCCAAGCTAGGCTGCACATGCAGAAAGCAGGCTAGGGATTCCCCAATGGAAAAGTTCGGCAAAAGCCAACCCGTTATCCGGGTCGAAGATCAACGGTTTCTGACCGGGGCAGGCAGCTACATGGATGATATCGTGCCCGAAGGCGCTCTGTACGCTGCCTTTCTGCGTAGCCCTGTGGCGCATGCCGAGATTACCGCGTTGGACCTTGAGGCGGCTCGCCAGGCCGAAGGCGTACGATTGGTGATGACGTTGGAGGATCTGGCCGCTGCTGGTGTCGACACAGTGATGAACGCGGCCACGGTTCCCAACCGGGATGGTACCAAAGCTGCCGCGCCCGAGCGTCATATGCTGGCCAAGGATCGTGTGCGTTTCGTGGGTGAGCCCGTGGCGGTCGTCATCGCCGAAACGCTTGCGCAGGCCCGTGATGCCGTCGAGGTTATCGAATTGGAAACCAATGACTTGCCGGTCAAATTGGATGTGGAATCGGGCGGCGTGACCTTGCACCCAGAGGCGCCGGATAACCGCGCCTTTGACTGGGATCTGGGTGATGCCGAAGCCACGCAGGCCGCGTTCGACGCGGCGGCGCATACTGTCGCGCTTGATGTGGCTGACAACCGGGTCATCGCCAGCTCAATCGAACCGCGCGGGTGTCAGGCCAATTGGGTCGATGGTCGGTTGCACTTTTCCTATGGCGGTCAGGGCGTCTGGGGGATGAAAGCGCAGCTGGTTCAGAAACTGAAACTGGATGCTGAAGCCATCCGCGTGACCACAGGTGACGTTGGCGGTGGGTTCGGGATGAAGGCGATGCCCTATCCCGAATATTTCTCAGTCGCCGCTGCGGCGATCAAGCTGGGCCAAGCGGTGCATTGGATGTCGGACCGGTCCGAGGCGATGGTGTCGGACCATCACGGGCGTGATTTGACCTCGTTGGCCGAGCTGGCCTTTGACGCTGATCACAAGATCATGGCCTATCGAGTCCACAGCAAGATCAATCTTGGCGCATATAACAGCCATTTTGCACAGGCCATCCAAACCTCGTTGTTCAGCAAGGTGTTGATGGGCGTTTATGATGTGCAGACCACCTATTTGCGGGTCGAGGGCTTCTTTACCAACACCACCCAGGTTGATGCCTATCGTGGTGCCGGTCGTCCCGAAGCGATCTATGTGCTGGAGCGTGTTATGGATCGCGCGGCGCGTGAGCTGCGCGTTGATCCGTGGGAGCTGCGGCGCAAGAACTTCATCCGTCCTGGCAATTTCCCCTATGTCTCGGCCACGGGTGAGACCTATGACGTGGGCGATTTCGACATGGTTCTGTCGCGCGCAGGCGCACAGGTCGCAGGGTTCGCCGCCCGCAAGGCTGCGGATGCGGAACACGGTCTGATCCGTGGGCAGGGCCTGTGCTACTATATCGAAAGCATTCTGGGTGACCCTTCCGAAGGCGCAAAGGTCGAATTTTGCGAGGATGGGACCGTGAACCTTTACGTCGGCACCCAGTCAAACGGGCAGGGGCATGAGACGGTCTATACCCATTTCCTGTCGGATCAGACGGGCATCCCCGCGGACCGGATCCGCGTTTTACAGGGTGATTCTGATCTCATGGCGCAAGGGGGTGGTACCGGCGGGTCACGCTCAGTGACGACACAAAGCAACGCAACACTGGTGACTGTTGACCGGATGGTATCGGCATTCTCGGCATATCTGGCGGACAAGATCGGTGTCGCAGAGGAGGATATCAGCTTTGATCATGAGACATTCCGTGCGCCGGGCTCGAACCTGACACCGACTCTGATCGAGGTGGCCGAGATGGCCCGTGCCGATGGGCGCGACGACCTGTTGCAGCATCAGGCACGCGCGACGCTTGAGGCGCGCAGCTTTCCAAATGGCGCGCATGTTGCCGAAATCGTGATAGATTCTTACACCGGCGAAACCTGGGTCGATCGCTATGTGGTGGTCGATGATTTTGGTAATTTGATCAACCCGATGTTGGCCGAAGGTCAAGTGCATGGCGGGGTGGTGCAGGGTATCGGCCAGGCCTTGACCGAGCATGTTGTGCATGACGAAAGCGGGCAACCGCTCACGGCTTCGTTCATGGATTACGCCTTGCCCCGCGCGGTAGACATACCCATGATTGAGTTTACCTCGGCGCCGGTACCGTCAACCGCCAACCCGATGGGGATGAAAGGCTGTGGCGAGGCAGGCACCGTGGGCGCACTGGCTGCGGTTGCGAATGCGGTTCAGGATGCGCTCTGGGATTACGGGGTGCGGCAGGCTGACATGCCTTTCACACCCCATCGAGTATGGGAATTGCTGACGCATGGTTCTGTCGCGGCTGAGTAGAAAGGTACTGGGATGGCTCGGACGGCCTCTGCGGTCCGAGCATTCAACAGAAACGCGCCACCGCGAACCCATCAGCCACGTAATCATTCTGGACGGCACCATGTCCACGTTGGAGCCTGGCTATGAGACCCATGCAGGCCAAACGCTGCGGTTGTGTAGCGAGATGGGCAGCAAGGTTTCGGTCTTCTACGAATCCGGTGTGCAGTGGGAAAGCTGGAAATCCTCGCTCGACGTGATGATGGGGCGCGGTATCAACCGTCAGATCCGGCGGGCTTACGGGTATCTGGCATCGCGCTACAAACCCGGCGACAAGATCTTTTTCATTGGCTACTCGCGTGGCGCCTATGGCGTCCGCAGCCTGGCGGGTGTCATAGATGAGATCGGCCTGCTCAAGGCCGAGCACGCCACGGTTCGCAATATCAAGCAGGCCTACCGCCACTATGAATGCAATTCGCATGGCAAGGCTGCGGCAGCCTTCAGTCAGGCGTTTTGTCATGAGGACGTGGCGATCGAAATGGTCGGGGTCTGGGACACCGTCAAGGCGCTGGGGCTACGCTTGCCGTTATTGTGGCGCTGGGCCGAAGAACGTCATTCTTTCCACAACCACCAACTTGGGCCCGCCACGCGTCATGGTTACCACGCAATGGCGCTGGACGAGACCCGCGAGGTGTTCGAGCCCGTGTTATGGAAATGCACACCCGACTTCAAAGGACATATCGAACAGGTCTGGTTTCGCGGTACGCATGGGGATGTGGGTGGCCAGCTGAACGGCTTTGAAGAGGCCCGACCGCTGAGCAATATCTCGTTGATCTGGATGCTGGACAAGGCCGAGCTGCACGGTCTGCCTCTGCCCGAAGGCTGGCGCGACCGATTTCCCGTCGATGCCGCGGCCCGTTCGGTGGGGACGTGGCGGGGCTGGGGAAAGATCTTTTTGCTGCGCAAGCATCGCAAGGTTGGACGTGACCGGTCAGAAAGCCTGCACGACTCGGTGTCATTGGACGAGCTGCCCGGCTGGGTACAGACGCCGGATTTGCTTTCGCAGCAAGTTCACTGATCAATCAAATGTTGTCGGGTGGCCGGTATTGGCCGAGAAGGCAGCCTGGATGTCAGCTGGAATATTGCGCGTAAGCGACAGCTCGGGCAGGGCATCCGAGGCAAAGAAGGCAAGGTCGCTGGTTTCTGTTCCAGGCTTTGGTTCACCGCTGTTTAGTGGATCGCACAGAAAGAACAGTTTGTAGAAATCCCGCGCATCTGCCGGATAGGGATGACGCGCCTTATGACGCAGGGCATAAAGCTGGCGCGCCTCTACTCTGAGGCCAGCTTCTTCCCAAACCTCGCGTTCGATGTTTTCAGCGGGCGAGCTTCCAATATCGGCAAATCCGCCCGGCATCGCCCATTTCCCGTCACTACGCTCGCGCACCAGAAGAATGCATCCGTCCCGGATGACCGCGCCACGAATGTCGACGCTGGGTGTGGCATAACCGGCAGTGTGCTTCGGGATCAGCCCTTCAATATGCGCAAGCGGCACCCGCCCCAGATCAGCCAGCATGGAACGCGCAATGACTGCAATTTCGTCATAGCGTTCCCGGTCGAATGGGTTCTCGATAAAATGCTGGCCGGTTTCGGCCAGCGCCAGAAGCCTTTTTGCGCGTGCCAGCCAGGTCTCCTCGATCGCTGTCGGATCCTGGCGCATCGGGGTTACCGGCGACGGTCGCGGCGCGAGCTCATGGGTTGGAAGGCGACACCCACATGCGCTTCGCAATAGGGCTTGCCCGCCTCAACCGGCAGACCACAGAACCAGAAATCCTCGGTCGCTGGGTCACCCACCGGCCATTTGCAGGTCTTCTCGGTCAACTCCATCAGCGTCAGCTTCTTGGCCTTTTTCTCGACCTCGTTGACCTTGGCCAGCGCCTCGGGGCTGATCTCGTTGGCCGAGGGCTGCGGCGGCAGCGGTTGACCGGCCGGGATGATCTGACGGCGGGCCGGGGTTGCGGGTTTCGCTTCGGGGGCAGGAACTGGGCGTGCGGGTTCGGTCTTGGGTGCGGGCTTTGGCTTGGCCTCGGCCTTGGGCGCGGGGGCCGGTTTCTCCTTCGGCTCGGCCTTGGCCGGGGTTGCGCCGGTGGCGCGGTTCGACAGGCCCAGACGGTGGACCTTGCCGATCACCGCATTGCGGGTCACGCCACCCAGTTCTTTGGCGATCTGGCTGGCCGACTGGCCCTCGCCCCACATCTTTTTCAGCAGCTCTACACGCTCGTCAGTCCAGGACATCATTTGCCTTTCAAAAGCGGAAAGCGGCCCCGGATTCGGGCCGCCTTGGGAAATCGTCTCAGCGCCCTATTCTAATCACTGCGGCCCGAGTTACAAGCGGTCTTCGAATCAGGTAAGCGCAGCACATGCAAAATCTCATGGATCAGGAAGCGCGCCGCTTTGGCGCGGTGAATTGGATGGGCCTTTACACGCTGGCACAGCGCGAGACCTTTCGTTTTCTGTCGGTCTGGACGCAAACCCTGCTGGCCCCTTTGGTGACAGCGGGATTGTTCCTGCTGATCTTCAATATCGCCATCGGTCCCGGCCGATCTGATGTGATGGGCGTGCCGTTTCTGACCTTTCTGGCCCCCGGCATCGTGATGATGACGGTGATTCAGAACGCCTTTGCCAATACCTCGTCGTCGATGGTGATTTCGAAGGTGCAAGGCAATATCGTTGATACACTTATGCCGCCCCTCTCACCGCTTGAGATCCTGCTGGGCTATCTGGCCGGAGGTATCGCGCGGGGCGTTCTGATCGCGCTGGTGGTTGCCAGCGCCCTGGCGCTTGTGCTGGGCATTGTGCCGCAACATCCACTGATTGCGCTGGTCTTTGTTGCGCTTGGGGGTGCTTTCATGGGGGCGCTGGGATTGTTTGCCGGGATATTCGCCAATAAGTTCGATCAGATGGCCGCGATCACCAATTTCATCGTTACCCCTTTGGCCTTTCTGTCCGGAACCTTCTACTCGGTCGAGGCATTGCCACCGTTGCTGAACCGCCTGAGCCACGTCAACCCGGTCTTCTATCTGATCGACGGGCTACGGTACGGCATGATCGGAGTATCCGACAGCGCGCCAATGCTGGGCTTTCTCGTCTGTACCCTGGCGACCTTGTTGGTCTGCGCCGTCACCTGGCAGATGATCCGCACAGGCTATCGGCTCAAAGCCTGACGCTGACGGGCTTCGCGCCAGACCAGGATCAGACCACCAGTCAGGATGATGGCAGAGCCGATCAGGCTGACGCCGTCGGGGATGACGTCGAAAACCGCAAAGTCGTACAATGCGGCAAAGATCAGTGTCGCATAACTGATCGGCGCTACAAAAGACGCATCGGCCCGGGCCATGCCGTTTACGAAACAGGCCTGCGCGCAGGCCATAAGCACACCAATTGCGGCCAGCGCCGCCCATTGCGCGGGCGTTGGCATCTGAAACACAAAGCTCACCGCAATAGACGCGATCACCAGGCCCATCGAGTTATTGATCAGTAAGATCTGGATCGGCGGCTCGCGGCCCGAAAGCTTCTTGATAAAGATCAGCTCCATCCCGATCACCATCGCGGCGGTCAGAGCCAAAAGCGCAGCGGGTTGAAAGCTGGCGGGGGTTGGACGCAACAGGATCAGTGCACCCGCCAGGGCGACGGCGGCGGCCAGCCAGCGCCATGGGCCAATCCGCTCCTTCAGAAGCGGGATAGCCAAGACCATGGCGAAAACCGGGTTCAGGAAAGAAATCGCGGTGGCATCGGCAATCGGGATAAAGGCGACCGAAGCAAATATCAGTGTGATGCCCAGCCAGCCAAAGCTCGTGCGCCCCACATGCAGCCCCCAATGCGGGCGCACCAGTTTTGGGCGCAGCACGCCCACGGCGCTTGCGATCACAACGAAGGCAAACAGAAATCGGCCATGGCTGATCTGCATCGGATGCATCGCAGGGCCCAACGCATCGGTTCCCAAGGCTTTGGCCAGAAGGGTGGTGGCGGCAAGCAATGCGCTGGCCGCAAATATCAAGACAGCCGCAAGCGGCGGGTTATGGGCCTTGGCAACAAACATCTGCCACCGGTGCGCCAGCGCTTGCCAAATGGCAAGCCTGAAAGTCACGTCTCAGGTTGAAATTTTGCCCGTTGAAAGATTTGGGGTTTTCACACAGGCCGGGCCCGTTTATACGCCGCTCCATGGTCAAACTTGCACATATCCTACGCCTCCGACGTCGACGCTTTTACGCGTAACCGGCGTTTTTTGATCTTTTGTGCTGATTATGCGGCACGATCCTCACCAAATATATTGACGAAGATGGGCCGAGTGTTTCACTCACGAGGCTCAAGAAATCTGAAAAGGATGATCCGATGATCCCGTCCGTTCTGCCGACCTATAACCGTGCGCCCCTGACCTTTGTGAAGGGCGAAGGCACCTGGCTGACCGAGGCAGACGGGCGACGTTTTCTGGATTTCGGCGCCGGGATCGCGGTGAACGCGCTGGGCCACGCCCATCCTGCGCTTGCCGCCGCACTCAGCGAGCAGGCTCATACGCTGTGGCATGTCTCGAACCTGTATCACATTCCGCAACAGCAGGCGCTCGCAGACAAACTGGTCGAGCATTCCTTTGCTGACACCGTGTTTTTCACCAATTCGGGTACTGAGTCCTGCGAATTGGCGGTGAAAATGGCGCGCAAGTATTTCTATGACAAAGGCCATCCCGAAAAGATCGAAATCATCACTTTCGAGGGCGCCTTTCACGGCCGGTCTTCGGCCGGGATGGCGGCCACAGGGTCCGAGAAGATCAGCAAAGGCTTTGGACCTGCGCTGCCCGGCTTTGTGCAAGTGCCATTGGGAGATCTGGATGGCGTCACCAACGCGATCACGGAAAACACCGCGGCCATCATGATCGAACCGATCCAGGGCGAGGGCGGCATTCGCGTTGTTCCCGATGCCGAATTGAAAGCCCTGCGCCAAATCTGTGACGAAAACGGCCTGCTGCTGATTTTCGATGAGATCCAATGCGGTATCGGCAGAACCGGTAAGCTCTTTACCCATGAATGGGCCGGGGTGACCCCCGATATCATGATGTCCGCCAAAGGCATTGGCGGGGGTTTCCCTTTGGGTGCTGTTCTGGCTACAGAAGAGGCCGCCTCGGGCATGACGGTAGGCACCCATGGCTCGACCTATGGCGGCAATCCCTTGGGCTGTGCTGTGGGAAACGCTGTGATCGAGCAGGTTGCGACGCCGGCCTTTCTGGAAGGTGTGCGCCGCAAGGGCGGGTTGCTACGCCAGAAACTGGAAGGGCTGGTGGCCGATCACCCGGACGTCTTCGAAGAGGTGCGGGGCGCGGGCTTGTTGCTTGGTCTGAAATGCAAGGTGGCCAATACGGATGTGGTCAGCGCGGGGTTTGATAACCAGATCATAACCGTCCTAGCCGCTGACAACGTTGTGCGCCTGTTGCCACCCCTGAACGTCAGCGAGGATGAAATCGCTCAGGCCTTGATCCGTTTGGAAAAAACCGCGGCGCAGGTCGAAAGCACGCTGGCTGCTGTCTGACCCTTCTTCTTGTTTGAAATACGGCGGGGGTGTGGGGGCTGGCCCCCACCCGCCACCCATTGCCAAAAGTGACACGATATGAACCACTTCCTCGATATCCACAAAACCGACGCAGGCGCATTGCGGTCGATGATCGATCAGGCCAGCACGATGAAACAGGCGCGTCTTGGCAGGCCCAAAGCGGCCCCTGATGATGACCAGCCGCTCAAGGATCGCATGGTTGCCCTGATCTTTGAAAAACCCTCAACCCGTACACGCGTGTCTTTTGACGTGGGCGTGCGTCAGATGGGGGGGCAGACCATGGTGCTTTCGGGCAAGGACATGCAGTTGGGTCATGGTGAAACCATCGCCGACACCGCCCGTGTGCTGTCGCGCTATGTCGATATGATCATGATCCGCACCTTTGATGAGACGATCCTGACCGAGATGGCCGAATATTCGGACGTACCGGTGATCAACGGCCTGACCGACCGCACCCATCCCTGCCAGATCATGGCGGATGTCTTGACCTTTGAGGAGCATCGCGGCCCGATCAAAGGAAAGAAAGTGGTCTGGACCGGTGACGGCAACAATGTCTGCGCCTCATTCCTGCACGCGGCAGGTCAGTTCGGTTTTGATCTGACCTTTAGCGGTCCGGCTCAACTGGATCCTGAAGAAGAGTTCATGGGTTTCGCGCGCCAGAAGGGTTCAACAATCCAGATCGAACGCGACCCGTTCAAAGCCGTAGAAGGGGCTGATCTGGTCGTGGCCGACACCTGGGTGTCGATGCATGATTCCCAATCGGCGAAAGAGCGTCGTCATAACATGCTGCGCCCCTATCAGGTGAATACTGAATTGATGTCGCATGCCAAGCCTGACGCTTTGTTCATGCATTGCCTGCCCGCGCATCGCGAAGAAGAGGCAACATCCGAGGTCATGGACGGCCCGAACTCGGTCATCTTCGATGAGGCAGAAAACCGCCTGCATGCGCAAAAGGCGGTGATGCGCTGGTGCCTGGGCGCCTAACGCCGTTTGACGTCCCACACACGCAGTTTGGCGAGCGTCGCTGCGCTCGCCGCTACAACAAGGGCGCAAAGCGCAAACTTGGACATGATCTCCATCGTGCCTTCAATCAGCAGCGCATGGACGACACTGCCCAGAATGGTCACGATGGCCAGTGCCGCGTGACCCAAGCGCCAGACCCGAAACCGCAAGGACAGACGTTGGCGCAACATCCCCATCAGCGCGGCGGCAAACCCGGCCCACATCGCGATGACGCCCCAGGCGGAAAAGGGCGTGGCGGATACAAACAAAAGGGCGTCCACCACATCCGGCGGGCTTGTGATCCACAACCCGCCCACATGCACCAGGATCATCGCCACAAGCGCAAGACCACACCACCGGTGCCAGTGGCGGCTTGTCACCGGTGACAGCCCGGGCAGCCAACGCCCGGCCAGCAAAGGTTGAAGCAAGAGCAGGCACATCCCAAGAATGCCTGCAAAGCCTGCGATGATATAGATCGGCTCACGCCAAGCCAGATAGGGGCTGAAGGCGGCTGTGACGACTGGCACCAGAAGGGCGGTGCTCAAACCCGCCCAGATGACAACGCGCATGAAGATTACAAGGGTTGCAACACAAAATGCGCCGCAAGCGTCTTGTCGCGCGCACTGGACATGACAGGGCGCAGGAACACCGTCTCGAACTCACCACTGTCATAGGCCAGATGGCCATGCGGTTGGCCAAAGGCGGGGACAATCTGCGGCATCTCAAGCCGAAACGCGCCGTCGGCATCAGTCAGCGTGGCCCCGTGGCTCTGCGGATCACGCTCATGGCCTTCGGTGGTATGCGCCCAGATCTGGATACGCTGATTGGGCAGGGGGGCTCCATCACCTGCACGCCGCACGGTTCCTGTCATCCAGAATCCACCACCGCCGATGCGCTCCACAATCGGCGCGCCGGGGCGATAGTTGTTTGCGCCACCTCGCATTGTTGGGGTAGGTGCCAACCCACTTGCGCGGGCTGGCATCAAAAGGCCCGAGGCACCTGCAGCCAGCGCTGCGCCTCCGGCAGCCATCAAAGAACGACGAGAGTATGAAACAGCGGTCATGCCAGGTTCTTTCCTCATATGATGTCCCACGCCCGGTTCCTGCCAAGCGGTTGGTTAGAGTTTAGCACGATGGGTGCGCATTCCGAGACTGCGCCCAAAATCGTGAACACTTTGGCCATTGTTTGCAGTCCAATCTGTCAGCGCCGGGGCGGTTGATAACGCGAAGCGCACCGTTTCTGTGCGTTTGTGCGAATGGAAATGGTGATATCTACGCTATATCATGCACAAGCGAACGTTAACCTTGAGGTCATCGGAGTGCAGACATGAGTTGGAACCCCACCCACAGCCCGGATTGCCAATCGCAGAACACGGCTTTGGACACACTGATCATCCCACGCGCCCGGGATCTGGGCGGCTTCGAAGTGCGTCGCGCGTTACCGTCCGTCAAACGCCAACTGGTTGGGCCGTTTATTTTCTTTGATCAGATGGGTCCTGCCGAGTTCATCACCGAAGGCGGTATCGATGTCCGTCCGCATCCGCATATCGGATTGGGCACGGTGACCTACCTCTATCAGGGTGAGTTTGAACATCGCGACAGCATCGGCACACATCAGATGATCTATCCCGGAGAGGTTAATTGGATGGTCGCCGGGCGCGGGGTCACGCATTCCGAGCGGACCAGCGCCGAGACCCGCGCGCGGCAGAACAAGCTTTTCGGTATTCAGACCTGGATCGCTTTGCCCGAAGCGCATGAGGATATGGCCCCTGATTTCGAGCATCACAAGCAGCGGGCTTTGCCGCATATTCAAGATGCCGGTATCAGCGCACGGCTGATCCTCGGCTCGGCCTATGGCGAAACGAGCCCTGTAACCATGCTGTCGGAAACCTTCTATCTGGATGTTCAGCTTGAACCGGGCGCGTCCTTTCCTCTGCCGGATGATCATGAAGATCGCGGTGTCTATGTCACGCAAGGCTCTGTCGAAGTCGCAGGGGACAGCTTTGATGCCGGTCGCATGATGGTGTTTCGCCCCGGTGACAAGCTGTCTGTGACCGCTGGTCCGCTGGGGGCGCGGCTGATGCTGCTGGGCGGTGCCACGTTGAACGAAGACCGCTATATCTGGTGGAATTTTGTGTCGTCCTCGAAAGAAAAGATCGAAACCGCAACGCGGGAGTGGAAACAGGCGGATTGGGCCAACGGGGCCTTCCATTTGCCGCCGGGTGACGATCAGGAGTTCATTCCGATTTCTGCAGAACTTGAGCGCACAAAGCCGCGATTGGCGCGGTAAACGCCACGTCATCGCGCCTGCGGCTTGTCTCTGTGCCATGTCCCGGTAATCCTGTGAGGAGTTCAGGGAGGGCGCCATGAAAATCGCGATTGCCGGGGCGGGCAGCATTGGGTGCTATGTCGGAGGGTGCCTGGCACATTCTGGTCAGGACGTGATGTTGTTGGGCCGCGCGCGGGTGCTGGATGCGATCCGCAGCCACGGGTTGAAGATCACCGACTTTGCGGGGCAGCATCAGGTAATCCCCACCAATTTGCTGTCCCTGACCGAGGATCCAACAGATTTGGCCGATGCCGACCTTGTGCTTGTGACCGTCAAGACAGGTGCAACCGCCGATATGGCCAACCTGATCGCGCAATATGCACCGGCGACCGCGCCAGTAATTTCGCTACAAAATGGGATGGAGAGCGCTCGAATTTTGCGTAACACATTGAAAACCCGAGATGTCAGGGCCGGGATGGTGCCCTTCAACGTTGTTCCGAAAGGGGTGGCATCCTATCACCGCGCGACCTCGGGGGATATCGTGATCGAGGATGGTGCCGGGGATTTGCCCACGCGTTTGTCTTGCCCGGATCTTCCGATAAGCGCCAGCAACCGGATCGAAGCGGTGCAATGGGGCAAGCTGGTGGTGAACCTCAACAATGCCCTGAACGCGCTGTCCGGCCTGACGGTGCGTGCGCAACTGATGGACCCGGGTTGGCGTCGATTGATGGCGGACCAAATGGCCGAGGCTTTGGGGGTTTTGAAAACCGCCGGGCTAGCGGTTGCGTCGACAACCCCCGTACCGGCCTGGATGGTGCCCCATATATTGCGATTGCCAACGCCATTGTTTTCCAGGATCGCATCCAAAATGCTGACTGTTGATCCCGAGGCCAGAACCTCGATGGCCTATGACATGATGGCAGGGCGTGTGACAGAAATCGACAGCCTGCAAGGCGAGATTATTCGGCTGGCCGCCCAAAACGGGGTTAGCGCACCGCTCTGCAGCCGTGTGGCCGATCTGATCCTGCAGGCGCGCGGTGATCCGATGACGCCGGAGAAAATACGCGCATTCTAAGGCAAACGCGCTTCAGAGCGTCCGCAGTATGGCGCTCAGCTCTGGCTCGTGCACGCGTTTCGCTGCCTCTTGCGGCGTTACCCATTCTCGCTCTCTCTGGCCCGCCTCGGGAAACTCGTCGGCCAACTCCTTTACGTGCACACGGTACACCGTGGTTCGAACCGGCACTGCCGAGCCGTCCTTGAGCACCTTGTCATAGGTGAAGTGACCCATCGGTATGGTGTCAGAGGCTGTGATCCGCACGCCTGCCTCTTCCCAGGCCTCTTGCGCAGCTGATCCTGCACCGTCCAGCCCGTCAATGGGCCAGCCCTTTGGGATTACCCAGCGCCCGGTATCGCGGCTGGTGATCAGCAGAACTTGGGTCTGACTTTTCTTCTTTCGGGTGCATAGCGCCGCGAACTGCACCCGTTTGGGGCGCAGGATCATGGGCCGCACGACCTTTTGCAGTATTTTTCGCAGTTTCTTGGCCATTTGAGTCAGCTGAACACGCGCCGTTAAGGCATTGACCTAGCGTCATAGCGGTCTGGTTCCGGTTGCACAACCGCTCAACCACGACGGCGTTTTGCGCGCAGGGTCGGGTCGGCCTGCGTTGGGTCTTCGGGCCAGGGATGTTTGGGATATTGCGCGCGCATATCCTTGCGTACATCCGCATAGGACCCGGCCCAGAACCCCGGAAGGTCACGTGTGATCTGTATGGGTCGCTGGGCGGGCGACAGCAATGTGATCTTCAACGGTTGATCGCCGATTTGGGGATGCTGCGTGACGCCAAAGACCTCTTGCAGGCGGACCGCGATTTCGGGAACAGCATGGTCATAGGAAATGGGGATCTTGCGCCCCAGCGGCGTTTCAAACGACCCGGGCGCGCGGCGGTCCAGCTCTTGCGTCTGAGACCAGTCCAGCCGGGCGCGCAGCGCGGGCAGCAGATCGAACTGCTTCCAATCGTCGGCACTGCGGACGCCGGTCAGCATCGGCAGCAGCCAGCTTTCCAGATTTTCCATCAAACCTTCGGGTGAGAAATCGGGCAATTCAACACCTGAGGCACGCACCAACTCCACCCGCGCGGCAAGCCGCGCCGCAGGGCCTTTCAAGCGCAGGCCCAGATCAAGCACACCGTCCAGCATGGCCTTGGCAACGGCATCTTCGGGAACGTCTTTCCAGATACGGTCATCCAGATTGATCGCACCGAACCGTTCCTGCTGCCGCGCCGCCACGCGCCGATCCCGTTTGGACCAGCTGCACATCTTGTGCCAGGTAATCTGATCGGCAAAGAGCGCGCGTAACTCTCCTTCGGTGATCTGGGCAGCCAACCTGACACGCGCCTCACGCGGGTTTCCGTCGGTGTCGATCACCACCAGAAAGGGCGCGGCGGCCATGGTGTCTGCATTGTCGAGCACAACGCCCTTTCCGCCCGACAGGACATACCGCGGTGCGTCGCCCTTGCGCCGCTGTCCGACCCGATCTGGATAGGCCAACGCGGCCATGGCGGCAGGTGACAGATAAGGCCCTTGCCCCTTGGTCTGGGCCCGCAGGCGTTTGGTTTCCGATGTGATCCGGTCAACCGCGCCCGCATGAACCTGCCAGGGACGATTGCGCTGAAATGCACGGGGATCGCGCAGGGCCTCAAGGCGCAACGAGAGGTCGCTTGGGGCACCTTTCAGTGGGTCGCGTTCCGCCATCAAGGCGGCCAGCGGGGCCGCAGCAGAGCCCGCAGCGACCAGCATATGGCCCAATCTTGGATGCAACGGCAGCGCCGCCAGCGCCCGCCCGTGATCAGTGATACGCCCGTTGCTGTCCAAAGCGCCCAGCATGTGCAACAGGCCACGCGCTTCGGCAAAAGCACCCTCAGGCGGCTGCGTCAGAAAGGCCAGATCACCCGGTTCGCTGCCCCAAAGCGCCAATTCCAGGGCAAGGCCGGTCAGATCGGCCGCCTCGATCTCGGCGGGCGGAAAGGCGGCCATCGCGCCGTCTTCGCCTTTGGACCACAGCCGGTAACACGCACCTTCGGCCACACGCCCCGCGCGCCCGGCGCGTTGCGTGGCTTCGGCGCGGGTCACCTTTTCGGTGATCAGACGCGACATGCCCGAGCCCGGATCGAACCGCGCCCGACGCGATTGGCCCATATCGACGACGACGCGAATATCAGGCAACGTCAATGAGGTTTCGGCGATCGACGTAGCCAACACCACCTTGCGGCCGGTTTTAGCCGGGGCAATAGCCGCGCGCTGGGCGGCAAAGGGCAGGGCACCAAACAAGGGATGAACCTGGCACCTGTCCGGCAGCAGCTGGGTCAAAGCCCCCTCGGCGCGCCGGATCTCACCTTCGCCGGGCAGAAAGACCAGAATCCCGCCGCCCATGGCGCGCGTATCGCGTTCGGCTTGAACAACCAAATCGACCAGAGCGTCCAAACGGCGCGCCTTGGGGCCCAGCGGGCGCTCGAGCCAGCGCAGATCGACGTCGAAACTGCGCCCGGCCGAAGTGACCACAGGCGCGTTCATCAGCCGACCCACGGGTTCGGCATCCAGCGTCGCCGACATCGCCAGCAGGATCAGATCGTCGCGCAGCGCGTCGGCCACCTCAAGGCAGAGCGCCAGTCCCAGATCGGCATTCAAGGAGCGTTCGTGGAACTCGTCAAAGATCACCGCACCAATGCCGGGCAGGTGAGGGTCGGATTGCAGCATGCGGGTCAGGATGCCTTCGGTCACAACCTCGATCCGGGTCTTGGTTGAAGTTTTGGCCTCCCCTCGCACGCGATAACCCACGGTTTCACCCGCGCGTTCATTCAGGGTGTCGGCCATGCGTTCAGCGGCGGCGCGCGCGGCAAGACGGCGGGGTTCCAGCATCAGGATCTTGCCTTCGCACAGACCGGCCTCAAGCATGGCCAGAGGAACCCGTGTGGTTTTGCCTGCTCCGGGGGGCGCTTGCAGAACGGCGCGCTTGTGGGCCTTGAGGGCGTCCAACAGCTCGGGCAGGGCATCATCTATGGGCAGGCGCGGTGACATGGTCGCTTTATCCGCAATCCATCCGGTGGCGTCCAGATTGCATCGCGGCGCGGGGCTGGACATTTTCGGCTGAGCGACCACAAGGTGTCGTGCCGCAGTCAAACGAGGGCCCCATGGACATAGACAGCCTGAGCGACAGGATCTTGAACGGTGAACGGCGCGCGCTGGCCCGAGCGATCACTCTGGTCGAAAGCGGGCGCGAGGATCACCGGGCAAAGGCCAGCGCGCTGCTGGCCAAGCTGTCGGGTTCAGGTCGACAAGCGTTGCGCGTCGGGCTGTCGGGGACACCGGGCGTGGGCAAATCCACCTTTATTGAAAGCTTTGGCATGATGCTGATCGCGCTGGGTTTGCGGGTGGCGGTTCTGGCTGTTGATCCAAGCTCGGCCCGGTCTGGAGGGTCGATACTGGGCGACAAGACGCGGATGGAGCGGCTCAGCCGTGAGGCCAACGCCTTTATCCGTCCGTCGCCCAGCCAAAGCCATTTGGGCGGCGTCGCACGCCGCACCCGCGAGGCCATTGCGTTGTGTGAGGCCGCGGGGTTTGATGTTGTGCTGATCGAAACCGTGGGCGTCGGCCAGTCTGAAACCGTGGTGGCCGAGATGTCGGACCTGTTCCTGCTGTTGCTGGCCCCGGCGGGCGGGGATGAGCTGCAAGGGGTCAAGCGCGGCATCATGGAGATGGCTGACATTATACTGGTCAACAAGGCCGACGGCGATTTGAAATCCACTGCAACACGGACCTGTGCGGATTATGCCGGAGCACTGCGGCTGCTGCGCAAGCGGCCCCAAGACCCCGAAGGCTTTCCAAAGGCGATGACGGTCTCCGCGGTCGAAGAGCAGGGGCTGGAACTGGTCTGGGCCGAGATGCAAGCTTTGCGAAACTGGCGGAAAGAAACCGGACATTGGGCGCAGAACCGGGTTGCACAGGCGCAATACTGGTTTGAACAAGAGGTACGCTCAGCCCTGCTGGCGCAGCTGTCCACGGCGCAGGCACGGGCTGATATGGCGCGCTTGGGCGGTCAGGTCAGTGCGGGGCTGCTCAGCCCCTCGGCAGCGGCCTCTGAAATGCTGGCGACACTGGTGCCCAAGACCTGATCCTGTAAGGTCCGTTTGGGGTAGAACAGAGAATTCTGCAATCGGGCAAAGATTTCGCCGCAGCCGTCTTGACCCTCTGCGCGATTCCCACTACACGCATCCAACCAGTTTTCGGGCGCGACTTCGGGTTGCGCCCCTTGTGATTTGGCCGAGGGTATTTGACCCGGCCTCTAGAAACAAAGGAAGAAACCATGTCGCGCCGTTGCGAACTGACCGGAAAAGGCCCGATGACTGGCAACAATGTCAGCCACGCCAAAAACAGAACTCGTCGTCGTTTTCTGCCGAATCTGAATGATGTTACGCTGCAGTCGGAAACTCTGGGCCGTGGCGTCAAGCTGCGCATTTCCGCTGCTGCACTGCGCTCTGTCGATCACCGCGGTGGTCTGGACGCGTTCCTGGCGAAAGCCAAGGATGATGAGCTGTCGGCAAATGCGCTGAAAGTGAAAAAGGAAATCGCCAAGGCGCAAGCTTCGGCGTAAACCCTTTCGTTTCATCGAGATTTTGGCCCCGTACCTGCTGGTGCGGGGCTTTTTCTTTTGATCGGTCGACTCTCTGGATCGTGCTCCAAAGGACTCGTTTGATCGCGTCTGTGAAGATGTTCACATAACAAAGGGGGAATGTTTGTTATGTTTGCTCATATTCTAGCAGCGGAGACAGCCGATGCCCTTCAAGTCCCTTGATTTTCTAACTCAAGTTCCCGTTTTTGTCGGACAAGCGATCAGCAGGTGTATTCGGATGCAACAAAGGGTTAATCGTCGGCATGTCAGTCTGACGACCCATGCTGCCAAGGACCCACAGTTCGACGCTTGACGCAACGCCGCAGGTCGCGATTGTTGCTTGTCACCGGAATTCGTTTCCGCGTAATCCCTGTCGGAAATGAAGACGCGGTGTCACATATTCTTGGCCTTTGTTCTGTCGCTGACGGTCATCTTGACCGGTCAGGGAGTGGCAGCGTCACGCGGTGTGGACCATGTGGCAGGCCAAATGGTGCTGTGCACCGGTGCTGGTCCTGTTGTTGTCTATGTCGACAAAGACGGGCAACCCACACAGGCGCCGCACTACTGCCCTGACTATGCGCTGACCCTTTTGGGCGCGATCTTTACCGCGCATCCTGAACTGCCCACCGCACCCAACGGTGCACGTGATTTCGTTCCCAGCCATGCTCAAAACTTGATCGTTATGCGGGTTCTGTGCAGACTGGCCCGGGCGCCTCCTGTTTTTGTCTGATTCTACGGATATTCAAAGACAGAAATAAAGACAGGAGCAGCGCTATGACGCTCAAATCCACAGTTCTGGTCGCGATGGCCAGTTTTGCCCTTGCCACTACCGTCGCAGCCGAAAGCAGTATCAAGGTTGACGATTCCTATGCCCGGTCGTCGGGCGCAACCGCCAAGGCTGGGGCAGCCTTCATGATGATCGTCAATGACGGCGACACGGCTGATCGGTTGATCGGTGTAAGATCAGACGCGGCAGCTCGGGTGGAGCTGCATACGCATGAGGTCGATGAAAACGGTGTGGCCCGGATGATGGAGGTCGAAGAAGGCTTTGAGATACCGGCGGGGGAAAGCCATGCGCTTGAACGTGGCGGGGATCACGTGATGTTCATGGGGCTGACCCAGCCTTTCGAACAGGGCACTCGTGTTCCGGTAACACTGATCTTTGAAAACGCGGGAGAAATTGACATCGAGATCCCGGTTGATCTTGAGCGGAAAGCAGACGGTGGTCACGGGGATGGCCATGGCGCGCATTCACATTAGCGGAACGCCTGTCTTCGGGCCGCTTAAGCGGCCGTCATCCATGCGTCAGACCGGGCGTTGCCCGGTCTGATCCGCCTATGAAATCGGTCAGCGATTGACCGTTTTTATGCCCACCCGGTCGCTTGCGCGTTTGAAGCGGGCCGTCAGCCAGAACATCACCGCAGCGATGGCAAGCGCAGCAAGTGCGATGGCCCAACCCAGCGCCACAAGGCCAATGCCGGGCGCAAACAGCAACAGCAATCCAATTGCCAAAGCCGCGAAGCCAGAATTGCGCATGGCGTTCCGCTGCGGGTCACGCTCATGCATTTGTCGCCAGGCGGCCAGAGATCCGATCCCGATGATCAGCGCCCAGGCACCAAGCAAGAAGAAAGCGAGCTTTGCGGCCCCTTCCGGCCAAATCAACAGAATCAGGCCAATCACGATAGCACCAATACCGACGCCACCAACCAGCCCGCGCCGACCAAATCCCAGCAGCGTGAGGCCACCGTCCAAGATCAGCAGCAACCCGACCAGCCGCAAAAGCATCGAAATGCTGCCACCCGGCCAAAAGAGCGCCGCGATGCCAACGCAGGCGGCCAGAATGCCCCGGATCAGGAACGTCCACCATAGCTCGCCCAACTGCGCGCTTAAGGCTTCGCGCGTGGCAAAGCTGTCGTCGTCAACAATCTCGCCTTGTTTGGGGTCTGTGTCGGTCATGGTAGGTCCTCGGGTTATGTCAAATCCAGCATAGCCTAAGCTGCCCGGTTGCGTCTGCAGTGATGTTGTCAGCGTCTGCCCAGTAATTCATCCACCCAAAGGGGAACGATTTCGGTGGCGGGGCCAAACCGCCTTGCGTCGAAATGCGCGGCTCCCTCTGACGGCTCCAGGTTCAGCTCAAGCGTATGGGCCCCTGCGGCTGCGGCCTCGTGTACGAAGGCGGCGGCGGGATAGACCTGACCCGAAGTGCCGATCGCAACAAAGAGCACAGCGTTGGCCAGATGCTGATAGATCGTGTCCATGTGATAGGGCATTTCGCCAAACCAGACCACATCTGGCCGCCCTTTCGGCGCCGCGCAAGCCGGGCACGGCTCATCCACGGCCATTTCAGGCGGAGCCGTCCAGCGGTGGCCGCAAGCCGCACATAGCGCTCCGGCCAATGTGCCGTGCATATGCAGGACGTCCTGAGCACCGCCTGCCTCATGCAGGCTGTCGACATTCTGGGTCACCAGAACAACATCACCCGGCCAGTCCCGCTGCAACCGCGCCAGCGCCTTATGGGCTGCGTTGGGTTCTACGCCAGCGGCTTGCTGACGGCGCGCGTTGTAAAAGCCCTGAACGAGGGCAGGGTTACGCGCAAACGCCTCGGGCGTCGCCACATCTTCGATCCGGTGTTGCGCCCACAGGCCGCCCTCATCGCGAAAGGTGCTAAGCCCGCTTTCGGCAGAAATACCTGCTCCGGTCAGAATGACGATCTTTTCCATGCCTGCTCCTCGGGGTACATCTTGGCGCATGACACACCGTATCCTTTTCGTCTGTTTGGGCAATATCTGCCGGTCGCCTGCCGCCGAGGGCGTATTTCGCGCCGGTACGCCGCATCATGTGACTGATAGTGCAGGAACTTCGGGTTGGCATATTGGTGATCCACCATATGAGCCGATGCAACAGGCGGCGCGTGCGCGCGGGTTCGACCTGAGCGATTTGCGGGCGCGGCAGTTCGAGCCTGCGGATTTCGACCGGTTTGATCTGATCATCGCCATGGATGACAACAACCTGAACGATATCGAAGCGCTGCGCCCGCGCGAAAACGAAACGCCCGTGCGCCTGTTCACCGATTTTGCCCCACAGACCGGAGCCGATCATGTGCCCGATCCGTACTACACGCGTGACTTTGATGGCGCGCTGGACTTGATCGAGGCGGCAGCAGACGGCCTGATCGCGCATCTCAAAGGTTAGCTCATCACCTTCAGTTCTTCGCGAAGCCAGGGCAGCTGCGCGATGGCCGGGTCGATGATCTGGCTGCGCATCAGGCGGCGGATCATGTCGGCAATCTCCTGCGGTACCTGATCGGACCAGTCGGTGCGGGTGAAAAGCGAAATCGTGCGCGAAAACGCACCGAACGGGGCCGGATGGGCCGAAAGCCCCTCGTGGAACCGCGCGGCGCGCATATAGCCCAGAGGCGTGGTGATCGCCCAACCCAGACCGCGCGCCACCATGGCCATCAAGGCCAAATGCGAGCCGATCTCGAACCGTTCCTCGAACTCAAGCTGTTGGCGGGCCAGATTGCCTTCGATCTGACGGCTGATCAGCTGCTCGCGGGCGTACCTCAGAAAAGGCAGGGTCTGAACCGGATCATCCGCGCCTTTTGGCGCAACCAGAATGAATGGATCCTGGACCAGAGGGTATTCGATCACGCCTTCCAGCACCTCGCCGCTATGGGCGGACACTGCCAGATGTAGACGCTGTGCTTCGAGTTCGGCGAACAGATCTAGGCTGGGCAGGGTTATCAGCTTGAATTTCGACCGCGTCAGGTTGTCGGCAAGCAGGGTCGCAAGACGGGGCGTCAGGTCATTGTCGAAATCATCGATCAGCCCGATCGACAGCGTGGTCAGGTGGCCCAGATCCATCACCGTCAGCTCGCTCTGCGCCATTTGCAGCTCGGCCAGAACCGCCTCGGCCCGGATCAGAAAGCTGCGCCCGGCCTGGGTCAGGCGCATAGGACGTCGCGCGTGATCAACCAGATCGGTGCCTAAGGCCTTTTCCAGATTGCGCAATTGCTGGCTGACCGAAGGCTGGCTGAGCCCGGTGATCTCGGCCGCCTGCGCCACCGATCCCGTCCGCGCCAAGGCCTCGAACACTTCGAGCCCGCGCAGGGTCACCCCTTTCATCACCATCGCCGATCCCTTTCACTGCGCCTTTTCTGAGGCGCAGGGCGGGCCAGGTCAAGGATTGACGGAGGTTAGCTACAGATCGCCTGCGCCATCTGGCCAAAATTCTGATAGCGATCCCACAGCGCATCGTCGCGCGCGGTTTGCGACATCTTTAGCTGCTGCGCCTGATGCGGGTCTTCGAACCATTTCGAGACCTTTTTCTGATCGCTGCGCGTCAGCGCCTGATCGGCCACGCGCTGAATGCAAGAGCACCGATCCCGCGTCGCCGCCTCACGATCTGATGCCAAACACGCCTGCTTGATCTGCGCCGCGTTCACAACCGGTGCCACAGACACCAGCGATACC
Organism: Ruegeria sp. HKCCD7255; assembly: GCF_013031565.1. Classification (NCBI taxonomy): domain Bacteria; kingdom Pseudomonadati; phylum Pseudomonadota; class Alphaproteobacteria; order Rhodobacterales; family Roseobacteraceae; genus Ruegeria; species Ruegeria sp. HKCCD7255. The sequence goes on along the minus strand of NZ_WQAG01000004.1, from coordinate 36,878 downwards.
GCACAACATGCTGTTAAGAGGAACTGTTTCATACTCGAGCCTCGTTTTTGCCTGCCCGGACGGGTCTTATGCCCCTCTCGGTCTGGGCGGGAGTATGAATCAAACGGGAGAGCGGATCAATTGGGGAAGGCGAAAATGTGAATGCGTGAGTCTACGTGGCCAAGAAAAGCGCTTAGGCGTAATTATTTCTCGCCAGTGTCTCAGGTGTCCGTTGATTTCAAGAATTCCTTGGCAGCTTGCGTTGGTTTCAATTGATTAGTTATTAGCCCACCAACGAGGACTCCTGCGAGCGGTTGGCCTAGCATTGCGCCAATACCCGTTGCTCCGAGGACAAGACAAGTAGGTGCTGTTGCTTGTGCCATATTTTCCGGCGACGAATAGTGCGCCAGCTTAGTCCACAAAAAATATTTGTAGTCGCGTAGCCACAATGCAATTCTTCCGGCGCGCTCTTCTGTCAAATCATTGTCTTGCTGAGGTAACGATTCAAGCAATTGCTGAAGGTGACGATGAAAACAGTCAGTGAACTCGAGAATTTCGCGGCGTAAACCCGCTTCAAGTGAATTCATGCCTCTGATCTTTTCGCGAAAAGTATCGATTTGATCGAGTAAGCCAACAACAGACACTGCAATCGCGTCACGGTTCTGGGCAACCGCGTTCGTTACCAGAGCTTTTTCGTGTTTGGTTGCCTTGTTGGGTACAGGAGCAGTTCGTCGCGTATTCTCTAGCTCACTCTTGGTTTGTTCAACACGTTGCTCGACGTTCCTGCGTGCGTAGTCGTCCAAAGTTAACGCAATTCGTCGAAGAAGCTCTTGATCCATAGGTTTGCCGTCTATGAAGCTTTGGTACCATTCCCTCCAAAACTCCCAATTACTTCCGGTGGGGTGCGGGCGCTCAACCTCAGATCTGGGTCGCGCATCGTCCTGCTCGAAAAATGGAATTATTCCAGTGTGGGCTGACGCTTGCCAAGCTTCGGGAGTGACTGGATTTAGTGGGGTCGAAAGCTGTTTGGCGAACTGGTCGCGCGCGGGATGACGCTCTAGCAAATGAAAAACGTGTTTCTCTTTTATTCTGACAAGGTTTTCCAGTTCTTCATTCGGGTTTTGGGTTGGAAGATGAAAAACAACATCACCAATGCCCAGGAAATAGCTGTAGCTGAACTGTTGAAAAAACTCACCGCGTGGGGGCGCTTCATCGTGATAAAGTTGTATACTTGACCCGGGCTGATAGAGCGCCGCCCAATCACTTGCCATCGCATTGTACAACCCAATGTTCAGCGCGTCATTCGCGCGACTGATTGTATCGAGGTTTTGCGTCTGGTTGGGTTCGAGAAGCGAGAACTGGTGTAGGGCAAGCGCGCTTCGCAGCAGAGCGTGCAATGTATCGGGCCTCAGTGTCTTGCTGACGTTGTCAGGTGAGCTCGTGTGCGGGCCCGACAGCCCCAATGCTTAGATCGTAAGCTCCGCTACAAGCCGAAGTCTTTCATTCATGTTGTGACTTTTCTCCAAAATAACCTGCACCTGGGATCAGAGCACCATTTTGACTTCTTGACCAACCCACGATTCCTCTACATATCCCCAACCCATGACAGACCTCGCTCATATCCGCAATTTCTCCATCGTCGCGCATATCGACCATGGTAAATCCACCCTTGCTGACCGGCTCATCCAAGAGACCGGAACGGTGCAGGATCGCGACATGAAGGAACAGCTGCTCGACAGCATGGATATCGAGCGCGAGCGTGGCATTACCATCAAGGCCAACACGGTGCGCATCGACTATACCGCTGATGATGGTGAGAAGTATGTGCTGAACCTGATCGACACCCCCGGCCACGTGGATTTCGCCTATGAGGTCAGCCGGTCCATGCGCGCGGTTGAGGGCTCTTTGCTGGTCGTCGACTCGACCCAAGGGGTTGAGGCGCAGACGCTGGCGAATGTGTATCAGGCCATTGATGCCGACCACGAAATCGTGCCGGTGCTCAACAAGATCGACCTGCCCGCATCCGATTGTGATCGCGTCGCCGAACAGATCGAGGATGTGATCGGCATCGACGCGACCGACGCCATTCAGGTCAGCGCCAAGACGGGGCAGGGCATCCATGAGACGCTTGAGGCCATCGTCACCCATCTGCCCGCGCCGCAAGGCAATCTGGACGCGCCGCTCAAGGCGATGCTGGTGGATTCGTGGTATGACGCCTATCTGGGCGTGATCGTTCTGGTCCGTATCATGGACGGGACGTTGAAAAAGGGGATGCGGGTCAAGTTCATGTCGAACGGCACCCTGCACCATGTCGACCGCGTCGGCGTCTTCCGACCCGAGATGGAGATGGTCGATAGCCTGGGCCCCGGTGAGATCGGCTTTCTGACGGCCTCGATCAAGCAGGTCCGCGACACCCGCGTGGGTGACACGATCACCAATGACCGCAACGGGGCGGAACAGGCCCTGCCGGGCTTCAAACCCGCGCAGCCGGTGGTGTTCTGTGGCCTCTTCCCGGTGGACTCGGCCGAATTCGAAGACCTGCGCGACGCGATTGAGAAGCTGGCGCTGAACGACGCCTCTTTCAGCTTTGAGATGGAGACCTCGGCGGCCCTTGGCTTTGGCTTCCGCTGCGGCTTTCTGGGCCTCTTGCACCTTGAGGTCATCCGCGACCGGATCGAGCGCGAGTATAATATTGAGCTGATCACAACCGCGCCCAGCGTGATCTATCACGTCTATATGAAAGACGGTGAAATGATCGAGCTGCACAACCCCGCCGATATGCCGGATCTGTCCAAGGTCGACCACCTGGAAGAGCCGCGCATCAAGGCGACCATTCTGGTGCCCGATGAATATCTGGGTGACGTGCTGAAACTCTGCCAGGACCGGCGCGGTATCCAACTGGACCTGACCTATGCGGGCAGCCGCGCCATGGTTGTCTATGACCTGCCGCTGAACGAGGTGGTGTTCGACTTCTATGACCGCCTGAAATCGGTGACCAAGGGCTATGCCTCGTTTGATTACCAGATGACCGGCTATACCGAGGATAATCTGGTCAAGATGTCGGTTCTGGTGAATGACGAACCGGTCGATGCGCTCTCGACCATGGTGCATCGCGACCGGGCCGAGATGCGGGGCCGGGCGATGTGCGAAAAGCTCAAAGACCTGATCCCGCGCCACATGTTCAAAATCCCGATCCAGGCCGCCATCGGAGGCAAGGTCATCGCCCGCGAGACCCTGTCTGCCCTGCGTAAGGACGTGACGGCGAAGTGTTACGGCGGCGACGCGACGCGGAAACGGAAGCTGCTGGACAAGCAGAAGGCGGGGAAAAAGAAGATGCGTCAGTTCGGGAAAGTTGATATACCTCAGGAGGCATTCATCTCTGCGTTGAAAATGGATAGTTAATACATGCTTGGTGACCACTATTTCGGTGACGTTGAAGCTATAGACGAAGGTCGCAATCATCCGAATTACTTCGATCTAACATTCATTGTCCCAGAATCATTCTCGCTGCGATCGCTGAACAACAGCAAAAAATATCTTGTGGTCGGTCGTAAGGGAGCCGGAAAAACTGCCGTTCAGTTCCATCTGTCGAGAGAACTTGGCCAGAAAGGCTATCTCACTCACTTCTTTTCGTTTCACAATGATCTAAAACCGAAAGATTATGATGCTGCAAAGCAAGGCCAGAAGATTGATTTACTGGACCTTGTAAACTCTAAGAATATTTTCCTGAATTATGATTCAGAGAGCTTTGGCTCCGAACTTTTCTCATTAAGATCGCTGAAACTATGAGTGAAGGTGGTTATGAAAGTGATTTCACGAGATTCTGTTTAACTGGGCGAAATAAATTACTCGGAATTTTTGAAGGCATACTTCGGTCTTCCAATGTTTCTCTTTCAGGGGAGATGATTGGGATTTCAGCAAGCATTGGATTTGATTTTAGTAAGTTAGAGAAGCAAGAGATAAGCTTAGATCAATTTAATCTGATCGCAATGGAACTTCTAAAGAAAAATCATGATATCCATCGCGCTTATCGTTTCGTTGATGAACTGGTTTTTTCAAAGCTGGATGCTCAAGACGACGAAGTTAGAGTTAGAGCCGCGATGGTACGCGATATTTTCAGAACCACACGTACTATGAACAATTTTTTCATCAAAATGACTTGGACTTTCACGTGATCTGTGCCGTTCGCCCTGAAATACGAGACTTGATAAATGATTTAGACTCAGAGATAGGTAAGATTTTCGACTCAAAATCTGTAGAGTTAACTTGGGATATCGCTGACGGCGACGATAGTTTGCTGTACAGGTTGTTGAAGCAAAAGGTTGTTCACTCTGTCCCAGGAAGGCAAGTGAATTTTTCAGACTTTGTAGATAATGAGATTACCTTTTCTGGAAGGCCGTCTAGTTTAGAAGAGTTTTTGCGTACCAATACTTGGGCTAGACCACGTGATGTTGTTCAGCTTCTTTCTGCTATTTCAGAAAAGAACCCTAATGCAGAACAAATTGGTGGGAAAGAGATCAAAAACGCGCTAAATGAGTTTGGCCGCAGGTCTTTTTCTGAAATAATGGAAGAAGTAAGCGTCAAGAATGGTGGCCTAATTGCTTCAAAATTGCGTCAGAGCGTACATCGTAGAGAGTACAGAGATTATGACGATTTTGCACACAATGTGCTATCAAGTTTTCGAGATTTCGATCTTGAGCAACTTGTGAGCGACTTGTTCCATTTTGGTGTAATCGGAAATTTCGACGACGCTTTTAGGAATCGTCGTTACTACTGGTTTCATAGAGGCGAAGAGTTTTTCAAAAAAAACCTAGGCGTCACTATCCACCCCGGACTTTGGAACTACTTTAATATTCGATAGCTCGAAAATACAGGTGGACGAATTTCTAAACGCTTCTAAACGCCTCAAATCTGTCGCGAACCATCGACCACTCTACGTTTGCCCTACGATTTGACCCCTGCAACCAAAGCCTCAAACCCCTCCGGATCCGCCTGTTGCAGCTTCCGCAAAGCCTCCTCCGCGTGGTCCCGCAGGGCCTGTTTGCACTCGACCTTGACGGCCTCAACCCCGTCGACCAGCGCGTCGATGTCCGGCAGGGCGGTGTTTGTGGATTGGGACAGCGCCTGCAAGGCCTCCAGCACTTTGCCCAATTGGGTGCCATAGCTGGCCACCTCGCGCTGAACCCGCGCCTCGATCGCGGGGACACCCCGGATCGAGCCTGCAAGAACCGGATCAATATCCTGCTGCACATCCCCGCTGAGCGGAAAGCGGAACTGGGGGGACCAGACGGAAAACGGGCCGAACATGACGAAATCTCCTGTTTTGCAAATACAGCAGATCGTTGCTGCGATGCAGCATCAAGTCAAGGCTGCGGTGGGGCTTAACGCCTGTCTAAACCCTTCATGAAGTTTCCTTAAGGTAAGTTGCAACCGTCCTGCGCTCTCCCAATCTGTAAAACACGGCCAGCACCGGCCCTGATGACGGAGAGAGAACATGACCAGATTTATGACTGCCGGAGCAGCCGCTTTGGCCACGTCCCTCACCCTTGCCACCGCTGCGATGGCGGACATGCCCGATCTGCGAGGCACCTGGACAGGCAGCTATACCGCTGTGGGTCCGAACCGGACCACAACCGGCGACATCCCGCGGTTCAACAGTGCCGAGTGGGTGCTGGATATCCAGAAGCAGAAGGACAATGTGTTCTGGGGTCCCAGCAAGTGGCGGTCGAATGCCACTCAGGACTGGCGCATGTTGGACGCCACCGGCACCATCAGTCTGGATGATCCGACCCGCATCAGCATAGTCGAAAGCTCGGCCAATCCCGAGATCGGCGTGAACGCCCTGATCGATGCCCGGTATCAGGATGGCAAGATTTACGCTGATTTCCGTAGCCTGCGTCGTGGAACGACCTATAGCACCGTTCTGGAACGTCAGGTGAACTGAAGCGGTATCGGCCCGGCCGGTTGTAGGGGGTAAACAGGCTGGCCGCGCCCTGTGTGTGGCAGACGAGTATCAGTTGCCGCGCCGGGCCGAACCGCTTCTCAAGCCACCCCAGGCGCCTCTGTGTTCAGAGGCGGGCCGGGCAGCCCGGATGACCGTCTACCGGCGGGTCTGACACGGCGGGGCACACGCGACGGCGGTCGTGCGCCCAGCCTATGACAGGCCACGCGGTCCTTCAGCGCGATGCGGGTAAGGTGATCCGGGACTGTCCGGCCACTGGGGTGCGGAACAGGTGGGGCCCGAAAGCGGAGTTAGATGTTTTCCTGAACGTCCGACGCGACATTCTGGATGGCATCCCCGGCATTTTCGATGTCTTTGCCTGCGCCTTTTGCGGTTTCGCAAGCGGCAAGGGTGAACAGGGCCAGGCCAATCAGAATTGCACGGATCATTGGAAACTCCTTAACTGCGTGTTTCTGGTTGCCTAGCAGTTTTGACCGCTGTGATCTACATGTTTCACCACGGTCGCGCACGCGGCAAGGACCGGGTGTTCCAAGAGGCCACGAACGGCCTCTGGAATCCGGGATTTTGCTGTTTTTGAGTGCGCCCGATAGGCGCCCCGCATCACTTGCAAAAGAGCTCGTGAATGGTTTCGAGCATGCGACGTGGTCGATCATCCGCAAGTCGATAGTAAATTGCCTTACCATCCCGGCGCGGCAAAACCAGCCCTTCAAGCCGCAACCGAGACAATTGCTGCGAAACCGCCGCCTGACGGGCCGACAGCAGCTCTTCAAGTTCGGTCACCGATTTCTCACCGGAGACGAGGTGGCAGAGGATCATCAGCCGCCCCTCATGGCTGATGGCTTTTAGAAAACTGGACGCTCGTGTTGCGTTTTCGAGCATCGACGCGAGGTCGTCAGGTTGATAGGCATGGTCGGCCTGAGGCAGTCCCATAGAAATTTCCCCATTGTTATCCCTTGAGTGGATCGGAAGGCTTGGAGTGAAAGCCCGTCGAATGTCGCAACAAAATAATCATGCATAAAAATATGTCTCTTCAAATACATGTGATGTTGTAACACAAACGCGTGTGCAGAACGCTGTTTTGGGTTGCTGGATGACGGTGATGCGGCTTTGACGCGGGCATCGCCGCTCTTGCGTTACATCGCGTAACGGTATCGCATTCGCCCCCTTGCACCCCCCCAATGGCAGCACTAAGACTTGGGTAAGAGTTTTTCGGGTAATGTCCCGATCCATAGCAAAGCAGGCAGGTTTCTTATGTTCGATCCCGTTGACACCTATATGAATACGCTTGTCCCGATGGTAGTCGAACAGACCAGCCGGGGTGAGCGCGCCTATGACATTTTTTCACGCCTTCTGAAAGAACGGATCATTTTCATCAACGGGCCGATCCATGACGGTATGAGCCATCTGATCGTTGCCCAGTTGCTGCATCTTGAGGCGGAAAACCCGAACAAGGAAATCTCGATTTACATCAATTCACCCGGCGGCGTTGTGACCAGCGGTTTGTCGATTTACGATACAATGCAGTACATCAAGCCAAAATGTTCGACTTTGGTGATCGGTCAGGCGGCCTCGATGGGGTCGGTTTTGTTGGCCGGGGGCGAGAAAGGCATGCGCTTTTCGCTGCCCAACAGCCGCATCATGGTGCACCAGCCCAGCGGCGGATACCAAGGTCAGGCCAGCGACATCATGATTCACGCCGCCGAGACCCAAAAACTCAAAGATCGCCTGTATGATATATATGTTCGCCACACCGGGCAGACGAAGAAGGCGGTCGAAAAAGCGTTGGATCGCGACAATTTCATGAGCCCGGAAGAGGCCAAGGAATGGGGTCATATCGACGAGATCGTGGAAAACCGGGCCAAAATGGACGGTGAAGCGGACTAGGTTCAAATTCTCGCGCAGCCCGCGTGAGCCGCGATTTTGAGATTGTCGCGGCCACGACGCTGGCCTAAGCTGCGGGGACAATCGGCAAAGTGGGCCTTGCAAAGGCCAAAGGTACAAAGCCCGAAAGGTAGATCATGGCGACGAATTCTGGCGGTGATGGTAAGAACACGCTCTACTGCAGCTTCTGCGGCAAAAGCCAGCATGAGGTGCGCAAGCTGATCGCGGGGCCGACCGTTTTCATCTGCGACGAATGTGTCGAGCTGTGTATGGACATCATCCGCGAGGAAACCAAAGCCAGCGGGCTGAAGTCTTCGGATGGTGTGCCGACACCAAAGGATATCTGCGAGGTTCTTGATGACTATGTGATCGGTCAGGCAACCGCAAAGCGGGTTTTGTCGGTTGCGGTCCACAACCACTACAAGCGCCTCAACCACGCCCAGAAGGCTGGCAGTGACATTGAGTTGGCCAAGTCCAACATCCTGCTGATCGGGCCCACTGGCTGCGGTAAGACGCTGCTGGCACAGACGCTGGCGCGTATTCTGGACGTGCCGTTCACGATGGCGGATGCAACCACGCTGACCGAAGCGGGCTATGTGGGCGAAGATGTCGAGAACATCATCCTCAAGCTTTTGCAGGCCAGCGAATACAACGTCGAACGCGCACAGCGCGGCATTGTGTATATCGACGAGGTCGACAAGATTACGCGCAAGTCAGAGAACCCTTCGATCACCCGCGATGTATCGGGTGAAGGTGTGCAGCAAGCGCTGCTGAAACTGATGGAAGGCACTGTGGCCAGCGTACCTCCTCAGGGCGGGCGCAAGCATCCTCAGCAAGAATTCCTGCAAGTGGACACGACCAATATCCTGTTCATCTGCGGTGGCGCTTTTGCGGGCCTGGACAAAATCATTGCACAGCGTGGCAAGGGCTCGGCCATGGGTTTCGGCGCGGATGTGCGCGACAATGACGAACGCGGCGTGGGGGAGATTTTCCGGGATCTTGAACCGGAAGACCTGTTGAAATTTGGCCTAATCCCGGAATTTGTTGGTCGTCTGCCGGTTCTGGCGACATTGGAAGATCTGGACGAAGACGCGTTGGTAACAATCCTGACCAAACCCAAGAACGCTTTGGTCAAGCAATACCAACGTCTGTTCGAACTGGAAGATGCCGAGCTAGCCTTTACCGACGATGCATTGCAATCGATCGCCAAGAAAGCCATCGAACGCAAGACCGGTGCGCGTGGGTTGCGGTCCATTTTGGAAGACATCCTGTTGGACACTATGTTCGAACTGCCGGGCCTCAAAAGCGTGACACAGGTGGTGGTGAACGACGAGGCAGTGACCTCGGATGCGCAGCCCCTGATCATCTACGCGGATTCGGCACAGGAAACCGCTTCGGCAGGTTAAGTGCGCTTCACCTAATGGCAGCGTTTTAAAAGGGGGCAGTGCCCCGTCGCCCATACCAGACGACTCCCTCGGGGTATTTCTGGCCATATGAAGCTGGGATCCTGTATTCATCTGGCCAAAATATCCCGGAGTGCGAGGCAGAGCCTCGCAAAAAGGTAATCCAGATTTTGGAGAGTGAACGATGATCAAACGCATCTCATCGGGGGGCGAATTTGAAGCCAAGGCCGGGTATTGCCGTGCTGTTGTGGCTGGAGGATGGGTGCATGTGGCGGGCACGGTCGGGCAAGGTGACGATATTGAAACCCAATGCCATTCAGCTTTAGGCATCATCGAAAAAGCACTGTCAGAGGCTGGGGCGTCTTTTGCGGATGTTGTTCGCGTGACCTATATGTTGCCCGACAGAACCGAGTTCGACAGGTGTTGGCCGCTTTTGGCAGAGACGTTTGGCAAAAATCCTCCGGCGGCAACGATGATCGAATGCGGTTTGATTGATCCGAAATACCGGATCGAGATTGAAGTCACGGCATTCTTGCCGGAATGATGCGGCACGGTGCGGTGGCACTGGACCTGGGGCCTGCTTTAGGTCATATCTTCGACAACGGAAAAGGCGGAGGCAGCCAATGGGAATCCTGAATACTCTGTTGCGGGCCGTGACCTGGTGGAACGGGGCGACTCTGAATACGCAGATCTTCACCGCGCGCAACGGAATCAAGGTTGGCGAGGACAATGAAGGCAACGTGTTCTACCGCAACGAGGATGACAGCAAACGCTGGGTGATTTTCAACGGCGAGGCCGAGGCGAGCCGCGTGGATCCCGAATGGCATGGGTGGTTGCATCGTACGTGGGACGAGCCACCGACAGACAAGCCGCTGCCTCATAAATCCTGGGAAAAGCCGCACCAAGAAAACCTGACAGGTACTGCTCTGGCTTATGCCCCCGCAGGGTCATTGCGCCGCCCCGATCCGGTCGAGCGCAAGGACTATGAAGCCTGGAGCCCGGAATAAGCGAGGCGCGCCGATGTCGACCCATAGTGTAACTGAAATCCTGGTCGGCGGGGTTGTTCTCGCTGGTGCGATTGCGTTTGGCGTTTATGCCAGCCAGTCCACAGGGCTGTCTCAATCCAGCGCCGGATACGAATTGGGGGCTTCGTTCCGATCCTTGGAAGGCGTCAGCGTCGGCACAGATGTCCGCCTGGCTGGCGTTAAGATCGGAACGGTCACCAATGTGACGCTCAATGCAGATACCTACCGCGCCGACACGCAGTTTTCCGTTGCCGATGGCGTACTTATCCCGGATGACAGCGCGGTTGTAATCTCGTCCGAGGGTTTGCTGGGTGGCAATTTTGTCGAAGTCATGCCCGGTGGATCGCCATTCTATTTTGAACCCGGTGATGAAATCGAAGATACACAGGGCGCGGTCAGCTTGATCTCGTTGCTGGTCAAGTTCGTGGCCGGGGATGGTAGCGAATGAGAGTCCTGCTGCTATTGGCGGCAATCTTGACTGCGGTCAGTGCCGAGGCACAGCAACGGGTTACCTCTGGGCAGGGGGCGACGCTGCGCGGATTGGATAAGGTCAACGGTCAAACCGTCGACGTTGATCTTCGATCTGGGGATACGGCCACGGTATTTGGACTTGATGTGGCGCTGGGAGATTGCCGTTATCCGGCCGAGAACCCGACAGGTGACGCTTTCGCATACCTTACGATTTGGGAGCAAGGCGACTCGCAACAGCTGTTTGATGGCTGGATGATCGCGACGTCTCCGGCTTTGAATGCTTTGGACCACGCGCGTTACGATGTCTGGGTGATCCGCTGTATGACGCCCTGAGGCGTCTGCGAGAGGGACGCGGTGAAATCAGCGCTGCCCTCAAGCGCTTGTCTCAGCTCTGCGTGATAGGTCGCACGCGGTATTTCGATCGCACCGAGTGAGGCCAGATGGGCCGTCAGAAACTGGGTATCGAACAAGTGGAATCCCGTGCGGCGCAACCGATCCACCAAATATGCCAGCGCAATCTTGGAGGCATCGGTGCGGCGAGAGAACATGCTTTCGCCAAAGAACGCGGCACCCAGAACCACCCCATAGACCCCGCCGGTCAATCGGCCATCCTGCCAGACCTCAAGCGAGTGCGCCTGACCGTTAATATGCAGGTCGTCGTATAGGCGCCGCAGTTCCGGATTGATCCAGGTTTCGGCCCTGTCGGCGCAGCCGTCGACGACGCCGGAAAAGTCGCGATTGATGGTTATCTCGTAATCAGATCTACGCAACCGTCGCGCCAGGCTGCGCGAGATGTGGAAACCGTCCAGGGGAAAGACACCGCGTAGTTTGGGATCAACCCAGAAAAGGTCTGGATCGTCCCGGTGTTCGGCCATCGGGAAAATACCGATGGAATAACCATGCAGCAAAAGCTCGGGTGTGAGGCTCATGTCAGACGGGGCAGGGCTGGATGTGAGCATCCCAGCCCTGAGCTTTTATTGCGCCATATTCTCCGCAAGCCAGCGCTCCAGCCAGTGGATGTTATAATCACCGCTGTGCAGATCTGGCTCTTGCAGCAGGGCGTGGAACAGCGGCACGGTGGTGTCGATGCCATCTACGATCAACTCACCCAAGGCGCGGTTTAACCGGGCCAGGGCTTCATCGCGGTCGCGGCCCTGCACGATCAGTTTGGCAATCAAGGAATCGTAATAGGGCGGGATCGAATAGCCGTCATAGAGCGCCGAATCCATCCGCACACCCAACCCGCCGGGGGCGTGGTAGGCGGTGATCTTTCCGGGGCAAGGCGAGAAGTTCGGCAGTTTTTCTGCGTTGATCCGCACTTCGATGGCGTGGCCGTTGATCTCAAGATCATCCTGCCCGAACGACATGGGCAGGCCCGAGGCGACGCGGATCTGTTCGCGCACCAGATCGACACCAAAGATGCCTTCGGTGACCGGGTGTTCCACCTGCAAACGGGTGTTCATCTCGATGAAGTAGAACTCACCGTTTTCATACAGGAATTCGATTGTGCCCGCGCCGATATAGTTGATCTTGGCCACCGCGTCGGCGCAGATTTTACCGATCTTGGCACGTTCTTCCGGGGTAATGCAGGGGCCGGGGGCCTCTTCGAACACTTTCTGGTGGCGACGTTGCAGCGAACAGTCACGTTCGCCCAGATGCACGGCGTTGCCTTTGCCGTCGCCAAAGACCTGAATTTCGATGTGACGCGGCGTGGTCAGGTATTTCTCGATATAGACCTCGTCATTGCCAAAGGCGGCCTTGCCTTCGGCGCGCGCGGTCATGAAGGCACTTTCCATCTCATCGGCATTCATCGCGACTTTCATGCCGCGCCCACCACCGCCAGCGGTGGCTTTGATGATCACCGGATAGCCGAACTGCTCACCAATCTCTTTGGCGGTTGCCAAGTCAGGTACGCCGCCATCCGAGCCGGGAACGCAAGGAACGCCCAGGTCCTTCATCGTGTCCTTGGCGGTGATCTTGTCACCCATGACGCGGATATGTTCGGCGGTGGGGCCGATGAAGGTGATGCCGTGGTCTTCGACGATCTGCACAAACTCGGCATTTTCTGATAGAAAGCCATAGCCGGGGTGGATCGCCTGCGCGCCGGTGATCTCGCAGGCCGAGATGATCGCGGGTACCGAGAGATAGCTTTGCGGGCTGGGCGGAGGGCCGATGCAAACCGATTCGTCGGCCATGCGCACATGCATCGCGTCGCTGTCTGCGGTCGAATGGACGGCCACTGTGGCAATCCCCATCTCGCGAGCAGCGCGTATCACGCGCAGCGCGATCTCGCCTCGGTTGGCAATCAGGATCTTGTCGAACATGGTCCCGCCTTACTCGATGATAACCAGAGGAGTACCGAATTCCACAGCGTCACCATCTGTCACCAGAATGCGTTTGACGGTGCCCGATTTGGGCGCGTGGATGTGGTTCATGGTTTTCATCGCTTCGACGATCAGCAGCGTGTCGCCTTCAGATACATTCGCCCCAACCGAAACGAACGAGGGCGCGCCCGGTTCGGGCTGCATATAGACGGTGCCGACCATCGGTGACGTCACAGCGCCGGGATGGCTGGCAGGGTCTTCTGCCGATGCAGGGGCTTCGGCAGCGGCTGCGGGCGCTGCTGCTGCCGCGGCTGCCGGAGCGGGGGCCGCAGCAGCGGGAACAGCAACTTGAACAGGGGCAGCAACGGTTTGCGAGGCGCGGCTCACGCGGACATTCAGGCTGTCGTCTTCGCCATAGTCCCGCTTGACCTGTAGCTCGGTCAGGTCGTTTTCGCGCAGCAGTTCGGCCAGTGCCTTGATGAACGCCACATCCGCTTCGTGTTTGTTATCTGTCATGAGTGTCCTCGAAGGTTCCCCTTGGGCTCGGCTTTTTGGTTGCGAGCTTGAAATAATTACGCAGGGTTATATGCCAAGCGTTCGGCCATGAAAAGCGCAGTCTTTGTTGGGAAAGATCGGTGTTTTTACAAGGCCGGGCCGGGCCAGAGCGTTACAATGGCATCCCCGAGAGTTTGGCAACCAGTTCCGGCAGCTTGCGCGCGCCGAATTTCTCAAGCAGGCGGGCCCGATAGGCTTCGATCGTGCGATAGGACAGTCCCAATTCAACGCCGATCTCTTTTGCCGACAGGCCGCGACAGGACAGGATCGCCACTTCGCGTTCGCGAGCGGTCAATTCGACCAGAGGGCGCTCTTCCGAGATGTCCGAAAAGCTCCAGATCCCGTGGCGGAAGGGATCATCGGGGGTCAGCGACCGACCACGGGCCCGACACCAGAACAGATCACCATTGCGCCGCCGCATGACGCGTTCATCAGTGTAATAGCCCGTGTCGCGCATGACTTGCAGGCTGCGCGCGCCGATTCTCTCCCAATCGGCAACCGAAGGGTAGAGGTGCAGCAACGGCATGTTGCGGTATTCGCTCTCGTCGCCGCCAAAGGTGCGCGCGAATTGCAGATTGCAGCGCCGGATGATCCGGTTTTCCAACTCAACCAGTCCGATCGGGGCGTATTCGAAGGCAGGGTCGCTCATGTACCTATGGTGGCCGGTTTCGGGTGGAAAATGAAGGGGACAAGCGACGCGCGGGTTCATAGGGCTTGAACGGGATGTTAACTTTGTAAATTCGGTGTGTTAAGTTTGCCAATAATATTTTGTAAGATAAAGAAAGTTCTGAAAATTTCGGCCGACAGGCTAAAGGGACCGCCAGCAGATGCGTGATACGCTCACCGGAAGTCGCATACGTGAACGCCGCCAGATCGCAGGGCTACGCCAGGCCGAATTGGCGCGGCGGGCAGGGATTTCGGCGTCTTATCTGAACCTCATCGAACATAACCGCCGCCGGATCGGTGGGAAGGTTCTGATCGACATCGCGGCAGCGCTTTCGGTTGAGCCGTCTCTGCTGACTCAAGGGATCGAGGCAACGCTGATCGCGGCCCTGCGCGAGGCTGCTGAGGATGCGGTGGGCCAATCGGCTGAGCTGGACGCACTGGAAGAATTTGCTGGGCGATTCCCGGGCTGGGCTGGGGTTTTGGCACAGATGCATCGCCGCGTTGTTTCGTTGGAGCGTACGGTCGAGGCTTTGTCCGACCGCTTGACCCATGACCCGCAACTGGCGGCCTCGATGCACGAAGTGTTGTCGACGGCCGCTGCGATCCGCTCGACCGCTGCAATTTTGGCTGAGCCCGGCGAGATCACGGATGAATGGCGCAATCGCTTTCACAAGAACCTCAATCAAGATGCTGAGCGTCTGGCAGAAAGCTCGAAGGCACTGCTGAGCTTTCTGGATACCACAGAAGACCAAGGCGAGGCGCGCGGTATGCCGCTGGACGAGGTTGAGACTTTCTTTGCCGAGCATGGTTTTCATTTCCCCGAAATCGAAACTGCACAGGAAGTGGACCTGGAGGAAATCAACTCGGGCGCGGCCAGAACTGTTGCTCAACGTATATTGAAAACCTGCGCAACGGACGCACGGCTTTTGCCGCTGGACCAGTTGCAAGCTGAACTAGAAGGGGGGGTGGTAGATCCTTTGGCGCTTTCAGCCACGTATTCTGTCGATTTGGCTACGGTGCTGCGGCGGCTGGCTGTGTTGCCCGAGGACATGTTGCCCAAAC
Organism: Ruegeria sp. HKCCD7255; assembly: GCF_013031565.1. Classification (NCBI taxonomy): domain Bacteria; kingdom Pseudomonadati; phylum Pseudomonadota; class Alphaproteobacteria; order Rhodobacterales; family Roseobacteraceae; genus Ruegeria; species Ruegeria sp. HKCCD7255. Next base: position 21,550 of record NZ_WQAG01000004.1, on the reverse strand, counting down.
CCGTGGGACTGGTAATTTGCGATGCGTCAGGCACGGTGCTGTTCTACAAGCCCGCCCCCGGTTTCGCCCTGCCGCGTCATGGGGACGGCTGTCCGCTCTGGCCCGTATTCACTGCATTAAACCGCCCCCTGGTACCGTTGCGCCGGCGCGTTCTGCAACTGGGTCGGGTTTCGGCTGCGTTCGAGTGCTTCGCGATCGCCTGGCCTTTGGCGGCGCAGCGGTTTGATGCAGACCCGACCTATCATTCGGTCATGTTGGTGATGCCTGCGGATGCGGACGCAGACGAGAGGCAGGACCGGGCCGAAGTCGGGGTCAGCTGTCGGATCTGCCCCAAACCAGACTGTGTGTCCCGACGTGAGCCTTCGATTTTGAGCGAAGGTTTTTGACAGTCTCATTAATCGAGGCTTATTCTGGCTGGGACAGGTGGCCGTTGCGGGTGCCGGTCTTGGGGAGGACTAACACAAATGAGCCGCAAGGTTCTGTTGATCGAGGATGAGCCGAACATCACCGAGGCCATCCGGTTTCTTTTGACGCGCGAAGGCTGGCAGGTGCAAACCCATGCCGAAGGCTCGGACGCGATTGAGGTGATTTGCGCGGCACAACCGGATCTGGTGATCCTGGATGTAATGCTGCCTGGGAAAAGCGGGATGGAGATTCTGCGCGAGTTGCGTGAACAGGACCGTTTTCTCGGTTTGCCGGTTCTTATGCTGACGGCACGCGGCCAGTCGCGGGATCGCGAGATGGCCGAGCAGGCAGGTGTCAGCCGGTTCATGACCAAACCCTTTTCCAACACCGAAGTATTGACAGCTGTGCGGGATCTTCACGCAAAGGCCTCGCGCTCATGAGCTTGTCAGAGGACGGTACCGCGCGCAGATCAGCGGCGCGTCCACCGTTGTTTCTGGAGCGCCAGAGCTATCGCCGCCGCAGGTTGATGGATGCTGCACGGCTGTTGCCTTTCTTCGGGGCGGCGCTGTTGGTGATCCCGTTGCTGTGGCCCGATCAAAGCGACGGGGCGGACGCGGTGCCGCTGTCCTCGGCGATGTTTTATATCTTTGCCTGCTGGGGGTTGCTGATCCTGATCGGCTTGGTGTTTGGTGTTGCGGCAAGGCGGCTCAGTAAAGGTGAAGGCCGCGCGTCGGAGGGTGAGTGATGGCCACGCTCAACATGCTCATACTGGTTTGTCTGGGCTATGTTGTACTGCTGTTCGGCGTGGCCTTTGCGGCAGATAGGGCTGCTGCCGCGGGCAAGGGGAAATGGCTGCGGTCGCCTTTGATCTATACGCTGTCCCTGTCGATCTATTGCACAGCCTGGACCTTTTACGGTGCGGTTGGCAACGCTGCGCGGTCGGGGTTGGAGTTCGTAACGATCTATCTGGGGCCAACGCTTGTGATGGTCAGCTGGTGGTGGGGGCTGCGCAAGCTGGTGCGCATCGGGCGCAGTCAGCGGGTGACGTCTATTGCTGACCTAATCTCGTCGCGCTATGGCAAGTCCAACACGCTGGCGATCTGTGTCACAACCCTGGCGGTTCTGGGTGGAACGCCCTATATTGCGCTGCAATTACAGTCGATTACGCTATCTTTTTCTATCTTTGCCGAGGCTGATCCAACGGGGCTCTATCGCGAAGGGTCCAGCGTGTTTTGGGTTGCGACCGGGCTGGCTGCTTTTGCTATTCTGTTTGGAACGCGCAATCTGGATGCCAATGAGCGTCACCACGGGATTGTGACGGCAATTGCACTGGAATCGGTGGTCAAGCTAGTGGCTTTGCTGGCCGTCGGCATCTTTGTGGTCTGGGGCATTGCCGGTGGTTTGACACCTATGCTGGATCGGATCGACGCCTCCGATATCGGGCAGTGGAACGTCGATACAAGTCGGTGGACGACCCTGATCTTTTTGTCAGCGGCAGCCTTCGTCTGCCTGCCCCGTATGTTCCAGGTCATGGTGGTCGAGAATGATGACGAAAGCCACCTGCGCACGGCCGCCTGGGCCTTTCCGCTGTATTTGCTGTTGATGAGCCTCTTTGTCGTCCCGATCGCGGTGGTTGGGCTTGACCTTTTGCCCGCAGGATCGAACCCCGACCTGTTTGTGCTGACTGTACCTTTGTCGCAAGGCAATGACGGGCTGGCGATGCTGTCCTTTATCGGTGGCTTTTCATCGGCGACCTCCATGGTGATTGTTACCGCCATGGCTCTGTCGACGATGGTGTCGAACCATGTGGTCATGCCGATCTGGCTGAATACGCAGGAAGGCAGCAGCCCGGTCTCGGGCGATGTGCGCAAGATCGTGTTGATCGCGCGGCGCCTATCCATCGCGGCCATCATGGCGCTTGGGTATTTCTATTACCGCTTGTCGGGCGGCGGTGCGGCTCTGGCCTCGATCGGCCTGGTGGCCTTTGCCGGTCTGTCGCAAATCCTGCCCGCACTTGTAGGCGCGCTGTTCTGGCGCGGTGCGACGCGGGTGGGGGCCTTGGCCGGTTTGACCGTTGGTTTTGTGCTGTGGATCTATACCTTGCTCCTGCCGGGAATGGAGGGCGGCATCATCCCGGTGTCGATGATCGAAAACGGCCCCTTTGGCTTGGGCTGGCTGCGCCCCCAAGCCTTGTTCGGGATTGAGGGGATCGATCCGATGGTACATGCGGTTGTCTGGTCACTCTCGCTCAACACTATTGCGTTCTGCGTAGGATCGCTGCTGAGCTTTCCCAGCCCGCTGGAGAGGTTGCAGGGGGCACAGTTCGTCAATGTGTTTGACCATTCCGCCTCACCCCATGGGTGGTCGGGGTCGGTGGCGCAAAGCGAAGATCTGATGATCATGACCCAACGCATACTGGGGACCGGAGCCGCACAGGAGTTTTTCCAGGCCGAGGCGGCGCGTCAAAAGGGCCGCGAAGGGCGGTTGCCCGAACCAACGCCCGGATTTCTGGAACGGTTAGAGCGAGAGCTGAGCGGTTCGGTTGGTGCGGCGACCGCACATGCGATGATCGGTCAGATCGTTGGTGGTGCGGCGGTATCGGTCGAAGACCTGCTGGCCGTGGCTGACGAATCGGCGCAGATGCTGGAGTATTCCAATCAGCTTGAAACCAAGTCGGCCGAGCTGAGCCGCACCGCGCGCCAGTTGCGTGATGCCAATGCCAAGCTCACGCAGCTTTCGATGCAAAAGGATGCGTTTCTCAGCCAGGTCAGCCACGAACTGCGTACACCCATGACATCAATCCGCGCGTTCTCGGAAATCATGCGCGACACGGGCGGGATGAGTGACGAAGATCAGATGCGCTTTTCCTCAATCATCCATGATGAGGCCCTGCGCTTGACGCGGCTATTGGACGACCTGCTGGATCTGAGTGTTCTGGAAAGCGGTCAGGTCAGCTTGAACATGTTGGATGGTACTGTTCAGGGCGTGTTGGATCGCGCTGTGGCCACCGCGTTGACAGGAGGAGAGCGCGCGCTGGCCTTGCGCCGTACACGCTCTGCCGAGCGCATCACGCTCTATACTGATCTGGATCGTTTGGGACAGGTCTTCATCAATCTGATCTCGAACGCCCAAAAATATTGCGACGCGGACGAGCCGGAACTGACAATCGCGACCCATGATATTGGCGGTCAGGTAGTGATTGATTTCATCGACAATGGCAGCGGTATCCCACCCGAGGCGCAAGCAATGGTGTTCGAAAAATTTGCGCGAGTCGGGTCGGACAAGGCCGGAGGCGCCGGGCTGGGTTTGGCCATTTGTCGCGAGATCATGCAGCGTTTGGGTGGAGATATCTCCTATTTGCCCGAACAGGGCGGGGCAGGGTTCCGCGTCACCCTGCCACTGGCCTTTCGTCAGGCCGCGCAATAGCGCTTATGTAAAGGCATTGGTAACGAACCGCAGGTACATAAAAAGCGTATCAGCAACAACTGGGCGGTTCGGTAATATGACGCAGCAATCCGGCACGGCTTTGACGCGAAAGCTGTCCGCAAATCAGGGCAGTGCTGATACCTCGCCACGTTCGGTCTCACGCGCGCTGCGGCTCGCCATGGCCCGGGCTGCGGATGAACGGATCGGGTTGCCGCTGTCCATCATCGCTGTCAAGCAAACGCAATCCCCCTTGGAGGGGCTGCAGAATGTTTTGCAAGACGACTGGCTGTTGTTGCTCTTTTCAACGGCGCAGGGGCGTGTGGCCGCTGTCTGTGTTGACCTGGGCGCTGTCTCGGCGATTGTTCAGAAACAGACGATAGGGGATGTGATCGCCGATGACCCGGAACCCCGTCCGTTCACCGATACCGACGCCGCCATGGTCGCGCCTCTGCTTGAAGACGTCTTCAAAAAGGCCCGCACTCTGGTCGAGGATCCGCTGGACATCGATAGCCTTTCAGGTTTCGAGTTTTCGGGGCGCGTCGGATCTGCCCGCGCTGTCACTTTGGCGCTGGTAGACGATCAATTTCGTCTCTTCTCGTTGACCGCCGAATTGGGTGGCGGGTTGCGACAGGGAAAAATCTGCATAGTTTTGCCCGATCTCGCGACCGAGACGGTCGAGGCGATGACGCAGGCGCGTGCGGGGGGCGGGCAACTCGACCAAGCCGCAGGTGTCATGCGAGCAGAGCTGAGCGGGGTGATCTGCCGGATGAACATACCTCTGTCTCACTTGTCGGGTTTGTCTGTGGGGGAAGTATTGCCATTGCAGGGTGCGCGGGTCGACAAGACCGAGATGCTGACAATCGACCGAAGTCGCATCGCCCTGGGGCGCCTGGGGCAATGCGGTGGTATGCGCGCGGTTCGGATCAACGAGCAGAACAATGGCCCTCTGCTGACCGAAGCCCAACCAGACGCGTTCTGGGAAAGTGACGCCAAGCTGGAACAGCCTGTTTCGGGCGATATTGTCGATCCCCAGGCAGACGACACCGCTCAGCCGGACCTGATGGCTGCACCAGACGCTCTGCTGGATGAGGATCCATCGCTCGAGATTGGTAATTCCGATCAGATGCTTGCAGAGATTTCACAGCTCGCCGGGCTGCCAGAGGTCTCGGACGGCACCAACGATAAGCCCTAGAACAAGCTTATCCGTCGCGCTGGCTCAATTGGTCCAGGGCCGGGCGCAGGTTATCCAAGGCATAGCCAGCCTTGCCGGTGGCCTCCAAAATCTCATCCGGGCTCAGGTGATCGCATTGCCCCAAGGCCCATACCACCGAACAGCGCGTGCCTGATGCGCAATAGGCCAAGACCGGACCGCCCTCGCTTTCTGCCATGTCCCTTTGGCGTGCGACGTTTTCAGGGGTCATGGTCTGGTGGGTCAGTTCGAGCACTTCAAATACCATCCCCGCGTCGCGCACCGCCTGACCAATGGCATCCGACTGTATGGCCGGAGGAACTTCGACATTTGGACGGTTGCAGATCACCTTAACAAAACCTGCCGCGGCAATGGCTGGAACGTCTTCAACCGTGATCTGAGGTGAGACGGCGTAGCGGGGGGTAATAGGGCGAATCTCCATGGCAATTGCTTAAGCCGGGTTCGCCACTCTGTCCAGTTTTGCACCCAACGTTGGCGCGGCGAGCATACCCGCCAGCATTGAAACCAGAAAGACCACGCCACCAACGCCACCATAACTGAGCGACGCCATGGCAGGACCCGGGCACAATCCCACCAGCCCCCATCCCATGCCAAACAGAACCGAACCGACGACCAGGCGCCGATCCAATTCGACAGGCGGAGGCTCTGGAAAGGTTCCGCCCACCGCGGGTTCACGCCCATGGGTCAGGCGCCAGGCAATGACCATGGGCAAGATCGCCCCGCCCATCACAAAGGCAAGCGTCGGATCCCAGTTTCCGAAAATGTCCAGCCAGCCCTGAACCTTGGTCGTGTCCGTCATTCCTGACACAAGAAGACCGGTGCCAAACAGCGACCCGGCAAAAAAGGCAAGCACTCCACGCATCAGATCACCCCCAAGCCGTGCCGAAACAGGGCAACTGTAAGTGCACCGGCCAAAAGGTAGAACACGGTGGCCACGATCCCGCGCAGCGAAAACCGTGAGATGCCGCAAACCCCGTGGCCCGATGTACAGCCATTTGCGATCCTTGTGCCTGTACCAACCAGCAGCCCCGCTATGATCACGAGCGTCAGATTGCCTGTTAAATGCGTTTCCGTTTCCGGCGCGATCAGCGGGCGAAGCAGAAGGGGCATCCCGACAACGCCCGCGACAAAGGCGAGGCGCTCCCATCGTACATCCCGGCTGCTCTTCTCAAGCAAACCAGCCAGTATCCCGCTGGCCCCCATGATGCGGCCATTGCCCAACAAAAAGACCGCAGCCCCAAGCCCGATTATGAGCCCGCCAAGCAGCCCCCAAATCCATTCCGTATGCATCGCACTATCCTCTGGCTGCGTGTCGACCGGTTACAGCTTGTTGACCGGAATTTTCATGAAGACATCCCCGTTTTCATCCGCCGGAGGCATGTTGCCTGCGCGCATGTTCACCTGCAGCGAGGGCAGTATCAGACGCGGCATGGACAGCGTGGCGTCTCGGGCATCGCGCATCTCGACAAACTCCTCGATGCTGCGCCCCTGACCGATATGAACGTTCAGCGCTTTCTGCTCTCCCACTGTGGTTTGCCAGGCATACTCATCACGCCCCGGGGCCTTGTAATCATGGCCGACAAAAACGCGCGTCTCGTCCGGCAAAGACAGGATTTTCTGTATCGACTTATAAAGCTGTTCTGAAGATCCCCCCGGGAAATCGCAGCGTGCCGTGCCGAAATCGGGCATGAACAGTGTGTCGCCCACAAAGGCTGCATCGCCGATCACATATGTCATGCATGCCGGAGTGTGCCCGGGCGTATGTAAGACATCTCCGCGCATTTGTCCGATGTGAAAGCTTTCGCCCTCGGTAAACAGAGCGTCGAATTGACTGCCATCGCGCTGAAACTCGGTGCCCTCATTGAACACTTTGCCAAACGTGTCCTGCACAACAACAATGTTTTCGCCGATACCAATCTTTCCGCCCAGCTTTTCCTGAAGATACGGAGCCGCAGACAAATGATCGGCATGGACGTGGCTTTCCAGAATCCAATCGACCTTCAAGCCGTTTGATTTGACGTAGTCGATGATCTGATCCGCAGACCCCGTGTCAGTCCGACCTGACGCGTGATCGAAATCCAATACGCTGTCAATAATGGCGCAAGCTGACCCTTCGGGCTCCTGTACAACGTAGGAGACTGTGAAAGTGTGAGGGTCAAAGAAGGCTTTGACGATAGGTGTCATGCGACTCTCCCGTAGATGACTTCACATTGTCATACCGGAATATGACACATTATCCAATTCACGATTTGATGTTCATCAAGGCGCGGTCGTGTTTTTACGAATAGGATTTCATCAGCGCGCGCGTTTGTGCGCGTTTTTGAGGCCGGTCGGCAAAAAACCGCACGGGAATGCTCTGCAGATGTGCTGGTATTAAATCCGTTACCTACATCGGACAGAGTGACACCTATGGGAGGAAGATCAATGAACGAACATGACCTTTATTCCGAAGCCGAGCAGCTTGAACACAAGCTGGAAGGTGCTTGTCTGGACACCCGACTAGAGCTGCAACCCAGTGTCAGCCGTGTTTTGGATCGTATGCGCGCGCAAGGAATGCATATCCCATCGCGCCTGCGTCGTCTGGATGCTGCGCTTTGCGAAGACGCGGTCGAAGCGCGCTTCGACAATATGCCAGTCTGATCTGGTTGGTCATCCGAAGGAAATGCCCAGGATGACCAGCATCAAACCAATCACCGATAAGAACAGGGACGCCAGGTTCCACGGGAGAACGGCCTGAACCGCGGCTCTCAATTCTTCGTCTGTCAAGCCAGCTTTGCGCGCCTTCATGACGCGCAGGATGCAATACATCAGGCCTATCAAACCCGCCAGAGACAGCGCGGCTCCGCCCCAGACTATCAAGTCGAACATGGTGTCCAATGCCTTTTCATTTCGGTGAGACCGCGCTTATCGGATGAACATACGCCGCACAAGCCCGGGTGTGATTTGCGTGCTTGCACCCTGACCGGTGGCGCGGTATCCGGCCCATTGCCCGATGCATTAAACAACCAGCCGATTGGAGACAGACGCAGATGGAAGACATCACCGAAGACCAGGCCGCCGTCAATTACCGCGTAACCGCTGGCGAGCTGCGCCAGTTCATCGAACGGTTCGAGCGTCTGGATGCGGAAAAGAAAGACCTTGCCGAGCAGCAAAAGGAAGTCATGGCCGAAGCCAAGGCACGCGGCTACGACACCAAGGTCATGCGCAAGGTGATCGCGCTGCGTAAACGCGACAAGGACGATATTGCCGAAGAAGAGGCGGTGCTTGAGATGTACAAGGAAGCACTTGGCATGTGACCATCGCTGTCTGGGTCCTTCAGGGGGTCAGAAAACGAATGCCTGGCATGGTTTGCAACTGTGCCAGATCCTGTTCGTAAAGTTCGGTAAACGCAGCAACAACCTCGTCATCCCAGCCGGGGTAGTCGATCACCTCTTCGATCGCCTCCGCATGAGCATGCCGTTCGAAAATTTCGGCCAGCGCATCACGCGTTGCCGAAGATTGATAAAAATCCTCCTGGGACAGCAGTTCATCAAGTTCGCGAACTCCTGCGTCTGCCAACAATGATGACAGGAATGCAAACTCGTTTGTCAGTGGCGCGTCCTCAGGCAAGCCTGCGAGCGCACGGAAAACTTTACCGATTATCAGGGGCGCATGGGTGTCGCTCCAAAGCGTGATCTCAATGTTCGGCGCCAATTCCTGTATATCTTCGATCATAGGTAGCCAACTGAGACAGCTGAGATCGGTTGACGACAGAATCTGTTGCCGGTCTTGCTGGGGCAGGGCGGCCAGTACGCCGGCGATCACGCTGGCCGGATTACGCAAAGCAATGAACAATTGAATTGGCTGACCATCAAAAACATGGCTTATGAAGCTAAGACGTTCCCCGGCAGAAGGGTAGAACTGCCCGTTTTCGATGGTCGAGGTAAGCGAGCCGAGAAAACTCCCACCGGTCAAAATGACTCGCCTCGGTTCTTGACCCTCCGGAATTTGAGTTTGAAACAGAGCTGAGGTTTCTGATGCGACTGGTCGAGCCTTAGGCGCGTCAAGTGCGGGCTTGAAAACCGTACGGTATTTTCTGCCACCAAAATACAGGCAGTTGTGTTCTGCCATGAGGTTGGTGTTTGCCCGTGCCAATTCGAAGAGCCGCCCTTCGTCAGTAAACGCAACGCTGCTAAGGATGGCCACTTCCACGGTCAAGACTTCCCACATTTTGAGAATACTGTTCATCGGGTTACAGGTAGAAACTGATGCCGTCAAATCGAACGGTGTACCCAGGGATCATGCTGGCATTCACCGATTATCCGGTGCTTGATGCGCTCCGGAAATCAGGATCCTTGGGTGCTTTGGGCGCTCCAACCTGCAATTGCTGAGATCTAGCCGAGGCATTCGCCGTGTCATCTGGACACCTGTATTGAACGAACATTCTTGGCCCCCCGACCAGTTCATCCTCGCCTCCACGATGGGCTACGGATTTGAATAAAACCCCACACATCAATCAATCGAAACTATTGTGAAAATGCCTCTTGAGCTTCCCGGCTGAATGATGTTAATCGCGTCGAAACACCCAAGGGTGCCCCTATAGCTCAGCTGGTAGAGCAACTGATTTGTAATCAGTAGGTCCGCGGTTCGAGTCCGTGTGGGGGCACCATTTAAAATCAATCACTTGCAAGATTTTTTGACTGATATCTCCATCGTCTGCGTTGGTGTTGGGGGACATATGGGGGACAATGTGCGCGGTTTTGCTGCTGAAACTGGGCTGCTGGTATAACGTTTCCTTCTGGAACAAAATCACTCTCGCAGTATTTTCCATCATTGTTCTGGTCTTGAAAATTGATGCTCGCTCTGTCGCCGCCCGCATCACTCAATTTCAGGTTTTTTCAAGGGATGATGCTGCCGATATCGCAGCAGGACATGCGCTCCGGTGTGAAAGTTGTAGCATTGGGCAGAGTAAACAACCTAAGACATCAGCGGCGGAATGAACGCTGGTAGGTGGGGAAGTGTCAAAGGTTTGGCTGGAGCCAGCAAACGGCCAATAGGAGATGCGCCTTGCAAGAGCAGATGAAAGAGCATTTCCATGAAGTCGCCGGTTTCGCAAAGGCAATGGCTCATCCAGGGCGATTTCAGATACTCTTAAGACTAATGGAAGGTGAGAAAAACGTATCTCGACTCTAAAAAGACGTATCGATGCCTCAGGCGGGCTGCTCCCAACAACTTATCCGGCTTCGTCTTGAGGGGCTGGTTGCTGCGCGACGGGACGGCAGGGAAATCTATTACAGTATTTCCGACGATAGGGTCCGCAGAATCATTGTTGCGATCCAAGACATTTTGCGAAACGAAGAAAGTACGCAATAGGGAGGCAACGATTGCGACCGTTTGATGAAATATTAGCACTCAAAATGCTAGATTTGGTTGAAAAGCACTCGTTCCCGCTCACTCCAGACAAGGTTGAGGATCGTGCCAAGGCTTGTCTTGATAGACTGGTCGTGGAAGGTTTAGCAACGCGCGATGCGCCGAGTTCAGGTGTAGGGGCAACTTACCGAATTACAGAGGATGGCGTCTTGGCACTTCGGGAATACGAAAGCGCCGTCATCTGGGACTAAACAACGACAGCAAAAAGGGGCTTTGTTGGGAGTATCCAGAGTGTAATCCATGCTTTGGAGTTAGATTTGCGCGCGCCGATTGACGACCAGCGCTAAGGGCTCCCTGCAGACCTTCGCTGCTCTCAGCGTGAGTGACGGCCAAGCGGATGAAGCGGCTAATCGCATTTGCAGTTTGGTTGGCCTAAGTTTCCGCCACTTTGGCGGTTTTCTGCAATATGTAGACAACCCGTTCGCACGCTGCCTAATGTAAGTGATACTGTAATTGGAGCCGTGCCATTGGATGCGTGGTTCAGACGTTTCAACTTATTGAGGGTCCTATGCGAATTGCTTGGTCTATCTCTTTATTCATATCACTCTCTCTGCCATGCCTCGCTCAAGATGCAATAAATCCTCAGGGCCTCAGCGACCGCTCAGGTCGCCCGTATTCTCCCAACGCCGACCGGGCTTATCCAACGCAGGTCTACTTTGGAGACACCCATGTTCATACCGGTCTGAGTGCAGATGCTGGAGGTGGTGGAACACGTTTGATGCCACGTGATGCCTATCGACTAGCCCGTGGGGAGCAGGTTGTGTCGAACACCGGACAGCCCGTGAAATTGGCTCAACCTTTAGATTTTTACATGATAACAGATCATTCAGACGCCATGGGTGCCATCACCGATATCATTGGTGGTGCACCGAATATACTGGCAGATGAACAGGGTCGCCGTTTCCATGACGCATTTGCAGCCGGAGGAGAGGAAGCCCGAGTAGCAGCATTTGAATTGACAGCATTGTTTGCACAAGGTGAGATTTCGCCCGCCCTTAATTATCAACCCGGCAATCCTGCTTATGCTGCAGTTTGGGACGACATCATCGCAGCCGCCGAAGAATTTAACGACCCCGGTGTTTTCACCACGTTCATTGCTTACGAGTGGACGTCTCTGGTGGGCGGGAGAAACCTGCATCGCAACGTGATTTTCCGCGATGGTGCTGGCCGTGCCGGTCAAATATTACCGTATACAACGACGCCGCCAATGGGTTCACCGAACCCACGGGATCTTTGGAACTGGATGGAAAATTACGAGACGCAGACCGGTGGACGCGTTCTGGCGATCCCACACAATGGCAATCTGTCCAATGGTTGGATGTTTCCATTGAGAGATGACTTTGACGAAGGCGCGCCGCTTGATGCCGCATATGCCGAGGCGCGCGCAAGGTGGGAACCACTGTATGAGGCGACGCAAATAAAGGGAGACGGCGAAGCTCACCCGGCATTGTCACCGGAAGATGAGTTCGCAGACTTCGAGACTTTCGATTACGGCAACCTTGATGCCTCTGTTCCAAAAACAACAGCGATGTTGCCTGGCGAGTACGTGCGTTCTGGATTGCAACGCGGTCTGGCGTTGGAGGCTGAGCTCGGTGTGAACCCGTTCAAGTTTGGTCTCGTCGGAGCGTCTGACACACATACTGGAATGACGACCGTGGAAGAGGACAACAACTTCCACAAGTTTACGGCGTATGAACCTGGTCCAGACCGAACTGCGCATGTCAGCAAAACGCTGCCTGACGGCACAGATGCTTTGTGGGGTTGGAGTTACGGCGCATCGGGGCTGACTGCGGTGTGGGCCGAAGAGAACTCGCGTGGTGCCATTTGGGATGGTATGTCCCGCCGCGAGACCTACGCGACAACGGGACCACGTATGCGCGTTAGGTTCTTCGGCGGGTGGGATTTTGAAGACAGTGATGTGTTGCGACGCGATCTTGCTCAAGTTGGCTACTCAAAGGGTGTTCCAATGGGCTCAGACCTTCTGCCGGGCGATGGTGCGCCTTCATTTCTGGTGTACGCGCTGCGAGACTCCATGGGTGCAAACCTTGACCGTATTCAGATCATAAAAGGCTGGCTCGATGACGGTGGGGAACTGAAGGAGGCCGTTTATGACGTTGCCTGGTCGGACAATCGCGAACCCGATGAAAACGGGAAAATTGCACCGGTCGGGTCAACTGTCGATCTGTCGATACCATCCTACACAAACACAATAGGTGCCCCAGAACTCGGCGCCGTTTGGACCGATCCCGACTTCGTCCCAACACAAAGTGCCTTTTATTATGTACGTGTTATCGAAATTCCGACCCCAAGATGGACCGCATACGACGCCGTGAAATTCAATCTCGAACTGCCGTCCGAAGTACCTCTAACGCTTCAAGAACGCGCGTACACATCACCCATCTGGTATACACCACAGCAATAATGATTGAAGGACTGTGGAATTGTGAGTGACTACTTTGGGCTCGAAGCAGACCTTCGCTTCAACTTGCTCAAAGTCTGCTTTGCGAACAAACCCGTCATTGTCGCCAGCAGTTGTCAAATGCTCCACCGCTTACATCCCAAACACAATTGCCACTGATCGAGGCCCACAGCAGCTTTCTGATGCAAGCTGGTTTTCGCTATGCCGCTGGATACTGTCGTATTAGCATCGCCCTCAAGTACAAATGTTATTCGTGCCAAAATCGCTGAGGAGTGAAAAATGAACTTGATTGAAGGTTTGAAGACTTCGGGTCGAGCGTGCGTCGCTCTCATTGCGTCGGTTTCAATCGCGTGGGGATGCACAGGCATAATGCTGTCAGGAGCGGACGGCAGCATCATTCGCGCGCGTACTGCTGAATGGGGTCCCTTCGACCTTGAAACCAAAATCAACATCATCCCAAGAGAGTTCACCTACAATGCCGGAGCGATGCCGGATGGTGCACAGGGTGCGACTTGGACAGGGCGCTTTGGCATGGTTGGCATCAGCATGCTCGACCACGGAGCGCCAGCAGACGGGATAAACGAAGCAGGTCTTACAGCGGGCCTTTTCTACCTGCCAGGATATACCGAGTATCAAGAATACCTGCCCGAACTTGCGGACAATACTATACCGGGTGACCTGCTGGCTTCATACGTACTATCTCAATTTGAAACTGTCGAAGAAGCGCAAACCGGGCTGGAAAATGTGCGTGTCGTTGGCGTCGTGGATGAGACACTGGGCTTTCCATTCCCCTTTCATATGCTCGTGGCAGACCGTTTTGGCGGGCGGATCGTCGTCGAATACATCGATGGTGAACTTACCGTCTTTGATGCGCCGCTTGGCGTGATCACCAATTCACCGAACTACGATTGGCACATGACCAACCTCAACAACTATGTGAACCTTTCCGCCCTTGGTTTGCCGGAAGTCGAAGCAAGTGGCGTCACTTTTGCACCGCTGGGCGCAGGTAGTGGCATGATCGGTCTTCCGGGAGATTTCACACCCCCGTCACGATTTGTAAGGGCAGTTGCCTTCTCGCAAACTGCACGTGAGACGACAGGCGGCTACGACACTGTGCGCGAAGCGTTTCGTATCCTCGATAACTTCAACATCCCTGCTGATGCTGCCGAAGGTGCGCAAGATGATGTTCAATCAGACGATTTACTCTACAGCGCCACGCAGATCACGACCGCAAGCGATAGTCAGAACCTCGTTTACTACTATCACACGATGTATGACCGCACCGTTCACATGGTTGACATGAAGCAAATTGATTTCGCAGGCATGGGCGAAGAAATGATCGTGTTTGAAACGAGTGGAGACCGCGAACCAACCATTGTAGACATGACGCCAAACAACTAAGCGGCCAGATAAGGCAATCCTATCTCGTAGCTACTAAGCTGCGCGCTAAGACCCTTTGCCGATAACGCGTTCGAGGAACTCGGCAATCCGACCTTCCACAGACATGCTCACTGCATTGCTACCCAGACTGGCTGCTCCAGCAGGATAAAAATGTCCGAAGCCCGGCACCCATGCGAACTCATAATCCACGTCAACTTTTTGGTAGTGAGCGATAAGCTGTGGAACGGAAGACAATGCGCCTGCAAGATCATACTGCCCCATAAACACTAGTATCGGTGGTCTGTTTGAAGAGGCCGTGACAGCCTTGCTCACGTCAAATCCGGCATCGGTTCCAGACAAGAGAAAGACGCCTGAGACAGGAACTCCCATGCCATGCGCTACATTCCAAGAGGTTACAGCACCCGCTGAAAATCCGCCGAGCGCGATACGGTTTGGATCAATCTCGTATCGGTCCGCCAACTCGCGGACATGAAGCACCGCTTTATGCAAGTCTTCGGCAGCAGAGATGACACCGTCAACCATTGTCTTTTCTTGTTCGGGGATGCTGAAATCTAGCGGCGGCAGGTCCATAGTCTCGCGAATATGGTTGGCTTGGGGCAAGAGCGGCAACAGACTGTCGGGTTTGATCCAGTCTGTTTGATAACCTTTCCCTGACGGCACAGGACCTTCGGGTGTTAACCGATAGTCGATTGCAAAGCACGTGTAGCCCCTCGCGGCGAACCGACGGCAGTAGTTGCCCATGGAGGTGTCTTGAGCACCACCGGATTGAAGAGTAAGCCTTGGACTTCCGCGATGGAATGCTCCACCAAAGGTGAGAATTACGGCCGGCCGCGGCGTGGCTGCAGTTTCGGTCGGATGATAGACATCCATCCATAAATCCCGCGATACCGCTTTACCCTCTTTCGTCACAAGCCCCTCTCCATAAACCACGCCTGCTTCAAGCGAATAGGTCACCGGGGCTGCCTCCTGAGCTTCAAGAGGGATGGCCATCAAAGCATGTGAAAGGAACAGCGCGGCTACAACGCTAAATCTGGATGTCTTGAGCATAAGCAATTGGTACCTCGCGGAAGTGTCGATAATGGCTCCTAACGAAGGCGATCGAACGATCGCTCGGTTATCGATTTTCAGCGTAACTCTTTGACTGTAAGAAGCTCAACCCCCAGGTCGATTTGACGTCAGATTTGGGCTCTGAGCAGTCTTTCGCTGCGCTTTGAACGAGCGGCGGCTTTTGGCTGGAGCAGCCGTTTGTAATGTATCTCTTGGCTGGTACCATTGGCTTGAGTTTGGCCAGTTTCCGGAGGTTTTGGGCGGTTGCGGCAAGGGTGAACTCGTCTTGAACGCCACATGGGCCACGTAATCGGAGCCTTCACCAACCGCTCTGCCTTCTGAATATCTGTTTGATGCTGACCGGGTGCCTGCCGCATTGCCTTAGTAGCAAAATAGACCTTGGTGCGAAGCGCAGAGGAGGTCTGAATGCTCATTTTCGTAAACAAAACCGGCGCGCTTGCTGTCACCGGGAAAAGATGACCGCGAAACTCTTTTCGAGATTTCACTGCTATTCCACAAACTCCTCAATCAACTCCGGCCCGTCATCGTCGCGTCCAATGGGTGCAACCTTGTGGTAGCGCATGCGCCCATCCCATTCGGTTCCGAGATCTTGGGCTTCATCATGATCAATTTCGCCAGCCATCCACGGCACCAGGTTCTCATTTGTCAGGATGACCGGTGACCTGGCGTGGATGTGTTCGATTTGATGTAAAGCGGGACGGGTGAGGATTGTACAAGTATTCAGGCCGGATGTGAGGCGCGAGTAGAGGCCCGCGAAGTACATACAAGGGTCATTGGTATCTGCCTTAATAACCCAAGGCTGCTTGGCCCCTTTGGTACCTGTCCATTCATAGTAGAAACTGGCCGGGATAATGCACCGGCTGCTCTTCCAAGCGACCCGGAACGAACCCAGTTTATTCGCTGTTTCTATCTTCGCGTTGAATGTGGTCGGTTTCCACTGCTTTACGTCTTCCTTGAACCAGTGCGGGACAAGCCACCACCGGGCCGTTGAGCTTATCAAGCGGTCGTCTTGGATGAAGGCCATATCCAACATCTGAGTGGGCTTCACGTTCCAGCTCATCGTCAGGTCTTTGGCGTTCGGGTCCCGCTTTGTCGGGATCGGGACACCATTCACGATCCAGTTCTGAAGGGCATAGAGCTCTGCCCATGTCATATCAGGTCTGCCGAGTCGTCCGCACATTGGAGAAGCTTATCTGAAAGATGAAAGCGTTTGTGGGCCTTTTTCCGATCAGTTCCACGGGCATCGAATGAAAGGCCCAACCCAAAGCGGTCTTCATTAAGATTTGGTTAATCTCAAATCCTCGGGGGATTGAAACCTTGCACGATAAGCGCCCTGGGGCCACCTAGTCAGATAACACATTGGTATCTTGAGAGGCATTCGAGATGAACAAAGTAACGTTAACATGTGCGATTGGCATTTCGCTGCTTGTGGCCGCATGCGGAGCACCGACCACGCCAACTCAGGCTCAGGTCCAGCATGACGCTCGCTGCGCTGCAGGGATCCTGGGTGGCGCTGCTCTTGGAGGGGTCGTTGGAAATCGCTTCGGTGGCGGATCGGGCAAGACATTAGCGACTGCAGCGGGTGCAGGCGTTGGGATGTATGCGGGACAATCAGTCTGCAACTAAAAGCTTGCAATCTGATCCACACACGGATTTCGGAAACGCCAGCCTACCGGGGCCAACCTTTGAATTCTCAGAATAACCAAATCTGTGTAACCCACTTCACTGACCAACGCGGTAGAATCAACGATATTGGGTTCAGTTAAAGAGTTAGCGCTCATGTTGAGTTTGGAGCGCGAGATTTTTTCACTGTCCTCCCTGTCAACTGGGGCGCGCTTAGTTAGAGCGCGCCCTTTTTCGTCCAGAACAGCACCTTTGCCCAGCCTAGTCCCAAGATCACCTCGCCAACTTGAGACGCGCAAGTCTGTGCAGCTATGCCGGGCTCCTAGATCTCTGAATAGCCCAGCCTTGAAAGGGCGCTGGCGACAGCCGGTTCTGTCGGATTCAAACTTCCTTCGCGCGCCCATTTTTTGATGCATACTTCCGTATCTCTGGGTCTCGCAAAATCACTATCTTTCGCCAAAATGACTATGGCAGCTTCACGCGGTGTAAGTCCCATCGCCTCACAGACCCCCATTGCATAGAGCTGGTCATCTCTTTCACTCACTACCGAAGATACCTTCATGGCCGAAAGCGCCATGTCTACACCGATTTCATAAACCATTGTTTTCAAAACCCTATTAACCCACTGACATGTGATACAATGGATTTGGTGTTCGAAGCTTTGGTAAGGATTAAGCGAACATTACATCTTCTTCATCGGACGACACTCTGCAAAGGAATGACTTGGGAGAAGTGTTCAGACTTCGCCAAGTTTTATGACGCTTATTGAGTAGCCGATTTCGAATGAGCGGATAAAACCGCCGTTCGATTCCTGCACTGATGCAATGGCATTGGCGGTACTTTGGGTTTTGGGAATTGTCATTGCACTACGGGAGGTGAGAATACGCCACAAAATGACCATTTAACGTTTCGATTGACCGAAATTCACAAGCGCAATTCATCACCGCGAACCATCTGCCAAGTAACAGCAGACTAAAGCGGTAATGAACCAAAAATGAAACATTTGGACCTGATCGTTCAGACATTGACGGAACAGCGTAAAACAGCAACCGGTGATGCGGAACTTATTTTTGATACCACATGGGCGTTGCGCGAGACTTTCGAAGCGGACGGCACTCCCCTGGAAGACGCTGTACGCATAGTTGCCCGTGTCCTATACGACGACACCTTATTGTCCTTTCGCACGGTCGATCAGGGGAAACCCGAACGGTAAACCTCGCACAGGTTTTTTGTCTTAGCCTTGATCGCAAAATGCGGATTGATCGCATCGGCTGTTGCCAAATTGATTAAGGGTCAATGGCGTTGTGGCTGCTGACAAACAACAAAGAGCCAATGTCAGCTATGCAGACATTTCGGATATTTGAATGCGCTATCTCAGCCTGGCCCCAATTTAAACTTTGGAAGCCCATTCGGACACGACGGCCCACCCCAACGCGTTGGTGCCGCAACAGCTAACTGCCGAGACTTGTCCCGCAGCAGATGTCGTGCACGACTGAGCTACTGGTGAAGCGCAACACGAGCATCCAGCAAGCATGCCTTTCGTTGCGATGCCCGATACGTCAGCAAGAGCGTACAGCGGCTTTTTGGGCGGATTTATTGTATCCCGTGGCGGCGATAATGAAGCGCGGTCGATATCGAAGTCATCTGACACGGGAAATAATTCACCTTCAAGGATAGTGCCCCAGACACCGATGTCTTTTATCTTGTCGGCTTCCACTTCGAATGGGTCTTCTTCAAGGATGGTGAAGTTCGCCAACTTGCCGGGAGCGATGGAGCCAATTTCATTCTCCAATCGAAGGGATTGGGCAGCGTCAATGGTCACCGCCCGCAGAGCGTCTTCGACCACCAAGCGGTGTTCCGGGCCAGCAACCCGGCCTGAGAGTGTTGTTCGGTTTACCCCTGCCCAAACAAGGAATAGCGGTTCACCAGGAGCCATTGGTACGTCGGAATGAAATGAGATCGGAATGCCGTTAGCCTTAATTGGCCCAAGGGGCACGATGTCATCTGCACGTTCTGGACCAAGTCCAAGCTCGCTATAGCGATCTGACAGCGCCGTTACGTAGTATGGATTTCCGCTGACGATGCAGCCCAGCTCAGCGATCCGCTTTGCTTGATCTTCTCTCGCATAACCAAAGTGAACCAACGTCGTGCGGTGATCGGCTCGCGGCATCCGGCGCATGTTTCGCTCAACAGCGTCCAAGATCAAGTCCACGGCAAGGTCGCCAGTCTGGTGAACATGTATCTGGTAACCCGCTTCCCAGTATGCATCGAATACGGGATTGAACTCGTCCGGTCGCATGATCCACTCGCCGTGAAAATCGCCGCCCACATAAGGCTCCGAGACCTGCATAGCCAAACTGTAGACAGCGCCATCGGCGAAGAGTTTCACCTGTTTCGGCATGAAAGCCGTCTTGCCTTCACCCCAATCCAGCAGCTTTTCGGTCTCCTCAATCATCGAACCACTTTGAAAGTGCATCGCAGCCAGTGATTTGCCGTCGGCTATGAAGTATGTCCTAAGCGGCGCGTCTGGCCCGGAAAAGACAGCGTTTGTTGCTTCTTGAAGAGGTCGAGACAACACACCTCCCGGTTCAGCAGCAACAGTAACACCGGCACGATGCATGTACTCTCGCGCCAGCCTAAGACCGGCACCCAAACGCTCCGGTGTTGAAAGTACTGGAGCGACTGCGGGAAGAACGGCGAACATTCCTGCCTCGAAGAAATAACCGTCTTCGAAACTCGACTGTTCCCGGGCGAGGCCATCAAAACCATCGACGTACTCTTGTGTTACGCCCAGCATCTCCAACGCGGGCGTGTTCAAGATTAGCTCGTGCGCCGAGCGGTGAACAATAATGATTGGACGCGACCTGCTTATCTCATCAAGTTGTGTACGCCTGATTTCCCCATGAAAGAAGTGGTGGTACCCCCATGTGAGCAGCAAGGCGTCAGGATCATCCATAGCCGCTTCGGCCGCTTCTAACCGCGATCGATAGTCCTCCGCGTCCTTTGCCGCCTCCGAAAAGCCAGTCGGAATGTTCCAATCCTCGATCGATATGATCTCGGAGGTCAGGGTCAATCCGGCGAGGAAAGGATGCACGTGCTGATCGATCAAACCAGCAATAATAACTTTCTCCGAGAACCGATCGTCCAACCGAAAGGGCTGTGAGCCGATGCGATCAACGAGTTCGTCGCGCGAACCGGTGGCCAGAATACGGTCTCCGACCACGGCAACAGCGTTTATTGCCGGGTCGTTGTTCTCCATGGTGATGACGCGTTGCGCTGAGTAGACAGTGATCTCGGGCAGAGTTTGGAACTGGCTTCCAAAATCCTGTAATGACGAGGCCGCTTGAGTAGACGCGGCATTGGAAATCGCGATTATCGACGCGCTGCCAAAGATAGTCATTGCAGCGCGGCGAGTAACATTCAGTTTGGTCATAGCTTTTCAATGCTCTGTTAGGCGAAATTTATCTGAGCCTAGCATCGCGATGATCTAAGGTGGAAAAGAAAATTGGTGCAGGCCTTGGATTGAGCGCCAAGTTTCCCAAACAAAATATGAGTCACCGATGTGACGACTGAACCCGACCGCTTCGGGCTCGAAGCGGTCGTTGGTCAACGCAAGCGCACCGGTCCGTATTTCTTAGGTATTCGCTCTGGATTGCGCCAATACCTGCCCTCTTCTTTCCCTGCATAGTTTGTCTGAAAGAACCGTTGGCTCGCGCGTTCAGTGATCATTCCTTTCCGTCATTGCGAAAAGAGGACAGATAGAGGCCGTATTTTTTTTCCTGACTGCTGTCTGAGATTGACTTGTCCAGAGCGTGATTGATTGAGCCGATTTCAGCACTACATTCATGGTACCCCACTCACTGACGGCCCGCGTTGTCTCTGTCCCCTCCAGAAAGCGCGACAACGCGGGTTTACTAGCTGAGATAGGTGACGGACTTGCGGCGTGGCTTGTTCTGCGACCCCACACTAGGGTATCTCAATAATAAAGGATCGAGAGATTCCTTTGGTGTCGTTCCAACCAACGGTCCGCCCTCCACCCCCATTTTTGATCCAAAGAGCGGCAACATCTTCTCCGCCATCATGGTTATTGGGTTCGCTACGCGTCCACCGATTTAGAGTATAGCTTTCGCCAGAATCCCATACCCAACCCCCCGAAGGCTCACGAGCGCCTTTCGACTGATACAGTCCGATACTGGGCCCGTGGCGGTGTTCGGGATCATCCGAAGTCCACAATCGGCTGTCGCTCTGAGCAAGCTTCATAACGAAGTCGTATTCTGCCGCCGAGGTTATTGACGCGAGGGTGCCGCCACTACGTCGCGCAAGGGCACGCGCCTCCGCCAATGAGTGAGACGACCAGGTCAGCACAACAACATACAGCCTTCCGTTGAAGTTTCCAACGACGAGGTCTTTACCGGGAAACACTCTTCGCACAGGGGATAGCCGACTGTCAGATGAAGTTTTTGCAATGATGCTTTCCGTTGCGTTTGTTCCGCTGTCTACTGAACCTGTTGTCCTTTGCCGCGACGCCAAAGAAAGCAGCATCTCATATGTATTTTCATTGAGATATCCAGTCTGAGACAAACCGTTTG
>NZ_WQAG01000031.1:0-1772 GCF_013031565.1 Ruegeria sp. HKCCD7255 | reverse complement strand
ATGAAGATGACCACAGAAGAAGCGTTTGTGAAGGTTTTGCAGATGCACGGGATTGACAATGCCTTCGGGATTATTGGTTCCGCGATGATGCCGATCTCGGATTTGTTTCCTGCGGCTGGGATTAAGTTTTTTGACTGTGCGCATGAATGTAATGCGGGGATGATGGCGGATGGGTTTACCCGCGCATCGGGTCGGATGTCGATGATGGTGGCGCAGAACGGCCCCGGCATCACCTCGCTGGTCACCCCGATCAAGACCGCCTATTGGAACCACACGCCTTTGTTGATCGTCACCCCGCAGGCGGCCAACAAGACCATGGGTCAGGGCGGTTTCCAGGAGGTCGAGCAGATGGCTCTGCTGGAAGACATGGTCGCCTATCAGGAAGAGGTCCGCGACCCGTCGCGCATGGCCGAAGTTCTGAACCGGGTGATCCTGCAGGCCAAACGCGCCAGCGCGCCGGCCCAGATCAACATCCCGCGCGACTACTGGACCCAGGTGATCGATATCGAACTGCCCGCGGTTGTCGAGTTTGAACGCCCCTCGGGCGGTGAACAGGCTGTGGCCGAGGCGGCGAAACTGCTGTCCGAGGCGAAGTTCCCCGTCATCCTGAACGGCGCGGGCGTGGTTCTGGGCGATGCGATTGGCGACTCGATGGCGCTGGCCGAACGTCTGGATGCCCCGGTCTGCGTGGGCTATCAGCACAATGACGCCTTCCCCGGCTCCCACCCTCTGTTTGCCGGTCCGCTGGGCTATAACGGCTCGAAAGCGGGGATGGAGCTGATCTCGAAAGCCGACGTCGTGCTGGCGCTTGGCACCCGTCTGAACCCGTTCTCGACCCTGCCGGGTTACGGGATCGACTACTGGCCCAAGGATGCCAAGATCATCCAGGTTGACATCAACCCCGACCGCATCGGCCTGACCAAGCCGGTCAGCGTGGGCATCGTGGGCGACGCCAAGAAAGTGGCGCAGGGCATCCTGGCACAGCTGGCTGACGGTGCTGGCGACGCGGGCCGGACCGAGCGCAAGGACACCATCGCCAAGACCAAATCGGCCTGGGCGCAGGAACTGACCTCGATGGACCACGAGGATGACGATCCAGGCACCAGCTGGAACGAACGCGCCCGGGGCCGCGAGCCGGAAAAGATGTCTCCGCGCATGGCGTGGCGGGCGATTCAGGCGGCGCTGCCGAAAGAGGCGATCATCTCGTCCGATATCGGCAACAACTGTGCCATCGGCAA
This sequence comes from Ruegeria sp. HKCCD7255, assembly GCF_013031565.1. NCBI lineage: Bacteria > Pseudomonadati > Pseudomonadota > Alphaproteobacteria > Rhodobacterales > Roseobacteraceae > Ruegeria > Ruegeria sp. HKCCD7255. The sequence continues at coordinate 534 of NZ_WQAG01000031.1, read as the reverse complement.
CGCCTATCCGTCTTTCGAAGAGGGCCGCAAATACCTGGCGCCGGGCCTGTTTGGCCCCTGTGGCTATGGCTTCCCGGCGATTTGCGGGGCGAAAGTGGCCTGCCCGGACACGCCGGTTGTGGGGTTTGCCGGTGACGGCGCCTTTGGCATCTCGATGAACGAGATGGTCTCGGTCAACCGCGACGACTGGCCCGCGATCACCATGGTGATCTTCCGCAACTATCAGTGGGGCGCGGAAAAGCGCAACACGACGCTGTGGTTTGACGACAACTTCGTGGGCACCGAACTGTCGACCGAAGTCAGCTATGCCGGCATCGCCCGCGCCTGCGGCGTCGAAGGCATCGCGGTGTCGTCGATGGCGGAACTGACCGACGAGCTGAACAAGGCGGTCAAGCGCCAGATGGAAGAGGGCAAAACCACCTTCATCGAAGTGCTGCTGAACCAGGAACTGGGCGAGCCCTTCCGCCGCGACGCCATGAAAAAACCCGTCGCCGTCGCAGGCATCAGCAAAGACGACATGCGCACACAGGTCGG
>NZ_WQAG01000030.1:0-1970 GCF_013031565.1 Ruegeria sp. HKCCD7255 | reverse complement strand
AGAAGGCATTTGCGAGCTGTTTGGCCTCGTTATCACTCCAACGCAGGTTGCTCGACCACCGCCAGCGCCGTGCTGATCCGCTCATACAACTCTTCGCCTGTCCGGATATGCCCTTCGAGATCTGCGATCTCATCGGGGTCGGTCTCGTGGACCAGTACTTCACGCAGTTGATCGACGTTGGCGCGGAGGTCCGGGAGCTTTTCTCGCCAATAGTCGAGTTCTTTTTTCTCTTCTTTGGTCATTGGACCAACAATACGGACCTCACCAGTTCGGAAGTCGATCTTGATGTGGTCCGGATGGGGGATAGGCTCGTCAATGGATTCTATCCCGGCTTCCGCGCGCCTGCGCAGTTCCCTTTCCCATTCAATCTTATAGGTCAGCGCCTTGTCCAGGTATTCTGCATGGAGAAGGCTGCGCGAGCTTTCGACCGAAGCCAGGAGCTCAGAGAAGAGCCGCTGCGCGCGATGCTGACCTTTCGCAGCGTTCACAGCCAGAGACCGCATGACCGCCTGCGCGATGGGGATAGTCACGCTTCGGTGCCCTTCCCGGATCGTGATGTCGCGGTACGCTTCGTCGAGAATGAGGTCCTTCATCCGTTCCTCATGCATGCCCGGACGTTTGTTCTTTGATCCCCTTGGGCGGCCCTTTGGATTGCCCGACTGGCCCGGTTTGAACCGGGTGCCTTTCGGCGGCTTGCCGTATCCCACGTCGTAGCCCGGGCGGGCCACGAGCGCACGCTTGTCCTTGTCGCTGCTCATTCCGCCGCCTCCAACGCCTTGGCGTCCGCCGGTGGTGCCCAGCCGCAGAGAACCTGTGCCGCCTCGTCCCTCGCATAGGCCTCCCAGCGGGCGATGATGCGATCGCAATAGATCTCGTCGAACTCGCTGAGATATCCGCGTCGGCCTGTCTTCTCGGCTGCGATCAGGGTAGACCCCGATCCGGCAAAGACATCCAGCACAATGTCGCCGCGTCCCGAGACATCCCGGATCGCGTCTGCGATCATCTGCACCGGCTTGACTGTCGGATGCAGCGCCAATTCCTCCATGCGCCCTGCCCGCATGGTGTTAACCCCGCGATACTCCCAGACATTAGTCCTGTAGCGCCCGTGCTGCCCCAACTCGAAAGTGTTGATATGCGGCGTATCCCCTTTCTTGAAGGCAAAGATTAATTCGTGCCGCGACCGGTAGAAGGTGCCCATGCCGCCATTGTCCTTGGCCCAGACAATCAGATTTTTGAGTTCATAATAGACCCCCTTCCCCGCGTGTAGCATCTCACCCATGTGACGCCAATCCATGCAAATGAAGTGAATGGACCCGTTGACGCTGTGATCGGCGAGATTGCGGAAGGCGCGCTGCAAAAAGCGCGTGAACTCCGACGCCGACATCTCACCTGACGCCATGGCAAACTCGCGATGTTGCGTTTTCCCGGAGTTGCCGACGTGACCCTCTATAGGGACGTTGTAAGGCGGATCCGTAAAGACCATCGTGGCCGTCGCGCCGTCCATCAGCCAGGTAATGGTGTCTGCATCCTGTGCGTCGCCGCAGATCAATCGATGCCGGCCGAGCTGCCAGATATCGCCCCGGTGCACACGGGCGGGCGCCTCATCCGGCACCGCTTCATCTGCAGGATCCCCCTCTTCTTCCGGCGTCACCGCATCCATCAAGGTATCGATTTCAGCGACAGAGAACCCGGTGATCTCTACATCAAAGTCCAGATCGTCGGACATCAGCGCCCCGAGTTCCGCTGCCAGCAGATCCTCATCCCAGCCAGCATTCAGCGCCAGCTTATTGTCCGCCAACACATAGGCGCGTTTCTCCGCCTCGGTCATATGCTCAAAGCGCAGACACGGTACGTGATCCATACCCAGCAACTTCGCCGCCGCAACCCGGCCATGCCCGGCAAGGATGGTGCCACCCTCGTCGATCAACACCGGGTTGGTGAACCCGAACTGCGCGATGCTATCGGCAATC